>NZ_KB913017.1:0-300000 GCF_000383975.1 Natronorubrum tibetense GA33 | reverse complement strand
GAACTCGCCACGACACGTCTGTTCGGAGACGGCGTAATCGACGCCAGTCGCTTCCGCTGTCTCGAGGACGAGATCCAGATCGCCGCGTGGAACGAACACCTGAACGAGACGCATACGAGTGATACGACGGAAACAGGGATAGGCTGTCGCCACAGGGGAGCGACTGTCAGGTCCCCGTGACGGTGCTGAACGGATCAGTTTCAGCCGGTACTTGGCGGACTACATCCGGCGTCAGTATCGAATAGACAGCACCCGTTGTCAGTACCGAATAGACAGCACCCGACGTCAGTACTGATCGAACCGCTCTCGTTGTCAGTGCTCAACGACCTGTTCCCACCGAGGATTCAACGGGTGACGATCGGAAAAACGGGCGTCAGAACTCCCGCCGACCCTCGTCCGTGACGACGCTCTCGAGCAGTTCGATCGGCGTCGCGTCGTAGTTCGGGTTCTCGACGGCGAAGCCCTCGGCGGGTTCCGGCATGACCTCGCTGCCGGTCCGGAACTCGTTTTCGAAGACGAATCCCTCGCTGACGATCTTCGACGCCGATCCCAGCACGGTCACCGGCACGTCGAGTTGGGCGGCCGTGGCGGCGATCGGGAACGTCCCCACGCGGTTGTACAGCGTCTCGTCGACGATACAGTCCATGCCGACGACGACGCGGTCGCAGTCCTCGAGGTAGACGCCGTGTGCGCTGTCCGTGATCAGCGTGGCGTCGACGCCGTCCATCTCGGCGAGCGTCCGGGCCGTCTTGCGGCCGATGTAGCGGGGCCGCGCCTCCGTGATGTAGACGTCGAAGCGCTTGCCCGCCTCGGTCGCCTGCTCGAGGGCCTCGAGCACCGTCGAGGAGTAGTCGTGCGTAAGCAGCGTCGCGCCGTCGTCGAGGATCTCGGCGGCGTTTTCGGCCGCCAGCCGTTTGCCGGATTCGACTCGCGAGACGACCGCGTCGATCCGCTCCTGGGTGAGTCGCTTCGCCTCCTCGACGCTCCCAGGATCGGCGTCGGTAACGTCGTCGACAACGGCCCGAACCGCGTTCTGCAGCGAGGCGTGAGAGTGGTTGGCTCGCCGGAGCACCGAGCCGTTGCGCTCGAGCGAGCGAATATACTCCTCGACGGTGGCGAACTCCCGCTCGAGCAGCTCCTCGAGAGCCCGTGTCGCGCGCACGGCAACCACCGAGGAGCTGTGACTCTGCATCTCCTGGATCTCCTCGACTGTCTCGTCGATCATACCTGCACAGATTCCCGTCAGCGGCAAAGGTGTTCCGGGTAGTCATCTACCGAGGGAACGCGCCGGTTCGACGGCGGCGGCTCATTCGTCGTCGTCCGGTCGTGAGATCGAAACGTCGACCAGTTCGCCCGGCGATAGCTCCGTTCGCTCAAGGAGTTGTAACAGCGTTTTTCCGCCGCCGTCACCGAACACGCGGGCCCGAACCGTCGAGGAATCGTCGAGTGGCGACGATTCGGCGACGGCGGTATCGCCGTCGTCACTCTCTGTCCTCGACTCGCTCTGTTCTGTGACGGCGGATCCCGTCGAATCCACGGCGTAGGGGTTCGAGACGGACGCCAAAAACGTCGCTTCGAGCGCCTCGATATCGACACCCTCCGCAGCGGGCTCCAGAGACTGTCGCTCGAGACGTAACGAGACCGTCGGATCGAGCGCTCGATCTCGATTTGCTTCCCACTGTTTCTGCCGAATCTTCTTGACGGTCGCATCGCCGAGCCAGCCCGGTGCAACCCACTCGTCGTCGTAGAGGCGGTGGACCTTCTCGTCGTCGGTTCCCCACGTGAAACAGCTGTCGTATCGGCACTGGAACTGGTTGAGCGCGTATCCGCGGGCGTGTTTGACGACGACCTGTGTCGGTGCAAGCCCCCGAACGAACTCGTCGATTGCCGCCTGCGGCGGATGATTTTGCGCCTCGTAGTAGTGAGTCGTACAACGTACGTTGGACACGATGTCCGCGCTGCCGGTCGCGAGTTGGACGAAGACGGCGGCCGGATCGTCGTGGAGTTCGAGCAACAGTCGTTTCGCGCTTCCTCGCGTCGGTGAGTCGGGTCCCGCAACGGCAACCCGCCCCTGTTCGACGACCGTTGCCGGATCGTCGAACACTTCGCGCGTCTCGACACCGGGGACGTCGAGTCCGAGCGCCTCGTAGACTCGGGCCGTCTGTCCGACGAGCGTCAGCGGTAGCGGTCGCTCGAGGATCGCCGCGACCCGTCCAAGCAGGACGGCGTAGTGGACGCCGGTGAGCGAACTCGAGGCGACGACGACGCGGGAACCGCCGTACGCCCGTTCGAGGATGGTTTCGATCGAGTCGGTGAGCGTCTCGGTGACGGATTCGTTCGTCGACGCGTTGAGGAAGACGGCGTCGATATCGAACGGATACGCGCTCGGAATCGGCAGAAACCCGGCGCAGGGACGCACCGTGAAATCGCCCGTAACGAGGATGTGGTTGTCGGCCGTCGGGAGATCGACGCCCGTTGGGTCAGTCCGATCGCGAAACCGGATCAGAAAACCTGCCGCGCCGGGAGCGTGGCCGGCGGGAACCGGCCGAACCGCGAGATCGTCGAGAATCGCGGTCCACTCTTCGATCGGCTCGAGTGCCTCGAGAACCGCGTTGACATCGCCGAGATCGTTGTCCTTCCGCGCTTCGGGCAGCGACTGCTCGAGCACTGCCGCGGTCGCGGGCGAGACGTAGATCGGCGCGTTGTGTCGGAGATTCGCCCCAAGACTCCGGTAGTGGTCGATGTGGGCGTGGGTGAGCAAAATTGCGTTCAGGTACTCGTCAGGCTCGAGGAGTTCGTCGAGGTCGACGCCGTCGCCGGCGTCGACGAGAATACAGACACGTGTCCCGTCCTCAGTAAACCGCAGTAGTGTCGACTCGTTCCCCCCGTGGAGGTTCGCGTTCTGGTAGGAGACACGCATCGCTTCGGATTAACTATTGTTCACGGTGTTTTTAATGTACGCTATTTTGGTTGAAACGGCACCGGTACGTATCGCAGTCACTTGCGGGGGCCAAAACCGAAAACCCTCCGCAACTCCCGCTCGATTCGCTCGACGAGTTCCTCGAGGACGATGTCGAACTGCTCGTGGTCGGCGACCGCACCGACGCGTTCTCGAACGTCGTCCGGTATTTCCACACGGAATTCACCGTCTCCCTCATAGAACGGCTCGCTCTCGCTCAGCACCTTCCGGTCGATCGCTTTGAGGACCTGCGAGTCGTACCGGCCGTGAAGCTGGTTGTAGGCGTTCGAGTAGGCCTCCTCGAGTTCCTCGAAGTAGTAGACGTACTTTTCCTCGAACTTCTCGGGGTCGAACTCGGTCATGTCAGTTCGTGACTCCCCGAACGAGTAAACGGTTCGGACTGCGGACTTCCGACGGTTCGGCCGCAGGCTTACGTGCTCGAGCCGCTTAGAGACCGCAATGTCAGTCACCGTTCGCTACACCTGTCCCCACTGCAACGCGGTCGTGAGCCTCGAGCGACCGCCGGATCTCGCGGATCGGTCGGTCACGAAAGTTCGACAGCCGGGCTGGGAGTACGCGGATCCCGACGATCCGGACCGCGAAACCGCCGACGGGATCGAGTTTCTCTGCGGCGAGGACGGTCCGGTTACCGACCTCGAGGGCGAATCGGTCGAGGGCTGCGGACGGCCCTTTTACCTTAATTTCGTGCGATTCCAGCAGGGGGTCGAACTCGATCCCGACCCGCCGACCTACGGGGGACCTCGGTTCGACTTCAACGCGTAAGGAGGCTGTAATCGGGAGCGTCGCACCCGCGAGCGACCGACGGGAGCGAGCGGCTTTTTTGGTCCAGATTTTTTCGAGCGGTTCGACCGAGCGTAGCGAGGGAGGGCCCGAAGAAAAAAGGTGGGAACACAACCCTTTTCGACGGCCGGTGCTACCTTCGGACATGGACGAAGACGCCGTTCGCGACCGCCTCCGGACGGTCGAGGATCCGGAACTCGGCGACGATATCGTCTCGCTCGGACTCGTCAACGACATCAGCGTCGACGGGGATCAGGTCGAGATCGACCTCGCACTGGGTGCACCGTACTCGCCGACCGAGAGCGGTATGGCCGCCGAGATCCGCGAACTCCTTCTTCACGACGGTCTCGAGCCAGACCTCTCGGCAAGCATTCCCGATCGCGACGATTTCGTCACCGAGGAACAGGTCCTGCCGAACGTCAAGAACGTTATCGCCGTCTCCTCCGGGAAGGGTGGCGTCGGCAAATCGACGGTCGCGGTCAACCTCGCCGCCGGGCTCTCGCAACTAGGGGCGCAAGTCGGCCTCTTCGACGCCGACGTCTACGGCCCGAACGTGCCCCGGATGGTCGACGCCGACGAGCCGCCGATGGCGACCGAGGAGGAGACGCTCGTGCCGCCCGAAAAGTACGGCGTGAAGCTG
This sequence comes from Natronorubrum tibetense GA33, assembly GCF_000383975.1. Lineage (NCBI taxonomy): Archaea > Methanobacteriati > Methanobacteriota > Halobacteria > Halobacteriales > Natrialbaceae > Natronorubrum > Natronorubrum tibetense. The sequence continues at coordinate 295,600 of NZ_KB913017.1, read as the reverse complement.
ATGAGCATGGCCTTCCTCACGGGCGAGGACGATCCGGTCATCTGGCGCGGTCCGATGGTCCACAAGGTCATCACCCAGCTGACGGAGGACGTCGAGTGGGGCCACCTCGATTATCTCGTCGTCGACCTCCCGCCGGGGACCGGCGACACCCAGCTGACGATGCTCCAGACGATGCCCGTCACGGGTGCTGTCATCGTCACGACCCCGCAAGACGTCGCGCTCGACGACGCGCGCAAGGGCCTCGAGATGTTTGCCAAACACGACACTGTCGTGCTGGGCATCGCCGAGAACATGTCGACGTTTGCCTGCCCCGACTGCGGCGGCGAACACGACATCTTCGGCTCCGGCGGCGGCCGGGAGTTCGCCGACGAACACGAGATGCCGTTCCTGGGCTCGATCCCGCTCGATTCCGCCGTCCGCGAGAGTGGCGACGGAGGTAAGCCGACCGTCCTCTCCGACGAGTCGGCCACCGGCGACTCGTTCCGAACGATCACCGAGAACGTCGCGAACAACACCGGGATCGTCCACCGACGCGGCGTCTCCCAGACCAGACGAAGCGAAGCCGCCTCTCCGGACCGATGACTGCCGACGGCGAAGACGGGAGAGCTGGCGGAAACGACGGGAGCGATCCCGACACGGAGACGGCGTTCGACCCAGATCCCGAACGGGTCGCGTTCCTCCGTGAGGTCGCCGACGAGATTCGCAGCGACTCCAGCGAGAGCAAACAGCTCGCGAACATCCTCTACCGGACGAGCGACCTCTACGACGCGGACGAGGAGACGACGCCCGAAGAGATCGTCCGCAACGTCAAGTTCATCCTCGAGGTCACCGAACGCGGCGGCCTCGAGCGCTGAACGGGAGGATTACGCAGCCTGTCCGCTGAATCTGCCCAGCAGCCTCAGCGACCGTCAGGTGAAGTCGTCTCAGACGGTGCTCCGACGTCGGCTTCGGTCTACGCGGTCGATTTTACGACGGATTGACAGTCGAGACTGAAACCGGCATCCTGCGATGAGTCGAAATTCTACACCATTTTGTGGTATCAAATGGTCTCTAAAACCTTTCAGGGGCAGCCGTTATCCGTCTCTGGCCCCTTCGGTTAGTTAGGAAGTAGGGGCGAAGCATTCGTGCCTCGTTGCTCGTCCCGCCACCAACTATGACCAACGCAACCACACCAATCGAAGCCACGTTCGAACTACAGCGCCAGTCGATCAAACAGAGCCAGCAGTTCGTCCAGCAGGGACTCAAGTTCCAGGAGAACGCCGCCGAATCGTTCCTGCGAAACGGCTTCGCTGCCCAGCGAAGCGCCCAGCGGCAGGGCACCGAACTCGTCCGTCAGCTCTTCGACGCACAGTTCGACGCCCTCGAGTCGTCCCTCAACGAGAGCGGAGGCGACGTTCGCTCGACGATCGATCGACAGTTCGAGGAGGGAACGAAACAGACCCAACGGCTGCTAAACGACGGGTTCGAGCAAAGCGCCGACCTGTTCCAGCAGTTGCTCCACGCACAGTTCGACGCGATGGAGTCGGCGTTCGACGAAAACGGCTCCGACGTTCGGTCGACCGTCGACCGGCAGTTCGAGGAGTTCGAACAGCGCCAGGACGAGGTCTGGGACGAGTTCGAGATGGAGTTCGTCGACGCAGTGGCGGAGCTCACCGACCAGCAACAGCAGGTGCTGTCGGAATCGATCGAATCGCTCCTCGAGGCCCACCAGGAGACCGAACAGCAGGCCGTCGACGGCGTTCGACGAGCCGAGGAGACCGCCGAGAGCGTCCAGCAGCAAACCGAGGAGGTTGCAGACACCATCCAGCAGGGGACCGAAGCGACTATGCAGACGACCCAGCAGCAGGCCGAATCGGTCGCCGAGACGACCCAGGAGAGCACTCAAGAGGTCGTCGACGAAGCCGCCGACGCGACCGAAGAGCTCGCCGTCGAGACGACGGACGCGATCGAGACCGCGACCAAACGGAGCGCCGACGCTGCGGTCCAGAACCTGCAGACGCTCGAGGGCGTCGGGCAGACGTACGCCGACCGTCTCGCCGAAGCGGGCATTGAGACCCTCGCGGATCTCTCTCGGTCACAGGCGAACACCGTCGCGGAGGCCGCAGAGATCTCGCAAGTTCGTGCGACCGACTGGATTCAGGCCGCACAGTCCCAGTCGTAATCGGTCTCGAGCGGTTGCCGATAACGCGGTCCCAGTCGCAGTTCGATTTTCGTCGCGTGTTTTCGGCCTGTTCTGACTCTCGAGAGAGTCACCCTTCGCCTTCGATCGACGCGGGTCACGCACTCCACAGGCGCGTCGCTTTTAGTTTCCCCCTTCGAAACGCGAGTGTGGACGCGAATCAACGGTCTCGAGCGAACCCGTACGGGATGGACGAGGAGTGTCGAAACTGTCCGGCGCTCTGTGAGACGCGGACGCAAGTGGTCCACGGCTACGGCGACGTCGCGGCGGACTTCCTGTTCGTCGGCGAGCGACCGACCGCGAGCGCCGACGAACGTGGCGTGCCCTTTGCGAGCCCCGAGCCCTCGGCGACCGACGACGGCCCGGACGCGGAATCGGAATCGGGAACCAGCCTCCGTCGGCTCCTCGAGCGACTCGGGCTCTGCGATTCGACTTCGCCGGTGGACGAACCCGTCCTCGAAAACGTCTTCCTGACGAACCTGACGCGGTGTCGCGATCCGGAGCGACCGCCGACCGACGAGGAGATCGGCAACTGCGACCCCTACCTCACGGCCGAGATTCGGATGATCAACCCCGAGATCCTCATTCCCGTCGGCGAGCGAGCCCTGATGGAAATCGGCGTCGAGTACACGACGACGCCGGCCGACGAACTCTCGCTGCCGGCGGATCACGCCACGCGAATTCGGGGCCGCGGGTTCGAACTCGTCCCCATGGTGGAGCCACGCGACCAGTCCGACGCACAGACCCAGGCGTGGCTCGAGACGTTCGTCGACCTGATGGCGTCGGACTACCGCCAGACGAAGGGACAACGGGATCGGTGATCGAAGCGACGCTACCAGTATGGGCCGTCGAGCCACTCTTTAGATCGTGCGCCGAGCATGACTAGCGCGCCGATGAAGACGACGGTCACGACGAAGACGGCGACTGTCGGCGCGAAGTAGTCGCCGGACTCGATCAGATAGCTGTCCGCGAATCCCCAGAGTCCGAGCGCGACGAGCGCGGCGATAGAGAGCGTTCCGAGCAGTCCGACCGAGCGCGGAATCGATCGGGTTACGGTTTGATCGTTCATACCGAACTCCTGACGGTCCATCAGTATAATTCGTGCGACATCGGACCGGTGAGTGGCAGCGATTTCCCCATTCGATAGGCGTATACGACGGCGAGACCGCCGCCGGAAGCGCCGCGTTCAAGACCGACGGTCACCGAGACCCGGGTATGAAGGTCGTCGTCCCGGTCGATCCGCCCCGAGAAGGGCTCGTCCTGTCGTCGCTCGTCGATCGAACGCCGCTCTCGGACGCCGAGGCGTGCGGCCTCTACGAGGCCGCCGTCGTCGACGTGCTCCGGGCGGTTGCCTCGAGCGGGGGCGAACTACTGGTCAACTACCGCGACTCGGAGACGCTCCCCGACGAGTACGACGGCGGCGATCCAGAGAACGAGGTCCGCGGGCTGACCGCCGCCGCACTGGGGGAGTTTTCCGAGGACACAGACGGTACGGATGGGGAGATCCGATTCGAACGGCAGGTCGGCTCGAGTCGAACGGCCAGAGTCGGCAACACCGTCACGCATCTGTTAGAGCGCGAGGAGGCCGGGAGCGTCGGCGTCCTCGAGCCGACGGTACCCCTCGTCGGCCGCACGCACATCGACGGCGCCGCGATGTCGACCCGTCGCCACGACGTTGTCCTCGGACCGTCCTCGGAGGGGCGAACCTATCTCGCGGCCTTCGGCGAGCCGATCGATTTCGGCGACGCGTACGCCGCGCCCGAGGTGGCGACGCTGACCGAACGCGCCCGCGAGGCCGGACTCGGTGTCGGTTTCGCGCCGATGCGTCCGACCGTCGCGACCCCGGCGGGACTTCGGTCGACGGTCGCGTTGCTCGAGGCACAGCGAATCGCCGAGAAGCCGGGTGCCGAGGCGACGGCTGCCGTCGTGGACGAACTGGGGCTCGAGGTCGGGGCGGACGAGTCACTCGAGCGGGCGTAACCGACAACCCTTTTTGAACGGACGGAAAAGATCGAAGTGAGGTGGGGTGGCAGAGCGGCCTAACGCGCCTGCCTTGAGAGCAGATGGCCTACAAGCCTCATGGGTTCAAATCCCATCCCCACCGTTTTTCGCGAGAGAGTACGACGAACGAAGTGAGAAGTCTCTCGAGTGGAAAACGAAACGGTGGGAGTTGAACTAGACTGAGGTTCTGCGCTTTGCGCAGGTTCTCGGGCGTAGTTCACAACCCCATCCCCACCGCGTTTCCGTCGTGTCCACGAGCGAACGTCCACTCCAAGCCCGGTCCCACCGCTGGAGACCGGTTCTCACTCGAGTGAGAACGGTCACAACGGCTGGAGAAACTGGTCTGATTGGGGATTTCGCGATCCGACGGCAGCGGGAGCGACTACGTGTCGCTGACTCTCCGCTCAGCACTGGTTTTCTGCAGAAACCATAGATTGTCGGCTGTAAGAATCTCCGCCTTTCTCAAACTGGCCGACGCAGGTTCACGTATGAGTGGGGACCAGATGAAACGGCGAACGCTTCTCAAGGGAGTCGCAGCAGGCGGTGCCGTCGGCAGTGGCGTCCTGGGTGCGAGTGCCGTAGGTGGTCGCACGCCTCGTGGCAGGGTACAGGACGTCGATCGCGAACGCACCGTACAATCGGGAGCAGAACTCCTGTTCGAAGCCGACATCGAGAATCCGGATGCGAACTGGGACGTGGAGTGGCAGATCGACGGCGAGCGTGCCCGGTACGACGCGCACTACGACATGCGAACCCAGGACTACCTACAGTACGTCGAGCAGTACGGCGCGGCGTACTTCACCGAAACGTTCGACTCGAGTGGCACCTACGAGGTCATCGCTTTCGTCTTCTACGACCCCGAAACGGGGAACCGGGACGATCCGGAGTACGAGGGGGCGGACGAAATACGGTGGACCGTTCATGTCACGTCCGACGGCGCGGCGCCGCCGTCCGTCGCAAGCGCGGATCCGGAACCCGGCGAGACGCTTACGGTCGGTCGGAACGAGCCCTTCGAGATCGATGTCGATGTCTCCTCGCCAGACAGCGATCCCGCGCGGACCGTCTGGTGGCTCAGTCAGGCGGACGTCGTCCTCGAGTTCGGCGATCCGGACGGCTCCGGAACGGCGACGCTGTCGGTGGACGACGGCGCGGGCTGTCACACCTGCGCGATCACCTGCTGGGTGATCACCGAGGACAACCTGCTGTTGCGACCGGACTCGTGGGTGCTCGACCACGAGGCAGCGGACGTTCCGGCCACGTTCCAGGTTGCGGAGATGGCGACGAACTCCCCGATCGGTGGCGGGGAGACCCTCGAGGTCACCGCGACGATTCACAATATCGGTGACGAAACCGGGACGACCGACGTGGACCTCGTCGTCGGCCACGACCCCGAGATCGAAGACGGCCAGCTACTGACGCTCGATCCCGGCGAATCGACCGAGATCACGCTGCTGTTCGAAGCCGGCGAACCCGCAGGCGAGGTCGAGGAGTTCCCCGTGATGGTCGACACCGGCGCGGATACGGCCTCCGAGACGGTTGCCGTCGAGTCCGACGGAACGACACCGGCGACGTTCGAAGTCGCGGAGATGGCGACGAACTCGCCGGTCGGTGGCGGGGAGACGCTCGAGGTCGATACCACGATCGAAAACGTCGGCGACGAAACGGGGACCACCGATATCGAACTCCTCGTCGGTCACGATCCAGTCGTCGAGGATAGCGAGATGCTGACGCTCGAGGCCGGCGAATCCGCCGACCTCACGCTCACGTTCCAGACGGGACAGCCGGCGGGTGACACCGAGGAGTTCCCGGTGGTCGTCGACACCGGCGCGGATACGGCGTCGGAGATGGTCGTCGTCGAATCCGAAGCCGAACCGACACCGGCGACGTTCAACGTGGCGAGTATTAACACCAACTCGCCCGTTGGCGGCGGGGAGACGCTCGAGGTCGATACCACGATCGAAAACGTCGGCGACGAAACCGGGACCACCGACGTCGTGCTCATCGTCGGGCACGACCCGGCGGTCGAGGACAGCCAGATGCTGACACTCGAGGCCGGCGAATCGGCCTCGCTCACGCTGACGTTCCAGGCCGGACACCCCGCGGGCGAGATCGAGGAGTTCCCGGTCGAGGTCGACACCGGCGCGGATTCAGCCGCTGTCATGGTCGTCGTCGAGCAGTAACCTACCTGAATCAAGGAGAGAGTCCCGCCCTTTAGGGCGGGCGTGAATCCGACACTCTACTTCACAGACCACGCTCGACGCTCACTCTGGGGTATCCTCCCTAACTTTCTTCTCGCCTTCGAGAAGCAACCCCTTCCACGTCAATCCACGATGCTTCTTCAGTTCCTTCAACCGCTCGTACTGTTCATCGTCATCGAACTCGATACGGACTTCGACCATACAGTAACACATAAAACGCATCTTTATGTGTGTTCCGATGCAACCCGTAGTTGATGAAGCGAGCCAACACATTCGAAGTGATTCCCCAGTCCGACGAGGACGAGGAGTTGCTTCGACGCCTGTTGGACGCTTCTGCCGCTCTCTGGAACGAAATCAACTACGAACGCCGCGAGAACTACGCTGACCCAGACGGCGACGTGTGGGACACCAGCGAGTATCGTGGTCGCTACGGCGGAACACTCGGCGCATCCACGGTTCAGCAACTCGAACGAAAGAACCGCGAAGCGTGGAAATCGTTCTTCAGCCTCAAGAAGAAAGGAGAAGCCAACGGCAAACCCGGATTCTGGGGTAACGCAGATGAGGGGCGAGAACTCCGCACGTATATCCGAAACACATCGTACTCGGTCGAGTGGGGCGAATACTCCCGACTCGAAATCCTCGTTGGTAAAGACCTGAAAGACGAGTACGGGCTTGGACACCGCGAACGTCTCCGACTCGAAGTTCGAGGCAACCCCAACTGGAAGGAGTACGAGAAGCAGGGTCGGTTAGAGTTGTTCTACGACGAGCAAGCACAGACGTTCAGGGCCTTTCAGTCAGTCACTATCGGTAATTCTCGGCTGGCACAACCACTGGCTTCGGAAGAAGCCGCTCTGGACATCGGTGCGAACAATCTCGTCGCCTGCACAACCACGACCGGCCAGCAACTCCTGTACGAAGGGCGCGACCTGTTCAAACGATTCCGTGAAACGACGCAAGAAATCGCCCGGCTCCAATCGCTCTTGGAGGACGGTCGATACAGTAGTCACCGCATCCGACGCTTGTACGACCGGCGCACGAAACGGCGCGACCACGCCCAAGACGCACTCGTCCGTGACCTCATCGAACGCCTCTACGATGAAGGCGTCGGGACGGTGTACGTCGGGGCGTTAACTGACGTACTCGATACACACTGGTCGGTTGAGACGAACGCGAAGACGCACAACTTCTGGGCGTTCAGAGCGTTCGTGAATCGGCTGGCGTGTACCGCCGAAGAATACGGTATCTCGGTTGAGGGTCGGTCGGAAGCGTGGACAAGTCAGGAGTGTCCTAACTGTGGTTCGACAGAGGACACGACGCGCCACCGCGACACGCTGACGTGTCCGTGTGGGTTCGAGGGTCACGCTGACCTCACAGCGTCGGAGACGTTCTTGAGACGGCAGACGACGGTAACACGGTCGATGGCACGGCCTGTATGCCTCAAGTGGGACGACCATTCATCGTCAGAGTCACCACGCTCAGTTCTCAACGAGGAGCATACGAACCCGCAAGTTGCCTCCGTGGGCCGGTAAACGATACCCCCAGCGAGAGGAAACCTCGCCGTTCACGGCGAGGAGGATGTCATTGGTAGGAGAGGTCGAGCTCTCGAGCGCGCTCGAGAAGGCTCTCATCGTAGTACTCCTCGGTCTGTTCGGGACGGGTGTCGTCGATCGAGCGAACCTGCTGGACCGTGTTGCGGAAGACCTTGAACGTGGCTTCGTCGACCATCTGACCGTCTAAGGTGACCGCGCCGGTCCCCTCCGCTTTGGCCTCGTTGAACCGCTCGATCTTGCTCACGTCGCGCTCGAGTTCGTCCTCGTTCGGCATGTGGATCGTGTTCGCCTGAATCGTCTGTTTCGGATAGAGCGACCAGGAGCCGTCGAGTCCGAGGTGGGCCTCGTGTTCGACCTGGTCCGCGTAGGCGTCGGCGTTGTAGTAAGTCAGGCCGGCGCGTTCTTTGAACAGGTCGTCGAACGGGCCGCCGATACAGAGCAGGTTCCCGGCGCTGGCCTCGTTCGAGAGGGCCTCGAGCAGGCCGTCCCAGCGCGGGCGGCCGTCGCCGAGGTCTCGGGCACCGAGTTCGGCCGCGTAGTCGACGGGGCCGAAGACGAGCGCGGTGAGCCGGGAGTCGGCACCGAACTTCGAGATCTCGCGCAGGTCCGAGCGGGCGCGACCGGTTTCGACGATGATCGAGAGCTTGATCGAACCCTCGTCGTAGCCGTGCTCGGCCTCGGCCTCGGCGACAACGTCGGCGGCGCGCTCGACGTCCTCGACGCGGCCAACCTTCGGGACGACGACGCCTTCGATCTCGTCGCCGATCTCGGCGACGAGCTGGTCGATCTGTTCACGACCGCGGTCGCGGAACGAGGCGTCCTCGTAGCTCCACTCGATGCGGGGCCAGATCTCGCCCGCGAACTCGTGTTCGGGGACGAGGTCGATCGTGTTCTCGAGCCCTTCGTCTTTCATATTCGGCGCGGTGCCGTCTTCCATGTCGGGGACGAGCCAGTCAGGGGCCTGGAAGCCCTCGGCGGTGAGACCGGAGCGGAGGTATTTCGCCGAGTCGTCTTTCGGAACGGCGGCCGGTGCAGTCTGGAAGGTTCGGCAGAGTCGGATGTCGTCGGTCATGTGTATGAATCTGAGTCTGAGTTCGAAGTCGCTGGTATCAGCAGTCGTTTATAACGTTCGTTCGTGTTAGTTAGAACGCTTTCGAATTTCGGCCGTGCGTGTGCCCGAGTAGACGGGTTCGTCGTCCTGGTTGAACGCGATGTGCTGGAACGTTACCGTTCCCGCCTCGTCGCTCGAGGCCGCTTCGTCGGCCTCGAGCACGCGCGTGAAGGCGTAGACGGTGTCGCCCACCGCGACGAACGTGTGGAACGACTCGTCGTCGAAGCCGACCTCGCGCCAGGTCTCCTCGTCCGAGCGGGCGTGGCCCAGCGCAGTAGATCGGGTCACGTCGCCGTAGGTGACGATATCGCCGGACGGCGAGTCACTCATCACGTCGACGTTGTGATGCTGTTTGGCCGTGTTGAGCGTCGACAGCGGCAGGGAGGCGACGGTCACGTCGTCTTGCGTGCGGCCGCGCTCGTGGCGGTAGGCGACGGCCGCGTGCTCGTCGGCAGCCGTCTCGAGGGCCTCGACGAAGTCCTCGAAGTAGCCGCCCTCGGGGGCGACGAACGTCTCGGGAAGGTCTGGGCCGTCGTTCTCGTCGTCTTCGGCAGCCGTCGTCCCACTGCCGTCCGTCGCGACCGGTTCGCGACGTGGAATCATGTTCGTACGCTCGTAGGAGCAGAGCACGTCACCCGTCTCGGCGTCTTTCCCGCGGGTGCGCCAGGAGACGATGCCGTACTCGGGCCGGGAACTCGAGGTCGCCCGGTTGACGACTTCGCTCTCGACGTGGAGTTCGGTTCCAGTGTAGACTGGGGCTTCGGGGAATCGGACGTCGGTGCGGCCGAGGAAGTAGCCGCCCTTCTCACTGAGGTCCTCGACGGTGATGCCGAGCGTCGCGGCAGTGAGGTAGTCAGGGTGGACCGGCGGTTCCTCGAACCCTCGTTCCTCCGCGGCATCGGCCCGCCAGTAGGTGGGGTCGTGGTTGAGCGTCTGGCTCATCCAGGACTCGTTGCCGAACTGCGTGAGGGTGAGGCCCGGGTCGTGTTCGATGACGTCCCCTTCCTCGAAGTCCTCGAAGCAGTTGCCCTTCTCTTTGGTCTCGACCTGTTCGAGTGCCTGTGCGAACGTCTCGGGATCTGTCCAGTCAGTCATCGGCGGTAATTTCGTCGGTTTCGGTCTCGTCAGTTTCGGCCTGCCGGTCCCGCTCGCGGCGGGCGATCGTTCTCCGCATCTCGTTCTCGACGATCATGTACCCCTCGTCGAAGCCCATGCCGGGCTTTGCGAGCACCTGCGCCGCGTTCGTCGCGAGGGCGACGTGGGCGCAGGCACGCGCGGAGGTTTCCGTCTCGTTGCAAGTCCCGCCCAGGTAGGCGCGGGTGTCGGTCCCTTCACAGTAGCGAACCGCCTGTCCGCTGCGGTGGATGCCGCCCAGGTCGGGGGTCTTGATCTGGACGAGGTCCGCGGCTTCGGCGTCGACGAAGGCCCGCACGTCCTCGAACGTGTTACACCACTCGTCGGCGACGATGTCGACCGAGACGGCCGCATCGGCCAGCCCCTCGCGAAGTTCGACCATCGCCTCGATCTGTTTCTCGCGGTTGCCGACGTCCATCGGCCCCTCGATCTGGATCGGGTACGGCGCGGCGGCCGCCTCGAGGTCCGCGAAGTAGTCGACGACCTCATCGCGGTCGTAGGGGGCCCCGAAGATCTCGCCGATCATGCCGTAGACGTCGATGTGGAACCGGGGCTCGTAGCCGTCGGGGCCGAGTTCCTGCGAGCGCTCGGTGAGCCACTCGACGTACTCGAGCAGCGTCTCGCCGTTCTCGCCGATCTTCTCCACGCTGTTGATGAGCGCGTGGGGTAGGACGGGGACGCCCTTGACGAACATTTTCTCCGTGTTGTTGTACCGGTCGTCGCCGGACTGGCCGAAGACGGGCACCGGCTCCGTTGCGGGTTCGGTGCCTAAGGCGTCGGCCATCACGTCCGTCTTCGTGGTGTTTCCGGCTTCGGCTGCTGCGGCGAGCAACGCCTGGGAGACGCCGTATCGGATCGCCGTGTGGAGTCGGTCGCCGTCTACCTGTAGCTCCTCGAGCAGTTGTGCGTTCTCGAGGAAGTCCGTCGCCTCGCGACCGACGAGTTCGTCGGCAACGGGGCCTTCGATGACGGGCGCGTACTCCTCGGCCTGGAACAGCGGGTCGCGCCCGCCGGCACCGGAGTACTGGACCGCGGCGCAGTCGCCGCGGACGACGGTGCCGTCCGCGAGTTCGATGTCGACGATGATCGACTCGCCCGCCTGGCGAATCTCGTCGAAGCCGTCCGTGACGGGCTCGCCCTCGTAGGTGAAGCCGTCGTGTTCGGCACCCTGCTTGATCGCGCGCTGGTCGTCGAAAAAGAACCCGGAGTAGCCGGGCGTGGCGTATAGTCCTGTAATCATCATATCTTGACGTCACCCTGTGGTCGGCCGATGAGTTTGCCGTCGCTGATCGCGTCGACGTCGTCCGCCACCATGCGGAACGATTGTTCGCGGCCCTCGGTCGCGGCCCGCTGAGAGAGTCGGGCCTTGTGAATCTCCTTGATATCGTCGTCCATCTCGAGGTCGGCCCACTCGAAGATGCGGACGCGACCGTCGTCGTCTCGAGCGGGAAGCACCGCACCCGCCGCGCTGTCGCTGGGTGCGAACGGAACGTCGAGGGCACCCGAGTCGAACGCCTTGAGCGTTCCCTGGACGACGTCGCCGTCGCCGTGCTCGAAGATGGTGTCCATCAGACACCGGGTCTCGCGTTCGATGAGATCTTGCTCCTCTTCGATGCCGTCGATCTGGATATCCTGCTCGATGGCCATATCGATGACCTGTCGCGTCGTCCGCAGGCCGGCGGAGTTCGCTTCCATCGTCGGCACGCCCTGGAACTCCTGTGGGGACTTGGTGATGACCTTGTCCGGTTGCGCGATGGCTGCGGTCATGCCGCCGAAGCTGATCACGCCGTTGGCGCGAGCTTCGTCCGGCGGGAAGCCACCCATCCACTCGTGGAAGACCGTCGTGACGACGACCTCGTCCGGCAGATACTCGTTGCCCAGTTTCTTGAGGGCGTGTAAGGCGGCGACGTCCTGGACGACGTTACCGACCTGTCCGTAGCCGAGGGTGATCGAGCGCACGCCCTGCGTGGCGGCGAGTTTCCCCTCGACCAACATCACCGCGATCGCGATCGAGGGCGGGACCAGCGTTCCGGTGAGCGGGCCGAACGGCTCGCGGTTGATCCGGATACCGCGTTCGGTGTAAGCCCCCGCCAGCCGGTCGACGAACTGCCACTTCTCGATGGTCTCTTCGAGCCCGTGGCGTTTCGTGTAGGGGATGTTGTAAGAGATTGGACCGCCCTCGAAGCTCTGGAAGCCGCCCGCGAACGTGATCGCGGCGAGCAGCCGGGCGTCCGGCGTGCCGTGGCGGACTTCGATCGGGGCGTCGACCTCGTCGATCAGTCTTCGGCAGCCGTCGATGCCGTGGTTGACGGCCGGGAAGCCGTTGAGTGTGTCGTCGCCCGTCTCGCGGGCCTTCTCGAGGCCTTGCTGGGCCTTCTCGTACTCGTTGTCGCGCGTGTACGAGTCGATAGTGGTGGGAAGGAGGTCGGCTTGGCCCTCCTCGAGAAGGTACTGGAGGAGTTCGATCTGGTCGTCGAGCCGGGGAACGCCGGCTCGGGGCTGGAGAAGCGGCTTGTCAGCCGACTCGAGAACGTCTGCGAATCGCTTGTGTGCGGGCAGCGACTCGTGGTACTCGATGGCCTCCTCGAAGTCGACTTCGTCTCCAGTGTGCCAGTCGGACCGAATCTCTTCGTCGATACGCCGTAGCTCGTCGGCGGGAATACGTTCGTCTCGTATCATCTAGGAACTGATAGTAGCGCGTTCCGACTCGGTCGGTGTAATCTGCAGATCCTGTCGGAGCGCCTCGATCGCGTCTTCGGGATCGGTTTCGGAATCGAAGACGCGGTCGAAGCCGAGCTCCCGGAACGTGCGCCGGGTCTGCTCGAATTCGTCCTGACCGACGGCGAGGTTGCCACCGATGTAGGTGACTGCGTCGACCTCTGCCGTCTCGAGGACCTCATGGAATCCCTGACAGTCCTGCTCGGCGTGACCGTAGAGCGAGGAGACCAGTACAGCCTCGGCGTCGTGGTCTACCGCGGCCTCGGCGAACTCCTCCTGGGAGGTCTGAACACCGAGGTTGATGACGTCGAAGCCCGCTGCACTGAAGGCCTGCTCTAAGATTGTGATTCCAACGACGTGGGCGTCGGAGCCGATCACGCCGAGGACGACCGTTTGGGACATCGTATGCGGAACCATGAGGAACGTGCCTATAAACCTAATGATCTTCCATGATAATACTCCTTAAACATCCTAGCAGGCTCCCTATGGGACGATGTCACAATGTACATTATCGATGGTAAGGATTTTGGTCGTGGTCTGGGAAAGAGAGCGTACATGGGAGCACTTTCGAATCTACGCGTGCTCGATCTGACCCAGGTCCTCGCCGGGCCGTACTGCACGATGTTACTCGCGGATATGGGCGCTGACGTGGTCAAAATCGAGCGTCCGGGCGGCGATATGATTCGCTCGAACCCCCCGTTCGTCGACGACCCCGAGGCGGAAGCCTACGGCGGCTACTTCCAGAGCGTCAACCGCGGCAAGAAGAGCATCGAACTGAACTTAGGCGACGACGAAGACCGCGCGGACTTCCTCTCGCTCGTCGAGGAAGTCGACATCGTCGTCGAGAACTACCGTGCAGGGACGATGGAGAAGTACGATCTGGGCTACGAGACGCTCACCGAATACAACGAGGATCTCATCTACTCCTCGATTCGGGGCTTTGGCGACCCGCGCACGGGAGCAACTGACCGACAGGGCCAGCCCTCCTTCGACCTCATCGCCCAGGCGCTGGGCGGCGTGATGGAAACAACGGGGCAGCCAGACGGGCCGCCGACGAAAACCGGTCCCGGCGTTGGCGACCTTTTTACCGCCACGCTGAACTGCATCGGCATTTTGGCTGCGGTCAACCACCGCGAACAGACCGGCGAAGGCCAGTACGTCGACACCGCGATGTACGACTCGATGCTCAGCTTCACCGAGCGCGCCGTCTACCAGCAGTCCTACACGGGCGAGGCACCCACCCGTCGGGGCAACTCCCACCCGACGCTATTCCCCTACAACGCCTTCGAGACCGACGACGGCTACGCCGTCATCGCCGCGTTCAACAACAACCACTGGGCACAGCTCTGTGAGATCATGGATCGCGAGGACCTGGCTGAGGAGTACCCAACGACGCCCAAACGCCTCCGGAATCGCGACTCGCTTCGCGAGGTGATCGCCGACTGGGCGCTCGAGCAGACCAACGACGAACTGGTGGGGCAACTCGAGGGCCGCGTGCCCGCTGCACCCGTCCAGACTACGAAGGAGATTTTCGAGGACGAGCACGTCCGGATTCGAGACATGCTCGTGCCCGTCGAACAGCCCGGTGCCGACCGCGACGTCGAGGTTGCGGGCAACCCGATCAAGATGAGCGAGACGATGCCACAGCCGCGTGGCCGTGCGCCGCTGCTGGACGAGCATCGCGAGGAGATTCTGGGCGAGAAAGAGGCGGAGACGGCTGCCGACGACTGACTCTCGTCTGGTGGCAAACGTGGTTATCGATCGCAGATACAGCTGTGGCCGATGGAGGAAAACTCGAGTACGTACGTGTGAACCGCCATCGCGAGTTCGAGTATCGCATCAGCCTGTTCAGCGGTCGCGGCTGCTTCCCAATAGTACACTGCAGCCCGGTTGGTTTTCGACAGGTCGAGCAATCAGTCGCCGAAAGATGGACTGAAGAGATTCATTTCGGCCACCCGTTCGTAGACCGCCGCGTGGTCGTGACGAAGGTCCGACCCGCTCGCGGCATTCCGGTGGATCAAATAGAACTGGATACTGCGCTCGATGGCGACGAACGATGTTTCGATAACTACAGTATAGTGTCCATTTCGCTCGCGAAGCGTCGTGGCAGTCTCGAGCAAACGACACGCCTTTCGAAGTTGGACGAGCGCTTCGTCCTCGACGTCGAGTCCGACCTCCGGAGACTGGCCGCGAGTATCCTCAAACATCGCCTCGGTGATCTCGAGTGCGTCTTCGACGTCACTCCCGTCCATCGGAGATCACCTCGGCTTTGAGCTCGATCAGTTCCTGTGTTTCGTACAGCGTGATCCCGTCAACGACGATTTCCCGCAGCTGATCCCGCTGACGACTCGCGGACTCGGTCGATTCGACCAGTACCTGGAAATCGTATCGGTCTCCATCGAATCGCTCGTCGTTCAGTTCCTGTACGAGCTCGTGTGCGTGCTTCTGGTTCGTCGCGCGGTTCGCTCCGACGAGCACGAAACAATCGATGTCGCTCTTCCGATCCGCCTCTCCACGGGCGACGCTTCCGAACAACAGGATTCCCGTGACGTTCTCGAGCCGATCCAGCAGTTCGGAGCGAAGTCGACGGACGGGGTCGTGGAATTCGACCTGCGGGATTCGGATGATCGGATCGGTAGGTGTCTCGAGTCGGCCCCGATCGATCTGAACGAGCTTCTTGCCGCCTTCGGTCCTGGTGGTCACGAGACCCAGCGCCTCGAGGTCGTCGACGGCGAGCGAAACGGATCGGTGCGGACGCTCGATGGCGCGACCGATGTCTCGAATTCCGAACGCCGCGTGGGGAGTGTCTGCGAGGAGCGAAAGCACTGGCCCGCACGCGGAGTGACGGAAGACGTCGTCCGGGACCGGAATCGAGACCCGGACCGAGGTGCCTGATTGGATACTCGTGCTATCCATGGATAACAATAGTATCCAGTTAGTGAAGTGACTTTTGGTTGTCGTCGTATTTTGATCATCCTCGTCTACCAAACGCTAACCGCGAGATCCTGGCCACGAAGAGCCTACAGAATTTCGCGTAACACGACTTCCAATTGCTGTTCGAGCTCCGATGCCTGAAGGATTGTCACCGGATTTTCGGACTGGTCCTCGAGCGATGCCGTCTCGTCCTCGAGATCCTGCGTGACCAGCAGTCCGTTCCACCCCGAGCCGAAGTACTCGTCCTCGTCAGGACCAAAGACGAACTCCTCGTTGACCCGGAGGAAGGCGAGGTACTCGAGTGTCTCCTTGATACCGCGCCGAATAGTGTCCACGTTGGTGCTGTTCTTGACCTCCGTGATCAGGTACTCGTGTTGAGAGTCGTCTTCGGAGACGACCTCGAGGACGATAACGTCCGGTCGACCCGTGTGGTTTCTGAACTCCCGATCGAAGTAGTCGCCGGCGATCGACTGGGCCTCGAGTTGCACCTTGTCCGTCCGTGAGTGGTTCTCCGCGCCCTCGTCCGGGACGGCGACGAACGATAGCTCGCGGTCGCCCGCGGAGTTGTCGTGGTAGAGGACGATCTCTTTCTCGTCCTCGAAGCGGGCCACCTCCTGTCGGCCCGTCGCGATAGTCTTGTACTGCGGTTGCGTCTCGCGCATTCGCTCGAGGGTCGCGACGAACCGGAAGAGGACGAACAGTTCGAACAGTGAGTCCTGATCGTCGGGTGCGATCGCCGTCTCTTCGAGGAGGTCGCGGATCGCGTCGGCGTCGCCGTCGAACAGTCGCTCTCGAGTTTTGAGCAGCGACGCAGCTTCTCGATAGACTGCGTGACGCGAGTCGGCGGCAGTCGTGAGCATTCGTTCGGTCGGCTCGTAGGCGTCCGGATCGCGAATCCGACGGATGTGGACGTTCCGCTCGACGATGCGCTGGAGTTCGTCGATCAGATCCGTGCTGCCCTTCCAGGTCTCGCGGACCCAATCGTACTCGCCGCGGAGATACTCTTCCGCCTCTCGGATCGTCGTGTGGATGATCGAAACCAGGCGCTTGAGGACGATGTTCTCCGGGATGTCGTAGTCCACCGTTCGATTATTACAGACGAAGATCGATCTGTCTCGAGGGTGCTCGGAATACCGCTTCTTGATCGTCTCGTTCCAGTCGATGCGGCCGTCGACTGCCCCGCGTCGCGTCCGCGAGGTCGTTCGCGTTTCGGTTCGGAGACTCCGCAAATGCGTCGAGAGGTCTCGAACGAAGTCGACCACGTCGGATTTGAGGATGAAGTGCAGATCGAAGAGGAGTTCGTACTCCTCGAACCGCTCGTCCAGTTGCTCGGGTTTGATCGACTGCGCCAGTTCCCGCTCGGGAAACGAGCCGTTCATCACGTGTGCGAGGATGTCTTCGGTCACTTGCTCGAGGAGATCGTCCCTGTTCATCCTACTCGCTCTCCGCCAGCGTCACGTGCAGCATTTCTCCGGCCGCTCGCTCGAGTAGCGCGTCGTCGATTTCCTCGACAGCAGCGATCTCGCGGACGATCTTCCGGCGTTTCGGGACGCCCTCGAGTTGCGGGAACACGTAGCTGACGACCGCCTGTGTGAGGTGGTACTCGAGTTCCGATTCGGGATGTTGGGTCACGTACCGGAGAAGGTCCTCGATGATCGCCGGGCCGATCGATCGCTCGTCGACGGCGTGGTTCGTCTTCCGCCAGACGCGACCGACGGCCATCGCTACGTCCCGATCGAGGTCCAGTTCCCACGCGTCCGCGTACTCGTGGACGAGTCGTTCCAACCGAAGTTCCGCGTTCCTGGTCTGTCCCTCAGGAAGTTCGGGTGCCGGAACCCGAACGAACGCGAACCGTCGCATGAACGCGTAGCTCATCTCGTATAGCGACGTCTTGTCGTAGGTGTTCATCGTCGCGAAGATTCGCCACGAATCGGGGACGAGATACTGATGATCGGCCGGACCGGCAGACCCCGAGTGGTCGGCTGTCGTCGTGAGTTCGACCTCACGTCCGTCTTTGGTGTAGGGAAGCTGGACGGACTGACCAGAGAGGAGCGTGAAGAGTTGTCCGAACGCCTTGTCGATATCGGCGCGGTTCAGTTCGTCGATGACGATCAACTCGTTCGACTGAGCACCCGTCCGAGAGTCTTTGAGACGGTTGAGCACGATGCCGGGCGTGAACGCGAGGTCGTCACCGTCACCTTCACTCGATTCGTTTGGCATGTAGCCGCCGACAGTATCGAACGTCGACCAGTCGGCCGTCGCCGTTGTCGTCTCGTATCCCGAGTAGAGGGACGGATAGTCGTCTGCGAGCGCCGCACAGATCCGCCCAGCGATCTCCGTCTTCCCCGTCCCTGGTGGCCCCGTCAGGAGAACGTGTTTGCCGGAGCGTAACGCGGTCTCGATCCCCTCGAGAATCCGTTCTCCCTGATCCTCCGGAAAGTAGAGCCCCTCGAGCGTGTCCACCGAAATCGTGCCCCGGTACGGTTTGTGAACGTTGACCGTCGAAACCTCAATCAACGCATCGGCCATCGCCGCGACGAGTGCGAGCGGCCGATCTCGATCGATGCCTCCGTCGTCGGTCCGAAACGTCGAGTGCATCGATTGGGTCGGGAACCCGGTTCCTGACGCCTCGACGCAAATCTCATCAGCCTGCGCAATCGGAAGGGAATCGCTCGTCAGTGCGGCGGCTTCGCGGTCGATCGTCTCAGTGAATTTCTCGGTGATCGAATTGGACGTATCAATCTCGTCGACCGGCCCCGTGAGAAAGAGTCGGTCGAACGACGCGACCAGCGACTGCATCTCACCGTGCTCGTGTTCGTCACGCCACCACGGTTCGTCCTTCTCGAACCGTTTACCGAGGATTCCAACGCCGATGATACCGCCCGCTTGAGAAGCGAGATCGTCGTCACCGGGTTCCGCTCGAGCGTGGAGTACGACAACGTCGCCATCCGAGAGTCCCGCCCAGCGGTCACGGTGTTCATCGTGGAACGAGACAGCTCTGTACTCGACGGTCGTGAGCCAGTAGTCAGCCGGCGCGGTGAACGCGTAGACGGTCGGTTCCGTCTCTCGAATGTGAGAGACAATTGGGTGGTCGACGTGCGTTGGTCGTGCAGCTGTTTCCGTCTCGTCTTCGACCGTGTACGTCTCGCGAAGAATGCTGTTCAGCCGAGGTTGACTCAACGGTGCGCCGACGTCACCGATCTCGGCCTGAAGAATCCGCACCCAACAGAGAAACAGCATCTTCGCCGGTGAGAACGAGAGGTGCGATCCGACGCCGAGATCCGCGGCGACCTCCTCGAGTTCGGGTTCGAGGAATTCGTAGATCTCCCGGAACTGGTCGAACGTTGCGGCGGTGCTCGCCGAGACGGTCCCGGACGGTTTGAATCCCTCGAGGGCCCTCGACCACTCCGCGACGAGCACGTCCCCGAGGCGACGCTCGAGCCACGCCGGGTCCCTCGAGGACGCTTCGAGTCTGGCCCGAACGTCGGTGATCGCGGCCTCGAGCGTCTGGTATTCGTCCGCTGGGTCGATTTGGTCGTCAGGGTCGCTCGATTCAACCGGGTATATTCTCTCGCCGCGGATTTCCTCGATGAAGTCCGGAATCGAGTCGTATTCCGAGAAGAACGTCGATCCACGCCGCTCGAAGTTGATACCGCTGAACGTGTCGTTCGGCCAGCCTTTGAACCCGAGCGTGTTCCAGAATGTCTCGCGATCAAGTCGGGCTTCGTAGATTGGTTCGAGGAACATCACGTGAGGGTACGCATCGTTCGGATCCTCTCCCCACCCGATCGTCTGCGTGAACGCAGTTGCCGTCTCCAAATCCAGAATCGTCGCATGAGCGACCCGAGCTAACAGCGTGTAGTCGCCTCCGTGGCGTCCGTCACGATCCGCAAACAGGAGGTAATCACCAGTGTCGGCTGGCGTTGATTCGGTGTTCCCCCATACCCGAAGCGACTCGTGGTCGACCGGAATCTCACAGAACTGGTCGAGTCGGTTCCGACGAACGCCGTCGATGACGGTCCGCTCGAAATTCGATCGAATCGGCTCGTCAGCCGACGCTTTCACTGGCACCTGATAGACGGTCGGATCAGGAGCGATAGAACCATCAGACGACCCGCGTTCCCCAGACGTCATTGCTTGCTTCGAGACAGTACCGTCGTATAAATCCTGTTGCACGAGCGACCGGTTAGGGGGAGAGACATACGAAGCCACGAACTGGTAGACGAGTGTTCTTTAGTCACAGGTCGTCCATTTCCATATCTCGATCGTCCGGTCGGAAAAGCAAGAATATCGGTCAGAGACCTCGTTCTTCACTCGAGGCGATTCCGTACTACTCGAACTCGAGCACCGGCGGAATCACCCGACAACCACACGGTGAGGCCGTCCCCTCGCTCGGTCCGATAACGGTGGTCGCGACGATTTCGGAGCCACAGCGCGGACACTCGGGGAACGACCCGGACCCGGTGTCGCCCTCCTCGAGATCGCTGTTCACCCCCACGGCGACCACCGGGTCGTGGACGCTGCTACTGGTCGATATCGGTACGGCTGCCGTTCGGGACGTTTATATCCCGACAGAATGTATGCAATCATGGCTTTGACCCTTGCGGGTTGGAAGCCACGTCTCGGGTGTCATCACCACCCGGGGCATTTCGATACCCCCTCGTGGAGTGTGGCTTCCGGTCTAATTGTTGACCTGTAGTGGCTTATATCTGCCGGAACTGTGGGGAAAATAGCGGATGAGCCACTCGAGGACGGATGTAGCGTCGACGTGCCCGGCTCGAATAGTGCGTCCGTTCCGGCCGTCGTCTCGGGGATAGAGAGTAACTCTTTTGCGGGGTCCCCGCACACATCGACGTATGGACTGGCCACACGATCCCGACGGTGAACAGGGGAGCGAGGGGATGCGCAAGTTCGACATGCGAATCATCGCGGACAAAGTCGACGAGGAGGAGGACTTCCCGATGAACCGGGACGAGTTCGTCGAGGAACACGGCGACGATCCGATCCGGATCAACTACCAGCGAGTCGTTCCGATGCGGGAGATCTTCGAGCACGTCGAACCCGAGGAGTTCGAGACAATCCTCGATATGCACAAAGCGGTCGGTGCGGCGATGCGTGCCGGCGACTTCTGGGACTACCACCCGAAGGGCGCGGACCCAGAGAAGAAACCGGCCTGATACAGTCTGCTGTACGTCGTTCCCAGTGGGACCGCGACCCGTCCTGCGATCCCACCGGTAACTCGGTACAGCAAACCGTATGAGTCGACTCGAGTCCCCCGATTCCCGTTTTTCGCCCCATCACGAATCTGGATTACGTATCACTTATACGATGGCGTTCGAAAGAATCCGTCACCGTGACTAATACGCAGGTGACGCTCGTTCAGATCGACAACTACGGGCCGTGGACCGTCACTCCCGAACCGCGACGGGAGGCCGACCTCCAGACCCTCCAGTCCCGGCTGTACGCCGACATCTCCCAGTTCGTCGGCAACCGAGACGGCTACACCTTCTTCACTCGCTTCGACAACATGGTCGCCGTCACGAACGGTCTCGACCTCGAGGACCACGCGCTCCTTCAGGAGTCCGTCGGCAACCGCTACCCCGTGACGCTCAGCCTCGGCGTCGCGACGGGCACCAGTCCCGTACAGGCGCTCGCGGACGCGACCGAACGAGTCCAGGAAGCCGGCAGCGCACAGGACAAGGATCGACGCGAGTGTCTCGAGGGCCGCGTCGTCGAGGACGGCCACCGGGCCGACGACGATATCCAGATCGCTCATTTCGACGTCGTCGATGCGACCGGCAACTACACCGACGAACTCAACGCCTTCGACACCTTCATCGAGATCGAGCAGGGCTACGCCGAACTCATGCGCCACATGCGTTACGCCCACGACAGCCTCTCGTTTTTCGTCGGCGGCGACAACATCATCGTCGTCTGTCCGGATCTCGGCGAAGCCGAGTACGAAGAGGCCATCCACCACGTCCAGGAGGCCGTCGATGTCGAACTCCAGGTCGGCGTCGGCCGCGGCAAGAGCGCCCACGATGCCGGCTTCGCCGCAAAACACGCCCTCGAGACCTGTCGTGCGGACGGAACCAGAGTCGAACTCGAGTGGTAACCGGCCCGAACTCCGCCGCTAGACCTCTTTTAGAACTCGGACGGTAGAAGCCCCAGTACGCCGAATCACGAATCTTCGAGGCGAATTTGCTTAAGTGTGGCGGGGGTAGCTTTTAGCCCGTCTGTGGTTATTGTTCACACATGGAATCGGAACTGTCGGTCAGGGATGTCCTGACGAACGATTACGTCGGTGTCAGCGAGTCGGACACCGTTCGCGGCGTCGTGGGACTCATGCGCGAGGAGCGCGCGAGTTGCGTCCTCGTCGTTCGCGGCGCGAACCCGGTCGGCATCGTCACCGAGTGGGACGTTCTCGGCGTCGTCGACGACGACCATGATCCGGACGAGACGACCGTCGGCGACGTGATGAGTTCGCCGGTCATCACGTTCGACCCGAACCGGTCGCTCACCGACGCCGCGGACGTGATGGCCCGCGAGAACATCCGTAACATCGTCGTCGAGGACGAGGATGGCGTCCTGGGACTGGTCACCCAGCGCGACGTCATCGCCGCTGCGGGTTCGTTCCAGGCGACGATGACGCCGGTGCGCACGGGCGACGCTGCACTCGAGCAAAACCAGGGATCCGTCCCCGAGGAACGCGCCCCGCAGTCGGCGGCCGCGGCGAGCGAGGAACTCGAAACGCGACTGGTCGCCAACGGCGGCGACGAGTACACGACACAGGGTGTCTGTGAGACCTGTGGATCGCTCGCGGACGCGCTGTGGGATTCGAACGGTCAGTTGGTCTGTGCGGACTGTCGGACTGTTTGAGTCGGCGTGGCTCCCGAACGGACTCCGTCGGCACCGATTTCGATCGGTTCGACGACCGTCCGCTACCAGCAAAACCCGCGGACACAGTTCCGTCCCGTGTAGACGGTCACCGTCAGCGATTTCTCCGATGGAAAGACCTTTCGGGTGCCGCGGTGGACTGGTCGATAATGACCGATACCCTCGACGATCTGGCCGTCGAAGGGACCACCGTCGGCGTCCGCGTCGATATCAACAGTCCTATCAGCGACGACGGTACCCTCGCCGACGACGCCCGACTGCGTGCCCACGTCGATACCCTCTCGGAACTGCTCGACCGCGGCGGCCGGGTCGCCGTCCTCGCCCACCAGGGACGGCCCGGCGGCGACGACTTCGTCTCCCTCGAGTCTCACGCTGACCGCCTCTCGGAACTGCTCGGCCAGCCCGTCGACTACGTGGACGTGACGTTCAGTAGCGCCGCTCGCGAGATCGTCGGCGACCTCACAAACGGCGACTGCGTCGTCCTCGAGAACACCCGCTTCTACAGCGAGGAGTACATGGAGTTCGAACCCGAACGCGCCGCACAGACCCACCTCGTGAAGGGGTTGGCCCCGGTGCTCGACGCCTACGTCAACGACGCCTTCGCCGCGGCCCACCGCTCGCAGCCCTCGCTGGTCGGCTTCCCGACCGTGTTACCCGGCTACGCGGGTCGCGTGATGGAGTCCGAACTCGACGTGCTGGGATCGATCGAGGAGACGCCCGAACCCCGCGTCTACGTCCTCGGCGGGGCGAAAGTCAACGACTCGATCGATGTCGCCTGGTCCGTCCTCGAGAAGGGGCTCGCGGATCACGTCCTCACCGCGGGCGTCGTCGGCAACGTCTTCCTCATCGCCGACGGCGTCGACCTCGGTGACGCCAGTTCGGACTTCATCTACGACCAGGGTTACTGGGACGAGATCGACCGCGCCGCGGACCTGCTCGACGCCTACGGCGAGCACGTCGCCCTCCCCCGAGACGTCGCCGTCGAACGCAACGGCGAGCGACACGAGATCGGCGTCAATGCGTTGCCGCCGAAAAACGACGAAGCCGCGATGGATATCGGGAGTTCGACGCTCGCCTACTACGAACGGATTCTCGAGGACGCGGGCACGGTGATCCTCAACGGTCCCGCCGGCGTCTTCGAGGAGGCGGCGTTCGAACAGGGAACCCGACAGCTCTACGAGGCGGCGACCGATGTCGAGACGAGCATCGTCGGCGGCGGCGACACCGCTTCGGCGCTCCGCCGACTCGGCGTCGAGGGCTTCTCCCACGTCAGCACCGGTGGCGGGGCCGCCCTGCGGATGCTCACTGCGGAACCGCTCCCCGCCGTCACGGCACTCGAGAATGGACCCACCCAACGACAGCCAGCCGACGATTGAACGCGCCGCCCAAGACGACGTCGAGTCGGTCGCGGACCTCTGGGTGCGACTCGCTCGCGATCAGCGCGGGTACGATTCCGCCGTCCTCGCCGACCCCAATCGCGAGATGATCCGGGACACCCTCGCGGCCCACCAGGTCAACGACGGCCTGCTCGTCGCCCGCGTCGGTGGCGCGATCGTCGGCTTCGCGTCGTTTACCCTCGAGCGCGGTTCGCTCGCCCTCGATACGACCCGCGGACTCCTCTCGAACATCTACGTCGATGCCGGCTACCAGAATCTCGGAATCGGGACGGCGCTGCTCGAGGCCGCCGAAGCCGAACTCGCCGAGCAAGGTGCCGAGACGGTTATCCTCGAGGTGATGGCGGCTAACGACGACGCACGACGGTTCTACGACCGACACGGCTACGACACGTACCGGGTCGCGATGGAGCGAGAACTCGACGACGACGACCGGTCCGAAAACGATACACATTCAAAGGAGGATCGCTAATCGCCAGTTGCGCCAGGGGAGCATGGGTGGTTCATGCACTCGACTTGTAATCGAGACTCCCGGGGTTCAAATCCCCGCCCTGGCTTGCTGACGCGAACACATTCGTGAGCGTCAGCAACGAGCGCGGGGGTTTGAATCAGACCGAGGTTCTGCGCCGTAGGCGCAGGTTCTCGGGCGTGGTTCAAATCCCCGCCCGACCGGAATCTTCGCTGCAAACTGAAAGGGCGGAGCGATCGAACATCCGTCGATCGTTCCGACAGCCGTCGATCGCCCAGACCGAAATCGAGCGCCGGAACAGGGACCACTGTCTCCGGCCGCCGATACCGACTTCTCGAGACACTCTCCTTACCGAAACCACAGCCTTAGCACGCTCCACGCGTAAGAACTGCCCAGATGGACGTCGTCGAGAAGTATCAGACGGTGTTCGTTCTCGTCGCCATCGTCGTCGGACTCGCGCTCGGTCAGGTCTCGGGCGTCCCCGCCGTCGCGGACCGCCTCATTCTGCCGTTTCTGATGGTCATGCTGTTCGCCGCGTTCGCCGGAATTCCGCTGTCACGGCTCCGTGACGCGTTCGGGAATCGACGCGTTGTCGGCTCGAGTCTGCTGATAAACTTCATCTGGAGTCCGCTGTTGGCCGTCGGACTCGGTGCCGTCTTCCTTCGGGACCACCCCGCGCTGTGGGTCGGGCTCATTATGCTCATGGTCACCCCGTGTACGGACTGGTATCTCGTCTTCACCGATATCGCCGACGGCGACGTTCCGCTGGCGACTTCCATCCTGCCGTACAACCTCGTCCTCCAACTCGTACTGCTACCGGTGTATCTGTACGCGTTCGCGGGAACGCTGGTCGAACTGCCGCTGGGCGTGTTGGTAGAGAGCGTGGTGCTCGTCCTCGTCGTCCCGCTCGTTCTCGGCGGGCTCGCTCGCTGGGGACTGATCCGAACGAAGGGGAGAGAATGGGTCGCACGGCGATTCCTCCCAAAACTGAGCCCGGTCCAGATCGTCTTTCTGAGCCTCGCGATCGGGGCGATGTTCGCCTCCCAGGGAGAGGTGATCCTCGAGAATCCCGAACTCCTCGCCCTCCTTGCCGTTCCCGTGATCGCCTTCTACGCGATCAACCTCGGCGTCGGCTTCGGGGTCGGTCGACTGCTATCGTTCTCCTATCGCGAGATGGTCTGTTTCAACAATACGATCCTCTCGCGGAACTCCCCGACGGCCCTCGCAATCGCGGTCGTCGCGTTTCCGAACGACCCCCTCATCCCGCTAGCGCTGGTCATCGGGCCGCTGTTAGAGCTGCCGTTACTGGGGATCATCGCACAGGTTCACCTCGCGATCAGAAACCGAGAGTGGTGGCCGCTCGATGTCGCTGCCCTGCGCGGCGGAAGCTGATGGGAGGTGGCGGCAAACGCGGCAGTTTCGAGTGCTACTCGACCGCACGTACAGCGATCGCTACTTGGTATGGTATCCGAAATGCCGGCCGACGAAGGCCGACGTTGGAACGAGTCGGTCGACGAGGGTCGATGTCTCATAGTCGAACCCCCTTCGTGGCAACGACTGGCGTTCTCCCCTCGTCACTACGATGAACGTCGGATCTATTGATAGCTCTGGTTCCCAATTATGTAGGTGGTGGCTACGCGAACACCGATACCGAACCCGACGGCGACGCGACACCACCTCCCACAACGAGCGGAACGGTCGCCGAGGCTGGCGCCGACTACGACTTCAATGCTGTCGCTGGGATCGATGCGCGGGAAATCCGCTCGACCGTTCGCGGCTGCGATCAGGTCGAGCAGTCGCCGTCCGGGGTGGAGTCGGACGCTTTCGTCTTCTTGTGATCGTCTCGAGACGTTCCACCGTCGGATCCGTACTCGTCGTGTCTGTCGTCTGGTTTCTCGGGATCAGCGCGATCCAAGTCGTGTTTGTCTCGAGGTCCTTTCGGTTCGTCTCGAGGTTTGTCCGGCTCTTTCACCGGTTCGTCGGGGTCGTCCGGATCAGCGGGATCGTCGGGTTCCGCTCTGGGATCGTCCGGATCTGTCGGATCGTCGTCCGGCTCCTCGAAATCGATATCGACGTCGTCGACCTCCCAGAGGAACTCGGACGCAAACGTCCCGTCGCCCGTGATTACCCACGGAACGACGACGCAGGTGTGACACAGACCGTCGTCGACGGTGAGCGTCGCCGTGTCGCTGGCACCCGATACCTCGCTTACACCGAGGATCGTGTCGGCCTGCGTGAGCCACCAGACGACCCGGTCCAGGTTGCCGTCCGGATCGGCAACGTCGATCTCGAGCGTTGTCGGCGACGGATCCTCGCGATCGACCTCGAGGATGCCCGCCTCCGGACGGGCGGCCTCGATAGCGGGATCCGAGAGGCCGCCCGGTGCGACGGTGACGGTCCAGGCCGCCCGATACTGCTCGCCGTCGACGTCGACGCCGGCGACGACTTCGGACGTGCCCTGGGCCTCGAACATCTCCTGCCAGTAGTGGGCGTCCTGTTCGAAGAAGTAGGTGCCCTGCCACGGATCGGCGAACGTGTCGCCGACTCGCTCGCCGTCGACCCACCACGTGGTCGTCTGGGACGCGTCGGGATCGACGGCTCCGACTTCGAAGTGAACCGTCGTTTCCGGCTCGACGGTCAGTTCGGGCGCAGGGAACTGGAGCGCCTCATCTAGTTCCTGGGCGGGGAGAAGCTGGACGGTTCGCTCGTCCGCATCGCCGTTTGCCTCGACCCGGACCGTCACCGAGTCCGCCGTCGCGACGGGCTCGGTCTGGTAGCTCGGGGCGGTCGGCTGGGTCGTCTCGCCGGGGCCGACCGTCAGCGTCACCGTCCCGAGTGACTCGCCGTCGACGGTGTACTCGATCGTCGGTCGGATCGGCTCGTCTGTCGGGTTCTCAACCTCGACGGTCCAGTCGAGCAATGCCCCACCCGTAACTGCCTCCGGAATTTCGACGATCCGAACGGATACGGGCCCGTTATCACCGCCGTCCGGTCCAGGAGCGGTGTCGTCCGGTTCGGCGTCGTCCGGGTTCGAATCGTTACTCGGCGTCCCGCCGTCCTGTGCACCGGCCGGTGTCGTAGCGACACTCGTAGCCGGGACGATACTTCCTACTGCAACCCCTTTCAATAGCGTTCGTCTGTTCACGTGTCTAACCTCCTACCGGTCGTCAACCCGGAATCACAGCAAAAAGGGGGAGTACCGTTGTGCGCACTAATCGGATATTTGGATCGTGTCGCTCCCAACGTATATTCGATGGATGACGTTACCCTGCTGTTGTCTCCGGTTAACAACGGTAGCGGCGTCGAAATCGGACGGGTCCGGGATCGGCGATCCGTTCGGACGAACCGATCGGTCGTCGGCCGAGACACTGTCGTCAGTCGAGAAGTGTACTCGGTTGGCTACTCGCGTCTCGCGACGCGTGCCTCTCCAGTCAACGCGTCGACGTGAACGTGGGCGGTTTCGCTGTCGGTCTCGAGCGAGACGATCCAGGACGCGCTGGTCCGATGTGGCTCCTCGAGTGAGGTGATGGCCTCGGCGTCGGCATCGGGCGATTCGGCCACGAGGGCCTCTCGGGCGATTCGGTCGGCCTCCTCGGCGTCCTCGATTCGAATGTCGTCCGTGAAGCGAACGGTCACGACCGGGACGTCGGCCATGCGGACGATCCGTTCGGTGACGCTACCGACCAGCACGCGGTCGAGGCCGGTGCGACCCTGCGTCCCCATTACGATCATGTCGATATCGTGTTCGTCGGCGTACGCGAGGATCTCCTCGTGGGGAACGCCCTGTTCGACCGCCGTCTCGACGTCGACGCCCGCTCGTTCGGCGTCGACCGCGACGCGTTCGACTGCCCGGTGGGCGGCGGGCGCGGCCGCATCGCTCTGCAGCGTCCCGAGCGGCCCTTCTGGAACGATCGACAGGGCGTGAATCGTCGCGTCGAACTGCGTCGCGATCGTCACCCCGTGGGTGATCGACTGTCGCGTTCCGTCGCTTCCGTCCGTCGGAATGAGCACGTCGTCGTACATCTGCGTAGCTTCTTCGAGAGTCGGACGTATATAGCCTCGAGTCCCGTCTCACTGGACATAGCTATTTGTCCATTGGAGGTGTGATTTGCATCGGACCATGGTGTCTGTTAACGAATTTCAATCAATGTACGAGAACATGGTGACGGCGCGTCACTACGAGGAGCGCCTGCAAGAGGAGTACCTCGAGGGCAAACAGCCGGCGTTCGACATCTCCGCCGGCCCCATTCCGGGTGAACTGCATCTGGCCGCGGGCCACGAGGCGTCCGGCGCGGGCGTCTGTCAACACTTACGGGACGACGATACGGTGACGGCACCCCACCGCCCTCACCACATCGCCATCGCGAAGGGCGTCGATCTGAAGCGGATGACCGCCGAGATATTCGGCCGCGAGACCGGTTTGAGTAAGGGGAAAGGCGGCCACATGCATCTCTTCGATCCCGACGTCAACTTCGCGTGTAGCGGGATCATCGCCGAGGGCTGTCCGCCCGCCGTCGGGGCCGGACTGGCCGCGAAGAAGCGAAACACCGACAGCGTCGCGGTCGCGTTCCTCGGCGAGGGTGCGATCGATCAGGGTGCATTTCTCGAGTCGCTCAACATGGCAAGCGTCCAGAACCTCCCTGTCGTCTTCGTCGTCGAGGACAACGACTGGGCCATCAGCATGCCGAAAGAGCGCATCACCGATGTCGCAAATGGGGCCGATCGCGCCGACGGATTCGGTCTGCCGGGCGCTCGCGTGGACGCCGACGACGCCGTCGCCGTCTACGAGGCGGCGAGGGAGGCCGTCGGCCGCGCTCGAGACAGGAACGGGCCGTCGCTGCTCGAGGTGCAGGTCCACCGACGCATGGGCCACTTCATGGGCGACCCACAGGAGTACCGCCCCGCCGAGGACGAGGAGGCCGCGATGGAACGGGATTCGATCGAGCGACTCGAGGCGGACCTCCGGGCCCACGGCATCGACGACGAGACGATCGACGACCTCCGCGACCGCGCTCACGAACGCGTCGAGGAGGCCATCGAGTGGGCGAAAGATCAACCAAAACCGGAGCCCGAAGCGGCCTACGACGACGTGTTCGTGAACCCGCCCTCGGGCGTGACCGATAGCGAGCCGTCCGTTGCGGAAACTGGGGGTGACGACTGAT
This sequence comes from Natronorubrum tibetense GA33, assembly GCF_000383975.1. NCBI lineage: Archaea > Methanobacteriati > Methanobacteriota > Halobacteria > Halobacteriales > Natrialbaceae > Natronorubrum > Natronorubrum tibetense. Next base: position 265,853 of record NZ_KB913017.1, on the reverse strand, counting down.
GGCACAACAGGAGCAAGAGCCGGCGAGCGGCGGACGAACTGACCGATCGTTGACCATGAGCCGAGCGATGGTCGAGGCCATCGCCCACGAGATGCGCGAGGACGACGACGTCTTCTACATGGGCGAAGATGTCGCGGACTACGGCGGTATCTTCGACAGTACGCAGGGATTGCTCGAGGAGTTCGGCTACGACCGGATCATGGACGTCCCCATCAGCGAGACGGCCTACATCGGGGCGGCCGTAGGCGCGGCACAGGCCGGAATGCGCCCGATTGCCGAACTCATGTTCGTCGACTTCTTCGGCGTCGGCATGGACCAGATCTACAACCAGATGGCGAAGAACACCTACATGAGCGGCGGCTCCGTGAGCGTTCCGATGGTGCTTACGGCCGCGGTCGGTGGGACGTATAACGACGCCTCCCAGCACTCCCAGACCCTCTACGGGACCTTCGCACATCTGCCGGGGATGAAGGTCGTCGTACCCTCGACCGCCTACGACGCGAAGGGGCTGATGCACAACGCCATCCGCAACGACGACCCGGTCGTCTACCTGTTCCACAAGCGGCTGATGGGCATCGGCTGGATGCCGGCTCCGGACGGCCCGAAGACCGGCGTTCCCGAAGACGAGTACACGATCCCGTTCGGCAGCGCCGACGTCAAGCGCGAGGGGGCGGACGTGACCGTCGTCACGCTCGGTCTTCACGTCCACCGGGCGCTCTCCGCCGCAGAGTCCCTCGCCGACGACGGAATCGACGTCGAGGTGATCGACCTCCGGACGCTCGTCCCGCTCGACACCGAGACGATCGCCGACTCCGTCGCGAAGACCGGCCGGCTGGTCGTCGTCGACGAGGACTACCGCTCGTTCGGCGTCACCGGTGAGATCGTCGCGAGCGTGGTCGAGGCCGAGGACGGACTCGCCGATCTGGAAGCCGTCGAGCGGGTCGCCGTGCCGGACGTCCCGATTCCGTACGCGCGGCCGATGGAGAACGAGGTCATCCCGGACGCGGAGGATATCACGAACGCCATCCGCGACGCTCACGCCAGCGAATGAGCCCGGACGACGACCGCGTCGCCGTCGACACGGGCGACGTCTGGCCCGAGGATACGGACGAGGACGAAGGTGTCGTCGTCAACTGGTTCCTGCGCGAGGGGAGCCGCGTCAACGCCGGCGAGGACCTCTGTGAGTTCCAGGTCGAGAAGGTGAGCGTCGACGTTCCGGCACCGGTGTCCGGGACGCTCGAGGAGATCGTCCTCGAGGAGAACGACGAGTTCGAACGGGGAGCCGTCCTCGCCTGGATTCGCCCGGACTGATCGCCCCCGACTGTCCCACCGACACATCGTATGCCACCGACCGATACGGAGTCCGACCGGAACGACGACGAGTCGCCGGCGGACGCAGACGAGACGGGACGTACCGTCCGCGAGGAACACTCGCTCTCTCGAATGCGAGCGACCATCGCGAACCGACTGCAGGAGAGCTATCGGAGCGCGGTTCACGTGACCGCGAACCGGGACGTTGACGCGGAGGAACTGCTGCGGGCGACGGAGATCGCGGACGATCGCCTCGAGGCGGACGTCTCCGTCGTCGACCTCCTGTTGTGTGCGGTCTCGGCGACGCTCGCCGACCATCCGGCGTTCAACGCGACGTTCGAGGACGAGACGCATCGGCTGTACGAGGAGCACAACGTCGGCGTCGCCGTCGACCTCGACGCGGGCCTCGTCGCGCCCGTACTCCGCGATATCGGGTCGAAGTCCCTCGGCGAGGTGGCGACGGAACGGCGACGACTGACGGACGCGGTGCAGTCGGGGGAGTATACTATGAGCGATCTTCGCGGCGGCACGTTTACCGTCACGAACCTTGGCGCGCTCGGTGTCGATTCGTTCACGCCGATCATCAACCCGCCGGAGATCGCGATTCTCGGCGTCAATCGCATCCGAGAACGGCCACAACGGGGCGACGACGGGATCGAGTTCCGCAAGCGGATCGGTTTCGATCTCAGCTTCGACCACCGAATCGTCGACGGAGCCGATGCGGCCCGATTCCTCGGATCGCTCGCGGAGTATACGGAGACTGCCGAGCGATTCGTTCCCGACCCGTAGCTCGCCTCGTTGGCGCGATCGATCCGTCGCTCTCGAGAGTTCAGGGCTCCGACCTCGATCGCGTCGCTCCGCTCGAGGACCATCCGACCGTCGAGTATCGGTTCAGTCCCTCGGTTCGTGCTAACGGACACGAAGGCGGATTGCAACGTGCGTTTTCTCCCGCGGCCGGACCGACACTGAATCGGGGACCATTGCGCGAGAGAATCGTGTCGATCGCTCGAACGTTCGGTTTCCATAGGAAGGGGCAGCCGTCCCCTTGTTTAACAATCTTTTTTACGGTACACGGAAACGTACTGCACGGAGCATGACAAATCTTGTCACTAATCTCGCGGCAGCCGTCGAGGAATACGGCGATAACACCGCAATCGGCTATCAGGGGTCTGAAACGAACTACGAGGAGTTCTGGGGGCAAACCGGCGCCTTCGCGACCGCACTCGAGAGTCGCGGCGTCGGGGCCGACGATCGCGTTGCGATCTATCTGCCGAACGTGCCGCCGTTTCTGATCGCCTTCCACGGGACGCTTCGAGCCGGCGGGGCCGTCGTCCCGATGAACCCGCAGTACAAAGCCCGAGAGATCGGCCACCTGCTCTCCGACAGCGAGGCCAAAGTGGTCGTCGCGCTGGCCGATCTCGTCCCGTTCGTCAAAGAGGTCCAGGACGAGACGAGCGTCGAACACGTGGTCAGCGTCGGCGGCGACGCCGACGGCGCGACGGAACTGACGGAGTTCCTCGAGCCGGGCGATCCCGACATCGTCGACCGAGACGACGACGACGTCGCGGTCCAGCCCTACACGTCGGGGACGACGGGCCAGCCCAAGGGTGTCCAGCTTACCCACGACAATCTCGCATCGAACGCGAACGCCGCCTCGGAGCTGATCCCCGACGGAATCCGTGAGGACGACAAACAGCTCGGCGTTCTCCCGCTGTTCCACATCTACGGGATGACCGTCGTGATGAACTCGACGCTGTTCAACGGCGGCGCGTTCTACCCGCTGCCATCGTGGGACGCACAGGAGGCTGTCTCGCTCATCGAAGAGGAGGAACTGACGCTGATGCACGGCGTCCCCGCGATGTACAACGACGTCATCAACCAGCCAAACGCCGAAGAGTTCGACTTCTCTTCGGTGCGGCTCTGCGGCGTCGGTGGCTCCGGGATTCCGGTCGAAGTCCTGCGCAAGTTCGAAGAGCTGTACGAGCCGAAGGTCTACGAGGGCTACGGCCTGACCGAGACGAGCCCGATCACCCACTTCAACAGCCCGGTCGAAGGGCGACGCGTCGGAAGCGCGGGCAAAACGGTCCCCGGCGTCGACTCGAAGGTTGTCGACGACGAGTTCGAGGAAGTCGCGCCGGTCGACGAGGGACCGGTCGACGAGGAGACCACGGATCTCCGCGAGATCACCGGCGAAATCGTCGTCGCCGGACGGAACGTGATGAAAGGCTACTACGGCCTGCCGGAGGCCAACGAGGAGGCCTTTACCGAGGAGGGCGGCCGACGCTGGTTCCACACCGGCGACATCGGCTACCACGACGAGGACGGCTTCTACTACGTCGTCGACCGCGAGAAGCACATGATCGTCACCGGCGGCTACAACGTCTACCCGCGCGAGGTCGAAGAGTTACTCTTCGAGCATGAGGCCGTCGCCGACGCCGCCGTCGCCGGAATTCCCGACGAACGCCGCGGCGAGACGATCAAGGCGTTCATCGTCCCCACGCCTGACGCAGACGTGACCGCAGACGAGATCAGGGAGTACTGCCTGACCAACCTCGCGGAGTACAAACACCCCCGGGAGGTCGAGTTCGTCGAGGAACTGCCGCGGACCACGACCGGGAAGGTCCAGAAGTTCAAACTCCGCGGGGAGGAGGCCGAATAATGGCGCTCGGCGATGCAGTTCTCCTCGAGATCGAGGACGACGGCCCGGCGACGATCACGCTCAATCAGCCGGATCGGCGCAACGCCTTCTCCACTGAGATCCACGAGGGGTTCGTCGCGGCCTTAGAAGAGATCGAGGGCAGCGACGCCCGCTGTGTGGTCATCGAGGGCGCAGGCGGTGCGTTCTCCGCGGGCGGCGACGTGAAGCGAATGACGGGTGCACTCGAGAAAGATCTCCCGGCCGACGACCGGGCGCGGAGCTTAGAGCAGCGGACGAAAGAGATGATGACGACGCTCGTCGAGTTCCCGATCCCGACGATCGCGGCGATCGACGGCCCCGCAGTCGGCGCGGGCGCGAACCTCGCGATCGGCTGTGACGTTCAACTGGCGAGCGATCGATCCGCCTTCGGCTTCGTCTTCCGGCAGGTCGGCCTGAGCGTCGACGCCGGAACCTCCTACCTCCTCCCGCGGATCGTCGGCGAGAACGTCGCCAAGGAACTCGTCCTGACGGGCGACATCTTCGGCGCAGATCGCGCGAAGGAGCTTGGACTGGTCAACCACGTCTACGGTGCCGACGAGTTCGACGAGAAGGTCGACGAATTCGTCGAGAAGATCGTCTCCGGCCCGCCGATCGCGCTGCGCCACGCCAACCGGCTGGTCGGCGAAGGGCTCGAGAAGTCCCTCGGACAGGCTCTGACCGACGAGGCGATCGCGCAGGGAATCGTCTTCGACACGGAGGACCACGCGGAGGGCGTCAACGCGTTCCTCGAGGATCGGGATCCGAAGTTCGAAGGCCGGTAGCGGTATTATAATCCGCTGTAGGGATTTCCGATCTCGCTCGCTCGAGAGCACAAAGCGAAGGCGACGCTTCAGGACGAGTTCGAAGAGACCGTCAAGAAGGCCGATATCCGGGAGGTTGCACTTCTTGTTGCCCTCAAGCAGATTGACGACGGCACGGACCAGCTCTGGGGATGGGGTTACGACCTCGAATAGCGGTCAGTTCGAGAATCGTATCCATCTCTTAGCAAACTCTCACCATTAGAATCTATACAAAACACTTAATTCCAATCAAGAGAAAGCGGAAAACGTAACCAATCATCCTGCAGGTGAGGGCTTCTTCACCCGCGACCTCAATTTCTCCGTCGGCGTCACCGACGATCACATTGGCCGCGTTACGGCGCGCGCCACCGTACGCAGATCAAGCGACTCGAGCAAAAGCGATGCAACCAGCGAGCTAGAACGGAACCACGGGAATCGGCCCGGTACCGACGATCACCCACGTCACGAGCAGTCCCGTCAGCAGCCCGCTCGGTAGCGGCGAGCCAGTGAGCCGATTCACGGCGACCGCGACGACCGTGGCCGCAGCCAGCACGCCGGTCGCGCTGATCGTCGTGATCGCCAGCGGCCCGAGATCCGGCACCGGCATCCCGTAGCCAAGGAACAGCGGGATGTACTGGACCGCGAGGAAGACGAGCAGTCCACCGCAGGTCAGGGCGAGGCCGGTGCCGAGCGCTCGAGGCAGCGACCCGTTCGAGCCGAGGGCACGATGCAGCCCGCTCGCGAGGCCGACGGCAGCGACGGTAACGGGAACGACGTAGACGACGGCCGAGAACCACCGCAGTCCGGGTAGCGTGGCGAACCCGACGACCCAGGCGTTGAACGCGCCGCCGGGGACGAGGTTCGCGAGCGTCACGAGGACGTAAAGTGCGAGCGCGCCGGCGACCGCACTGGCGAGCGCACGGCCGGCGACGTCCGCGTTCGGGACAAGACCCTCGAGCGAGGCCCGATCGACGCCGCCGTGTCGCCAGCGGACGAGGCCGGCGGCGAGCGCGACGGTGCCGAGCGCCCAGACGACGTAGCCGTGCGTGAGATCCTGGTGCGTGAGCCGCGTCACCGGGACGACAACTGTGCCGATGGCGTACAGGGGATAGATCGTCAGCGCCGGGAGTACCGAGAGTCCGAGGAGCATCGGTCTCGAGAGTCCAGTGTCGGTCCCGGGCGTCGTCGACGACACAACCGCGGGCCCGTCGAGTCGACGCCGCGCGAGTGCCGTCGTTCCGATGGCCACGACGAACCCACCAGCCAGCGCGATCGCGTGGCCGATCGACGCCCAGTACCACGACTGGCCGCCCGCCGAGACGGTCTCGTACTGGTCCGGTTCGCCGATCGTCAGTTCGATCCACTCGAGTGTCTCCGCGACCGCCGTCGTCGAGCGGTGCATGCCGGTGTGGATCGTCGGCGGCGCGGTGTACGTTCGTGCGGTGCCATCTTCGACGTTCCCGTAGACCGAACCCGGCTCGACCGGCGGCTCGGTGCCGAACGCGCTCGCCAGCTTCTCGCCCTCGTTGATATCGCCCGGAACCGTCTCGTTCCACATCGCCGGGCTGAACTCGTCGTACGGCGAGAAGACGACCGCCATATTTCGAGGGAATGTCTCGTTGGCCGCGGGCACGTCATCGAACTCGCCACCATCGCCCCACGTCGAGCCGATCAGGACGATCGACTCGTAGCCGTCGGGGTGTTCCTCGGCGGCCGCCAGCGAGGCGAAGCCGCCCATCGAGTGGCCCGCCATCGCGATACGGTCCTCGTCGACGGTCTCGAGCGAACGGGTGTACTCGAGCGTCGCCGGACCGCCCCAGCCGTCCTCGAACGCCGGCGGATCGGAGTGGCCGTGGCCGGGCTGGTCGACGGTGACGGCGACGTACCCCCGATCCGCGAGTTCGGTGGCGAACGACGACATCGTCCCGCGCTCGCCGGTGTAACCGTGGATCAGCGTGACCGCGGGTGCGGGATCGTCAGCGCTCACACCCTCGGGTTCGTACACCGTCGCCGAGAGCTCGAGACCGGAGTCGGTCTCGATCGTCGTCTCCTGGATGTCGACATCGCCACCACCGGTGGTCGTCCAGGTTGCCAGGACCGTGCCGCCGCCGACGAGTACGAGGCCGACGGCGATCGCCACGAGCAGCCGCCGGCTATCGGTTCTCCCCGGATTCTGTGCTGTGGGCTCCCCCATCAACTGTGTGACTTGATGGGAAATGTACAAAACTATCGATCCTGATGGATTGTTGCCCGAATCGGCTAATAGAATCCGACCGACCAAGGTCGTTCGTGGCGCGAATCGGAGCGAACCGAGCCGATCAATTACTCGGCGTTGCGCGACTGACCCCCGGTCGATATCAGCGTCGACACCCGCGCGTTCTCCTTGATCCGCAGTCCGCCTTCCGAAACGGTTAGCGGCATCAAGGGCAGGTGCGACGCGACCAGCACCGACGGATGCGAGCCGCCGCGAGCGAGGAGTTCGTTTCGCGGCTGGAGCTGGACCGGCTCTTCGAGATCGGTCAGAAACTCGTTGTGCTGGATCACGTACTGGCCGCCCTCGAGGTCCCACCAGCCGTACTCGTCGTCGGGGTTTCGGAGTTCGGTGGGCACCGGCTCGAGATCCGCGTCCTCGAGTTCGTCGCCGCCGAAGTCGAGTCGGCCGGGACCGGCGACCTCGTAGATCGCGCCGACGGTCAGATCGACGCCGTGCTCGTGGACCTGTACCGGTTCGTAGACGAGGTTGTCGACGGCCTCGGCGAGAGCGTTCGCGGCTGACATGTCGATCGAACCGACGGCTTCGAGCGGCAAAAAGTATGGCCTCGGCGGACCGGCATGGAGGCGATACGTTCCACGCGTCTCCCGAGCGTCTGACGGGCGTCTGTCGCCCGTCAGAATACGATCCCCTACTGTTATATGGAACGATATTGGCTCGCTGAACATGGCCCGAGACAACGAACTCGTCCTCGAGATTACCGAAGCCGTCGCCGAACGAGAAGGCGTTGACATCATCGAACTAGAGTCCTCGCTGCACGAAGCGATCGACACGGAAGCGCTCGAGTCGCTACTCGCGACGCCGGGAGTGGAGGCGTCCGTGACGTTTACCTACTGTGGCTACACCGTTGAAGTCGACGGCGACGGTGAGATTCGCGTGTCGGAGCCGACGCCTGACGCGACGCCGACGAAAGCGAAGGCGTAACCGGGGCGTTCCGGGCGAGCTGTATCCGAACTCGCCGGAGCCGAATATCACTCGATGTTGCGTGAAACGAACACAGCTAAGAGCCGCCGGACTGAGGGTACGGCCAATGGTACGCCTCGAGCGCATTCGCGTCCATCCGATCAAATCCCTCGACGCGGTGTCGATCGGAGCGGGCGAGATCGTCGACAACGGTGGACTCGCGTGGGATCGACGGTACGCGATCGTCGAGCAGCCGTCGGAGACCGATTCGACGACCGACTCGGTCGGGCAGTACGTCAACGGCAAACGCGAACGACTGATTCACAACCTCGAGGCGACGTACGATCTCGAGCGCGAAACGGTCACGGTGGGCGAACGCGGGAGCGACGAAACCGTCACGTTCCACCTCGAACTCGATCGGGACTGTTTCGCCTCGTGGCTGTCGGACTACTTCGGCTACCCGGTCGAGGTCGTTCGCGACGACGAGGGCGGGTTTCCAGACGATACGGACGCCTCGGGACCGACGGTCATCAGTACGGGCACGCTCGAGGCGGTCGCCTCGTGGTACGACGACATCGATACCGACGAGATGTGTCGACGACTGCGTCCGAACCTCGTGCTCGACGCGCCGGCGTTCTGGGAGGATCGACTCTACGACGCGCCCGGGCAGGTCGTTCCCTTCGATATCGGTTCGGTCACGCTGCAGGGTGTCAACCCGTGCCAGCGGTGTGTCGTCCCGATACGCGACCCAGACACTGGCGAGTCGACCGAGGGATTTCGCGAGACGTTCGTCGAACAGCGAGAGGCGACCCTTCCGGAGTGGGCGAGCGAGGCGTGGTTCGACCACTACTTCCGATTGATGGTCAACACGTACGTTCCCGAGTCGTCGTGGGGCGAGACGCTCTCCGTCGGCGACCCGGTCAGCGTCGGCGAGACCGCCGTGGATCCGAGTCCGGCCGAGTGATGTCGACCGAACTGCCGTCGTTCGATCCGCTCGCTTCACTCGGACTCGATCAGCCACCGATATCGCGGGTGAATCCACGACCACTCCTGATCGACGATCCAGTCGCGTAGCTGTTTTCGGTTGGCGAGACCCGGAACCGTATCGACGAGTTTCGACGGCGACTCACCCGTAACCGGTTTGTAGGCGATCGACCTGGTCGCCGTACAGTAGAACGAGGCGCGCGTACACTCGTCTTGAAGCCCGATCAGATAGCGATTGATACGGTCCTCGGAGAGCAGGTACTCGCTGACCTGCCCGATCTCGAGTTCGTCGTCGTCCCGCCGGACGTCCAGAATCGCCGCCTCGAGGTCGGCCTCGAGTTGGCGTTCGTGTTCCATAGTCGACGGTCGTGACCGACGGCGAAAAACGGGATGCCGGCAGGTGAACGCGGGAGCCGGTCGCCGACTCCGCGCACTGTGTCGGCGCTCCGCGCTGATTTTCACATCTGGTATTCGAGACCAAAGCTCAAAGAGGTCGCTCCGACTCATCGACGGCATGGGACACGGTCTCGATATCGGACCTGGGGCACTCCGTGCGGCTACCGACGCGGCCGATGGGGTGGCGATCGAATCGGTACCGCCGGTCGTCGTTTCGACCGACGACGAGACCCTCGAGTCGGTCGGTAACGGGGTGGACGAGGAGCTACTGGTCGAACACGACGAGACCACCTACGCGGTCGGGGCGGCGGCCCTCGCCGTCACCGACGCGACGGGTGAAACCCCCGAGTCGCTGTTTTCGCACGGCGTTCTCACCGTCGACGAGTACGTCGAACCGGCCCTCGAGGCGCTCGTCGACGACGTACTCGAGATCGAGACCGACGACGACCGACTCTGTTACACGACGCCGGGAACCGTCGTCGACGCGGCGGAACCGACGGACGCACACCGCGATGCCCTCGAATCGGTGTTCACGGATCTCGGTGTCGACGCGACGCCGACCAGCAGGGGCTTCGCCGTCGTCTACGATCAGTTCGCAGGCGACAACTACACCGGATTGGGGATCTGTATCGGCCCGCAGACGACGAGCATCTCGCTGGCCTACTACGGCGTTCCCGCGCTTGCGTTCTCAGTGGGCAACGGGAGCGAGTGGGTCGTCCAGCGTGCGGCCGGCGATACCGGCCACGAGCCCGCACGGGTCGCGAGCGTGCTCGAAGAGTTTACGCTCGATCCCGACGCGGCGTCCGGCGATATCGAGAGCGCGCTCGCACAGGCGTTCGACGCGCTGATCGGCGACGTCGTCGACGCGCTCGAGACCGAAGCCGACGAGAACGACGTCCAACAGGGGTTAGCCGTCCCGATCGCAGTCGCCGGGCCGGGGACCGTCGAGGGGCTCGAGTACCTGCTCGGCGGCCGGTTCGACGCCGCACCGTTGCCGTTCTCGGTTCGCGGGGTCCGTCTGGCCGACGATCCCGCCTCGAGTGCGGCCAGAGGGGCACTCGCAGCCGCCGAGGACGACGTCGACGCCTACGAGGACGTTACGTGGTCGGAGAACGGTTCCGACGGCGGTGGCTCCGACGGAGACGAGCCCGCGATAGACACGGCCGAGGCGAGTGGCGCGGGCAGCCGAACGACTCTCGCGTTCGACGACGCGGTCGGCAGTGGGGCCGAGACGGATCGCGACCGGTCGAACGACGCCATCGATCAACTGTTCGACCGACTCGCAACCCGCGACGAGGAGATACAGTCGGTCCGCACCGATCTCGAGTCCGCGTTCGAGGAACTCGACTACGTCGAGGAGCGGGCGGCCGACGCCGAGACCGTCGCGGACCTCGACGAGCGACTCGAGGCGTTCGCCGACGACCTGCGGGACCTCGAAGCCGAAAGCGAGACGCACGCGAGCGAGGGAACGGTCGACGAACTCGAAAGCAACCTGCGGGACGAACTCGACGGGCTGTCGGCGGCCTTCGACGCGCTCGAGGACGATATCGAGGGAGTGGAATCAACGCTCGTCGACGATATCGAGTCGCTCGAGGCGGACATCACGGGAGACCTCGACGCACTCGAGACGGGGCTGGACGGGGATCTCGACGCCCTCGAAACGGGACTGACGGAGGATATCGAGTCGGTCGAAGCGGGACTGACGGACGACCTCGAGTCGGTCGAAACGGATCTCACGAACGATCTCGAGTCGGTCGAAGCGACCCTCGAGTCGGTCGAGGAAATCACCGCGGACGAACGAGCGGCCCTCGACGACCGCATCGGTGATCTCGCCGGCGATCTCGAGGCGATTACCGATCGAACGGAGCGGCTCGACGACCGACTCGAGAACCGGCGAACGGACCTGGACGCGCTCGAGTCCGAACTGGAGGCGCTGGACGCCGAAACTCCCTCCGAAGCCGACCTCGAGACGGTCACGGAGACCGTCTCGAAACTCGACGACGCGCTCGAGCGCGTCGACGAGGACGTCGACCGACTCGAGACTCGAGCCAAAGGGCTCGCCGGGCGGCTCGAAGAGCAGTCGGTCGAGATCACCGGCGTCTCGGATCGGCTCGACGAGGCGACGGAGCGGTCGGCCGACGAACGCGAGCGACTCGAAAACGCCATCGACGCCGTCGAAACGACGATCGCGGACGAGATAGACGCCGTCGATGCCGAACTCGAGACCGTCGACGAACGGATCGAGAACGTCGACGGCCGCCTCACCGAACTCGACGACGCGATCGACGCGACCGCGACGACGCTCGAGCGCGTCGACGAGCGCTTGGCCGAAACGGACGACCGCGTCGGGTCGGTCGAAACCGATCTCGAGTCGACGGCCGATCAGGTCAAAACCGTCACGGACGATCTCGAGTCGATGGACGAACGGGTCGAGACGGTCGAAGATGACGTCGAGCGCGTCGACCGTACCGTCGAAGCTGTCGAAGGCGACATCGAATCGGTCGAAACCGACGTGGCCGACGTTCGGCAGTCAGTATCCGATCGCACCGAGGATCTCGAGAGCCGACTCGAGGACGCTCGGGAGACGATCGACGAGATCGATTCGACGGCAGCCGACGGCGACCGCGTCGACGACGTGGAAGCTGAAATCGCGTCGCTCGAGGCGGAACTCGTCGAACTCGGGGACTCGATAACGGCCGTCTCGGAGACGGTGGCCGAACTCGAGGGCCGAACGGCGCTCGAGTCGACGGTCGACGATCTCGCAGCCGATTTCGAGGCGATCGACGGCGATGTCGGGGAGCTCACGGACGAAGTCGAGGCGTTCGAAGCGACGCTTGAGTCACGCCTCGAGGAAACGATGGCCGATCTGGAGGGTGAACTCGGCGACGCGACCGAGGCGGTTGCGAACGATATTACGGCGGTCGCAGACGATCTCGAGGCGCTCGAGACGGCCGTCGACCGACTCGACGGCGGGACCGTCAGCGACGACGCAGTCGAAGCACTGTCCGACTCGCTCACCGACACGCGAGAGACGGTCGAATCGCTCACTGCCGAGATCGATTCTGTGGGCGGCGATCTCGGGACGCTCGAGACCGATGTGGAGGAAGTGGAAACGCGACTCGGGGACGTCGAGACGACACTGACAGACCGCGTCGACGCGCTCGAGGACGACCTCGAGGATGCCGTCGCCGATCTCCGGACGGAGTTGGCGGCCGAAACGGATCAGTTTGAGTCGCATCTCGAGACCGTCGACAGCCGTTCCACCGATGTCGAGCACCGACTCGAGAGCGTCGAAACGACTACCGAGACGGTCGAGGCCGAACTCGGGGACCTCGACGACACGGTCGGGAATTTCGACACGACGGTCGATGACCTTGGCGAGCGTGTCGCTACGGTCGACGAACGCGTGACGAGGCTCGAGGAGACGTCCGTCTCCGAAGACGATGTTGCGGCGCTCGAGAAGACGATCGAAACTCTCGAGCGCGAAATCACCTCGACGCGGGAGGAGACCGCTGCGCTCGACGACGCCCCCGACCGCATCGAGGGCCTCGCGGACGAGATCGACGACGCGGAAGATCGAGTCGACGAGGTCGCTGCCCGTACCGAACTGCTCGACGATCGGACGAGCGAGTACGGGGACCGACTCGAGAGCCACGCGACCGACCTCGAGAGCCACGACGCTCGACTCGACACGCTCGCAGCAGAGATCGAGGACCTCGAGTCGGCCGTCGACGGGACGGAGTTGGAGACCCAGGACGCTGATATCGAAGCCCTCCGTGCGGATTTGGACGAGGTACGGAATCAACAGCAGTCTCAACCGGAGAACGAGAGCCGATCCGACTCGAGTACCGTCCAGCAACTCGGCATCCCGGTGGCCGCCGGTGGTGGCGGTGCCGGACTCGTCGCCGGCGGGACACTTCTCTTCGCCGGCGACGCCGTCGTCGGTGCCGTCGCGGTCGTGCTCGGATTCGTGCTGTTCGGGGCCGCAGTCGCCCTCAGCCGGTAGGGCGATCGAGACGGTGATCGCAGTCGGTCACCGTATCAGTCACGTTCTGGAACCGAACACCGAGTTCTCGTCGGTTGACCGCTGAGTATCGTCTCTCGAGGGGTCACGAACGGCAGCAAAAATCGGTGGCGCTGCTCACGGACATCCGCGCTGTGGCGACGACTCGACCGTGCAGCGACTCCGACTACCGAACCCGATCCACGTTGCGCATCTCGCCCCCACACCGCCGACAGGTGCTCACGATTGCGTCCGTGACCGTCTCTCGGTGGTCACAGGACAGACACTCGTACTCGAGTGATTCGGCGAGCGACATACGAACGAGTACGTCACGAGGTGTGTTAACTCTTTCCGTGGTAAATCGGTGCTCGGCGCGGATCGAACCGGGGGTCATTAGTCAAAAACCCAGAGCAACGCGCCGAGCACCGTCGCGGAGCTGATCGACGCCGCGAGAAGCCAGAACGCTGGCTGGAACCCGGCGACCTCCGAGAGCGCCCCGACGGTCACCGGGGCGACCGCACCGGCGGCCATCAGTAGTGTCCGAACGACACCGAGTCCGCCGCCGGCGACGTCGTCGGGGATCACGGCCATCAGGTAGGCTCCTCTGACGGGGCGGAAGCCGTGCGATCCGACGCCGACGAGGATCAACGCGGCACCGAGGAGGATCGGCCCGGCGGTGTCGGTCAGGGAGATGAACGCGACCAGCGCGGCGGAGGCGAGTCCGAGCAGCAAGACGATGATCGGGAGCTTTCCGACGCGGTCGCTGAGGTCGCCGGTCGCGAGCTGGCTCAAACTCGCGAGGAAGAGCGCGCTGTAGAGCAAACCCGCCGTCGAATCGGCCAGTCCGGCCTCCTGGGTGAGATACAGCGGCGCGAACGCGACGAAGCCGTTGTACGTGAACGAAAACAGCACCGTCAGGAGAGCGAAGACCGAGAATCGCCAGTCGCGAAAGAGCGTCGCGTACTGGGAGAGCCCGGCAGCCGAGAGCGCGCTCGTGGCGGCGTCGCCCTCGGCGGCGCTCGGGACCCGTTTCGGCACTCGAATCCAGAAGGCAACGGCGAGCGCGAGCCCGACGGCTCCGGCGACCAGAAAGATCAGGCGCCAGCTCGCCCCCAGCGCGAAACCCATGCCGGCAACGGCGACGACGGCGGCCGGAGCGACGACGCCGCCGAAGGCGCCGAACGTATCGAGAACCCCGAGTGCTCGGCCCGTTCGAGAGGGATAGGCCTGTGACAGCAGCCGAACCGCGACGGTCTTGTGCGCGCCCGTGCCGGCACCCATCACGAGCATGGCGGCGACGAGGACGAGAAACGGCGAGTCGACGACGAGGACGAGTGCGGCGACTGCCGCGACGATTGCGCCTGTCGTGATGATGGCCACCGATCCGAACCGGTCCGCGAGCACGCCCGATGGGAACTGCATCGCGGCGTAGACGAGCATGAATCCGGTGTACGCGGCACCGAGTACGGCGTTCGAGACGCCGTAACTCAGCTGAAACGACTCGAACAGCGGGGGAAAGGCGTATCGGAGGAATTTCGCGAGAAACCAGATCGCTGCGGTGACTACGAGGACGTCGTAGTGGGTAAGCCGACCGGCCCGCTCTCGAACCGACATCTCGTTCTCGAGGGAAGATACGTGAAGCGACGGGGGAATAGTCTCCGATTCCGGACTCGAGGCTCGATCACTGTTCGAGGTCGCACCGGTGCAACGGACGATGAGCGATCTCTCGGTCCGGCGGGACGCTGTGGTATCGAACGGGGGATTTTACGCGGCGAGTATTGATCTAGTATTGTGGTTATATGGCACATTAATTATAATAGATCTTAACCGGCTAAACCTATATGATCGATCCTGATAGATTCGGGTACCAATGGCAGTAAACACCACGACGGACTGGACCGATCCCATCGCCTGCCCGTTCTGCGGGGAGAAACTCGCATCGCCCGGTGCCGGATTCGTCGATCACATCGACGATAGCCCCGACTGTAACACCGAGTTCGACCACTGGCGAAAGAACGTCGGCGGCGACCTCGCCGGCGAGTGGTCCGGGTAGGCGGTCCGCCGTGGGAGGTGGCCGCGTGAACGCGACCCGAACGATTGAACGGTCGGTGACGAGCGATCGAACGGCCGACAACCGCTACGTCGTCCGCCAGTGTCGGCTAGTTTTGTGTTTTGTCCACTATGCTAGGTTATTTATCGCGATCTGGTTGTTCGAACGACTATCAGGAGAAGGCTTTTTCGAGGTGCGTTATCTCAACACAACATGATCTACTCCGATCCGTACACCCCGACTCGATCGTACTACGAGTGCTGTGACTGTGGCTACCGCGAAGCGACCGACTCGCTCTGTCCGGACTGTGGCGGTGCCACGAAAAGTATCGCGGTTGGGCGCGAGTAGTCCGCTCGACCGACACCAGCCCACAGCTCACCCAACAGTTCACCGCCACTTTCGAATCGTAGCGCTCGAGCGGTATCGCTGGCGTCTCTATCTCGTTGTCGCTCGCTTCGTCAGTCGAAATCCGGCAGATCCTCCGGCGGTTCGTACTCGGCTTCCCAGTCGATGTATTCCTCTTTGAGGATCACCGAGACGATCTGGCCGAACTCCGTCAGTTCGGCGTTGATCGACGAGACAGTGCCCCACGTATCGAGGTCGGGATGGTACTCCCGTTCCTGCCAGTCCTCCGGAATCCCGGGAGCGTGATAGCCGACACGGTCGGCGAAATCGTCCCAAAAGAAGTCGAAGCCGGCGAAGAGATCGAGGTCTCGAGCGATCCCGTACGCGCGCTCGTCGAGATCGGTGTCCTCGAACCACTCCTCGATCGCTTCCTCCCAGGCGCCCTCCTCAAGGAAGTCCTGAAGTTCCTCGCGGCGGTAGTCGATCTCTTCGTTGCCGTCGGCACTGATCGTGGCGTCCTCGTACTCGTTGGGATCGACGAAGTCCAGTTCCGGCGGATCGGGGGCTTCGACCTCGAGTGTCATAGCCGACCGTAGGGACGGTGCGTGCAAAAGAATTCCCACCTCGCACGGATTGTCGGTCGTCGGCGGCAACGTCTCGATCGCTGCTCCCGTCGATCGCGGTTTGGGGCAATACTGTCACTTGTCGTGACCGATCCCTACAATTATTTCCGGACGCCCCGAACGTCGGCTATGGGCAGTGAGAGCGATGGTCGGAGTTACAGTCTCACGGAGATCTTCGCCATCAAGTTCGTCCTCGCCGACATCGTGATCATCGCCGTCTTGCTGTTGGCCGGCCCGTGGTTCGCCCTCGCGATCACGCTCCTGTTCGTCGCGACGTCGTTTCTCATCTGGTATCTCGTGGAGCGCTCGGAGACGGAAGAGATGCGTTCGGACGATGCCACAGTTGACGAGTCGGAAGCCGAACCTGACCCCGTCACGAAACTCCAGGAACGATACGCCGCCGGCGAACTCTCCGACGAGGAGTTCGAGACGAAACTGGACCGACTGATCGATTCGAACGAACAGGCCGAAGCCGCCGGGATCGAGACGGAGGAACTCGAACTCGAGCGTTCTCGGTAGCATTCGCCAGGAAGGGCTCCGTCCGCAAACGGGGAACGCGAAACGAGGGTTCGCGTCGGTACTGCTTCGTCCGCTGCTGACCGCAACCGTTGTGAGTATAGTAACAACTGAAACGGTGTGCACATCGATCGCAACGCCGTTCTGCGGTCGGGTGTGCATTGTCTTTCAGTTGCTACGATAGTTCACCGAGACCCTCCCCAAACCCAACACTCAATCGCCGGTCGACCGTAGAGACGGTCGATGACCGACTACGAGGCGGCGATCCTGGATGTCGACGGGACGATCGTCCGCGGCGAGGAACTGCTGCCGAACGTGACCGACGGCCTGCACGCGCTCGAGGACGCAGGCATCGACAGACTCCTGTTTTCGAACAATCCGACGCGCGGGAGCGACCACTACGGCGAGACGCTCGAGCCCTACGGAATCGAGGTCGATCCGAACGCCGTCCTCACCTCCGCAACGGTGTCGGCGGAGTATCTCGCGACGACCCATCCGAACGAACGGGTCTACCTCGTCGGCAGCGACCGACTCGTGACGATTCTCGAGGACGCGGCCGTCGAGGTAACCGACGATCCGGACGCCGCCGAGGTCGTGCTGGGGTCGTTCGACAAGGAGTTCTCCTACGGGACGCTCTGGGAATCCCTGCGGGCGCTCGAGGGCGACGTGCCGTTCTACGGGACCGATCCGGACGCGACGATTCCGATCGACGGCGGACTCATCCCCGGTTCCGGCGCGATCATCGCCGCGATGGAAGCCGTCGCCGACCGCGAGGCCGATTCGATTCTGGGTAAGCCCTCGTCGATCGCCGCCGCGACGGCGATGAACCGCCTCGAGAGCGATCCCGAACGGACACTCGTCGTCGGCGACCGCCTGAACACCGATATCGCGCTGGGTGAACGGGCAGGTATGACGACAGTGCTCGTCCGTACCGGCGTCACGGAGCAGGCCGATCTCGAGGCCGCGGCCGTTCAACCGGATCACGTCCTCGAGTCCCTCGCCGAAATCGAGACGCTGCTGTAAGGGCGACTGTCGTTTCTGCATCGATATCGACCGATCCGCTGCAGATCGTGCATCCGGGAGACATATTTATCAGCAACTGTAACGCTACTAGACGTATGAAAGCACGTCTCAAACGCGTCCTGCTCCGCGCCCGGTATGCAGCCATGGGCGCGGCGGTCGGGGCCGCGATCGGTTCAGTCTTCAGTCGAAACGCAGCCAGCACCGGCGGTGCGATCGGTGCGATGGTTGGGATGACCGTCGCGGACACCCGCGACTCCGCGAGTAGCTATCTCGAGGAAGCCAGAGAGGTCGAGTTCGGAACCCTCTCGAGCGACGGTGACGGCGACAGCCCCCAGAACTGAAGTCAGTTTTGACGAGGGGCCGTTTTATTGCGATTTCCAGACCTATAGAGACGGATACGAGTGTTCATGAGGACTGTGAACTAGCCGCGAATGTTCCCCGAACTGATTTACTGGCGTAGCGACAGGATCTGTGCATGACGGAATTCGACACGCCCCCGCCGCTCGAGCGCGGCGATCGAATCGCGGTCGTCGCGCCGGCGTCGAACCGGGCCACCGACTTTCCTCACGTTTACGAACTGGGGCTCGAGCGCCTGCGCGAAGTGTTCGACCTCGAACCGGTCGAGTACCCCACCGCGTCGAAGAGCGCGGACTCCCTCGCCGACCACCCCGCGGAGCGCGCTCGAGACGTGATGGACGCGTTTGAAGATCCCGAAATCGGCGGCGTGATCAGCACGTTCGGGGGCAACGACCAGATACGCATCCTCGAGCACCTCGATCCCGACGTGCTCTGCGAGAATCCGACCCGGTTCTACGGCTACAGTGATAACACACACCTCTCACTCTCGCTGTGGAATCTCGGCATCGTCTCCTACTACGGCCCGAGCGTGATCGTCGAACTGGGGATGGACGGTCGGCTCTTCGAGCACACGGTCGAGTACGTCGAGCGCGCGTTCTTCGACGATTCGTTCGGGGCACTCGAGCCGGCTCCCGAGTTCACCGACGAACCCGGCGACTGGGCGGACCCAGACTCGCTCGAGACGCCCCGCGGAACCGAGCCGAATCCGGGCTGGAAGTGGGCCGGCGGCGAAAGCGAGGCGACAGCCGCGAACGATACGAGCAGCGAGCAGCCGCGAGGACACGACCCCGTCGAGGGACGCGTCTGGGGCGGCTGTCTCGAAATCCTCGCACAGCGGCTGCTCGCCGACCGGTTCCGTCCCGACGACGACGCCCTCGAGGGGGCGATTCTCGCCCTCGAGACGTCCGAGGAGGTCCCGCCCCACTCCTGGGTCGCGCGCGTCCTCGAGGCGTTCGGCCAGCGGGGACTGCTCGAGCGCTTCGACGGGGTGCTCGTCGGTCGGCCCGCGGCGCGCTCGCATCTGGCGGACAAGCCGCCGGAGCAGCGCGAGCGGTACCGGGCGACTCAGCGCGAGACGATCGCGGACATCTTCGCCCGCTACAACCCCGACGCACCGATCGTCTTCGACGTCGACTTTGGACACACCTATCCGACGACGCCGATCCCGATCGGAGGTCGCGTCGAGATCGATCCGCGGACCGAGACGATTCGGTTCGACTGACGCCGAACGGCCGTGCTCCGATTTGCGACGGCGGTGGTCAACAGTTCCCGTTTTCCCCCTCGAGCGCCTCCCGTCGCAGCCGATCGGCCTCCTCGCTGCTGACGGTCAGGTCGGGAACCGTCGTCGGCTCCTTGTGCTCGTCGATGGCAACGTAGACGAAGTAGGACTCGGTGGTCTTCTCACGCTCTCGAGTTCGCAGGTCCTCGCGTTCGGTGATCAGTCGAAACTTCACGCTCGAGGTCCCGGAGTCGTAGACGTAGGCCGTGATGTAAGCCGTATCGCCGACGCGAATCGGGCGCTCGAAGTTCATCTGATTGACCCGTGCGGTGACGCAGGTCTCGCCGGAGAAGAGCATGGCCGACATGGCACCCACCTCGTCCATCCACTTCATTACGTTCCCGCCGTGGGCCGTGTCGAGCATGTTGGCGTGGTTGGGTTGAACCATCTCGCGATTCTCGACCAGCGTCTCCATGAGATTCGTCATCGGTCGTTCTTGCGCGACGTCCCCAATCACTCTTGTCGTCGCCGTTCGCGAACGGGACCGCAATCGGCCGGCAGTTTTCACCTCCTGTATATAGATACAACAGGATGCGAACCGAATTTATTATTTCTCTGTAGTTCGATACTGGTAAAAGTCCCCGCCGAGTTGATCCGCTAATGAGCGATGCAGGCGACGCCGGCGTGCCGGAGCCACCGGAGCCCCCCGCTGACGAACAGGGCTCGGTGCACGTTCTCGGGACCGCACACGTCTCGCAGGCGAGCGTCGACGAAGTCCACGAAACGATCGATCGGGAACAGCCGGACGTCGTCGCCGTCGAGCTCGACGAGGACCGGTACAATCAGATGCAAGGCGGCACCCCCGACGATATCGAGGCCAAGGACCTCCTCTCGGGCAACACCGTCTTCCAGTTTCTGGCTTACTGGATGCTCTCTTACGTCCAGTCGCGACTCGGCGAGAAGTTCGACATCGAACCCGGTGCGGACATGCGAGCCGCCATCGAAGCCGCAGAACGCAACGGGAGCGGCGTCGCACTCGTCGACCGGGACATTCAGGTGACGATCCAGCGGTTCTGGAGTCGGTTATCATTCACCGAGAAGATGAAAATGATCGGCGGACTCGCCCTCGGCGTCACCGACCCGCGAACCATTGGGCTCGCGTTCGGTGCCGCGGCCGGTCTCTTCGTCGGGTTCGTTTTCGCCGCGTTCCTCGCACCCATGCTCGGCCTCGGCGACGCGCTGTTGCTCGGTATCTCCGACGCCACCACGCTCCAGTACGCCGGCGCTGCCATCGGCGGGGCCGTCGGCGGAGCGCTCGTCGGACTGCTTTTTCTCCCCTCGCTCGAGTCGGTCGGCGAGTCGACCGGGATACGCAGCGGCTTCTCGATACGGCTCATCGCGGGAGCGGTACTGGGCGTCGGCGGCTGTCTCGCACTGGTCGCGACCGAGACGTTCGTCGGGCCGCTCTCGGCTGGGACCTTCGAGAGCGCCGGTACCTACGCGATCCGCGGGACCGTCGGCGTCGTCGCCGGTCTCGGTATCGGAGTCGCGATCGGTGCCGTGCTCGGAGTCTTCCTCGACGCCCTCGGCAGCGACGTCGAGGACATAGAGGAAGTCGACATCGAGGAGATGACCGACGGCGACGTCGTCAGGGCGATGATGGAGGAGTTCCGACAGTTTAGCCCCCGCGGGGCGAACGCGCTGATCGACGAACGCGACGCCTACATCGCGAACCACCTCCACCAGTTGCGCACCCAGGGGTACGACGTCGTCGCCGTCGTCGGTGCCGGCCACAAAGCCGGTATCGAGCGTCACTTGGCAAACCCGACGGAGATCCCGACGCTCGAGTCGCTCTCCGGAGCCGCCTCGGGGCGGCGATTCGCTCCGGTCAAGCTTTTCGGCTACCTGGTTATGGTCGGCTTCATCGGCTTTTTCTTCCTCCTGATTATGGCCGGTGTCCAGGACACCTTCTTGCTCCAGCTGTTCGGCGCGTGGTTCCTGTTCAACGGCGTCTTCGCGTTCGCGCTCGCGCGCCTCGCCGGTGCGCACTGGACCAGTGCCGGCGTCGGTGGCTCCGTCGCCTGGTTGACCAGTATCAACCCGCTGTTGGCACCCGGCTGGTTCGCCGGCTACGTCGAACTCAAACACCGACCGGTCAACGTACGGGACGTCCAGCAGCTTAACGACATCGTCGGCGACGCCGATCGACCGATGGAGGACGCGCTCTCCGAGATGTTCGACGTGCCGCTATTCCGGCTCATCATGATCGTCGCGCTGACGAACATCGGGAGCATGATCGCCACGTTCCTGTTCTTCATCGTCGTCGTGCCGTGGCTGGCCCCCGAGATCGGTGGCGTCGACGCGCTGATGGGCGAACTGCTTCGGGGCGCCGAGAACACGCTCGAATTGATTCGAGCGCTGGTGACATGAGTACGCCAACCCGTACACAGCCCGAACCAGAGATCACCTTCAGCAGCAAGGAGCTGTTCGATCTGGCGGTGGCGTGGGTCACGCTCTCGGTCGCGTTCGCGCTGCTGTTCGCCCCGATTCACCGTGGACTGGCCGGAGTCGGCTACTTCGGCGCGATGGTCGGACTGAGCTTCGTCACCGTCGGCGTCGCCTTCCTGTTGCACGAACTCGCCCACAAGGTCGTCGCGATCGAGTACGGCCAGATCGCCGAGTTTCGGGCGGACTACCAGATGCTGTTTCTGGCGATCATGAGCGCGCTGATCGGGCTCCTCTTCGCCGCGCCGGGAGCCGTCTACCACCGGGGCCGGATCACGAAAAAGGAGAACGCGATGATCGCCCTCGCCGGACCGATCACCAACCACCTGCTCGCGCTCATGTTCCTGCCGCTGATGCTCTTCCCCGGTCTGCTCGGTACCATCGGACAGATGGGCGTCTGGATCAACCTCCTGCTGGCGGCGTTCAACATGATCCCCTTCGGGCCGCTGGATGGCAAGTCCGTCTACGACTGGAACAAGGGGATCTTCGCGCTCGTCTTCGTCCCGAGCGTGGCGCTCGCGGGATACGTGTTGCTGTTCGTCGGTCTCTTCTGAGTTCGACGAACGAGCCCGTGCCTCGAGCGGACCGGTGACCTTTTGCTCGCGCCGGGAGGTCGTTCAGACATGACCGACTCAGCGGACGACGGGAGCGAGGAGGAACGGCTTACCTATGCCGAGACGGGCGTCGACATCGATGCCAGCGAGGATGCGACCGCGGCACTGCTCGAGGCCTTCGGCAGCGACCTGACGACCGAGTACGCCGGCTTGCTCGACATCGGCGACCGCTATCTCGCGCTCGCGACCGACGGCGTTGGAACGAAACTCATCGTTGCTGAGGCTATCTCGGACTTCTCGACGATCGGAATCGACTGCATCGCGATGAACGTCAACGATCTCGTCGCCGCAGGCGTCGAACCCGTCGCGTTCGTCGACTACCTCGCGATCGACGAACCGGACGACGACCTGACGAACGAGATCGGAGAGGGGCTTGCCGTCGGTCTCGAGGAGTCCGGCATGACCCTGCTGGGCGGCGAGACGGCCGTCATGCCCGAGGTCGTCTCGGGCTTCGACCTCGCTGGCACCTGCGCCGGCCTCGCCGGGAAAGACGACATTCTCGAGGGCGAGGCCGCGGTCGGCGACGTGCTCGTCGGCTTCGCCTCCAACGGGATCCACTCGAACGGGCTGACGCTCGCTCGAGAGGCCGTCACGCGCGCACACGAGTACACCGACGAATTCCCGCCGAACCCGGAGCGATCGATCGGCGAGGAACTGCTCCGGCCGACGCGGATCTACACGGATCTGCTCGAGCCGATGCGCGAACACGACGTCCGTGCGGCGGCCCACATCACGGGCGGTGGCTGGACGAACCTGCTCCGAATGGGCGATCGCGAGTACGTGATCGAGGAGCCGTTCCCGGCCCAGCCGATCTTCGAGTTCGTCCAGGAGGAAGGAAACGTGACCGACGAAGAGATGCACCGGACGTTCAATATGGGCACCGGCTTCGTCGTCGCCGTTCCCGAGGATCGAGCCGACGACCTCGTCGCGGCCACCGACGGCCGGATCATCGGTCGCGTCGAGGACGGCGAGAGCGTGGAGATTCGCGGCCTCTCGCTCGAGTAACTCGCGATCGCGATCCGTTTCGGTACTGACCGTTTGGTTCTGCTGTCAGTCTCGTTCTGCCGTCGTCTCGTTCCATATCGGTCGGTATCCTGTCGTGAGTGACAACCGTGATATTAACACTGTCGTCGTTGAGCACAGATCCATGGACCGACGACGATTCGTGGCAGGCGTTGCGACCGCCGCCACAGCCGCGCTGGCCGGCTGTGCGTTCGGAGACGAAGCGGAGCTATCCGCGGAGCTCGAGGACGACGATGGAAAATCCTTCGAGGTCGAGGAGGGCGACGAACTCGAGGTGAGTGTGACCGTCGAAGAGGGGGGCACCGTCGACGTCTGGATCAGCTACGATCTCGACGAAACGGTCGAGAACGCGGACGGCGACGAGGATGGGGCCAGAGCGTACTCCGGACCGGTACTCGACGAAACCGTCGAGGGCGAGGAGACGTTCGAGGTCGAAATCCCGACCGACGGCTACTACGAGGTGACGGTGACCGGCGGGTCCGCGCAGGTTACGGTCGAGTGACCGAGCCCGGTTCGACCGGCGCACATCGTCCCTTCGGACGGCCCGATCCCCGAGCCGGCGGGGTTCGGCCGTACCGTCACCGATCCGCCTTGCTCCCTTCCTTCAGTTCCGACTGCTCCGCCTTTCCGGTCGCAGCGCGGACTGCGTCGTACTCCTCGTCGCTGTAGGCGATGAACCGGACGTCCTCGAGCGCGTCGGGGTCGTAGTTGCGAATCTCCTCGTCGATGATCTCGGCTCCGTCCGCGAGGTCGAAGCCGGCGACGCCACAGCCGAGCGCCGGAATCACGAGCGACCGACAGCCGAGGTCGTCGGCGCACTCGAGTGCGTTCCGGGTCGCGTCACGAATACTCTCCGCGGTCGCCTGCCCATCTCCGTAGTGGGGCATCGCGGCCGCATGGATCACGTACTCGGCGTCTAAGCCGTAGGCGTCGGTGACCGCGACTGCGCCGAGGTCGACCGGTCCCTTCCGCGTGGCTTCCTCGGTGATCTCTTCGCCCGCGCCCCGCCTGAGCGCGCCGGCGACGCCCGACCCCATTCGAAGGCTCGTGCCGGCGGCGTTGGCGAGTGCGTCGGCGGGCTGTGTGGCGATATCGCCCTGGACGACGTCGTACTCCATGCGTGCGGCTACGGTCGCGATCAGTGTGAAAGTAACCCATGCCACTGCTCGAGCCAACCAGTCCCGCCGACTCCCACGATCTTAGGCCGACCAAAACCTTTTTAGATTTAGGCTCACCTAACAACACGTGATGGACGTACCCGCCCGCAGGAAGGATTCCGACTCCGAGACGCTCGAGGAGCCGTCGGCGGTCGTGAGCAGCCACGTGCCCCGCCCCGGCAAACTCATCATCACCGAACGCGGCAACACCGACGGCTGGATCGCCGCCGATTGCGCCGTCGACCTCCAGCGGTGAGTCGGAGCGCCGAATCTGTTTCCCACTGATCGATAGCCGCTTCGGGACCGTGTGCAGCGAACGCGTTCGTCCCCGTTCGCTCGAAACGAGCGCCGCTCGTCGGCCCGAATCGATTCCCCCCTTCCCGAACGCACAGCCACAGAGGATTTGTACGCCGCTCCCAAACCGGATCCCATGCAGGCCACTCGAGCGGCGCTCCTGAAGGGCGCTCTCGCTGCGGGCGGATTCTTCCTATTCACCGGCATCGTCACTGGTCTCCTCCAGACGTCACTGTTCGACCGCATGGTTCCTCGAACCGCGATCGATTACGCGCTGCTGTCGCTGACGGCCATTCTGGTCGGCGCGTACGTCACGCAGCGAGCGACGCTCGACGACTGCGGCGGCGACGGCTGTGCGTACGGTGGTGCGGCGGGCGGGTTCGTCGCCGTCGCCTGTCCCCACTGCAACGCAGTGCTCGTCGCGCTCTTCAGCGTCTCGTGGCTGGCGACCTACGTCGATCCGATCCGGCCGCTGCTCGGTCTCGTTGGCGTCGCCCTCCTTGCGGGAATTATCTCTCGGCGTCGATGAGCGGCGCGATACCGCACTCGGGCGACTGACGGCTGGCGACCGCTCGAGCGCACAGCTATCGCTCACGGCGGGTAAAAATACGAGAATCGAAGCGGACTACCGTCGTCGTCGGCCGCGCTACTTCGTCGCCTCTTCGAGCACGAGGGTGTCGTCCTCGAGGTAGTGCTCGAAGTGGTGACCGTCTTCCTCGAGCGTCACGAGGATCTCACGCAGGATCTCGGTGGTGGCGTAATCGCCGAGGTTCTCTGCGAGTTCGATGCTGTCGCGCATCGACTCGATGATGTCGCCGTACATCTCGAGGTCGTTCTGGAACATCGTCCGGACGTCGTAGACGTCCTCGCCCTCGAACTCGACGGTGGCGCGGCGCTCCTGGTTGGTCGGACCGGAGACGGGGACGCCGCCGAGGGCCTGAGTGCGCTCGGCGATAACGTCCGCGCCTTCCTCCACGTGTTCGTAGGCCTCCTCTAAGAATTCGTGCAGCGGGAGGAACTCCGCGCCCTCGACGACCCAGTGGTGTTTTTTGAGCTGGTGGTACAGCACGTACGCGTTCGCAAGCTCCGTGTTGAGCGCTTCGACGATCTGTTCGGCCTTCTCCTGATCGAGGCGAAGTTCGTTCTCCTCGACGACGTCGGCCTGTTGACGGACGGTCTTCTGGGTGCTCATCGTATTTCACTAGTACACGCGCGTTCCACTTAAAGATTGCCCATGCCAAAATATTTTTTTCGTATGCAGGAATATTTGTTTCCCAGTGCACCGTTATATTTCGGGTTGTTCAGCATTCCCACCATCGTCAACTGTCACCACTCCACGAAGTGTAGTTTTTTCGAGAGTGAGTAAACATTTTTAGTGTGGGCGTCCTACGCGTTAGTATGGCAACGAGAGTCGCACAGCGGAGAGAGCGGATCTACGTCGACGGGGAGTGGCTCGAGATGGAGAACGTAATCACGGTCTCGGATCTCGCCGACGGCGGCACCTTCGCACAGGTCGACGCCGCGGATCCGGCGACGGCACAGACCGCGCTCGAGGCGGCCCACGAGATCAAACCGGAGCTGCGCGAGACGTCGGTCGTCGAGCGCGCTACCTGGTGTGAGGAGATCGCCGACGGGCTTCGGGAACGCGAGGAGGAACTGACGGAGATCATCGTCCGCGAGGCCGGCAAACCGGTCTCCTCGGCACGCGGCGAGGTCGGACAGGCTGCAGAGCGATTCGATCGCGCGGCCGAGGAGGCCCGAAACATCGTTAGCAAAGGCGAGTACCGCGAGGGCTCGACGGAGGGCCACGAGGGCTGGCAGGCCATCGTCAAACACGAGCCGATCGGTGCGGTGCTCTGTATCACGCCGTACAACTATCCGCTGGCCACGACAGCATTACAGGTTGCCCCTGCACTCGCCGCCGGCAACAGCGTCCTGCTCAAACCGGCGAGCAAGACGCCGATCTCGGCCGCGATCCTCGCGGACGTCATCGCCGACGTCGACGGCATTCCGGACGGCGCGTTCAACTTCGTCCCCGGCGAAGCCAGCGAGATCGGCGACGTGCTGTCGGGCGATGACCGCATCAACGCCGTCGCGATGACCGGCTCCTCGGGCGCGGGCAAACACGTCGCCCGCGAGAGCGGCATGGTCAACCTCCACATGGAACTCGGCGGCAACGCGCCGGCGATCGTCTTCGACGACGCCGACCTCGAAGACGTCGCGGGCAACTGCGCCAAGGGCTCGTTCAAGTACGCCGGCCAGCGCTGCTCGGCCGTCTCGCGCGTGCTCGCCCACGAGTCGGTTCACGACGACCTCGTCGAACTGATCGACGACGAAATGGATAGCTGGGCGGCCGGCGACCTCTTCGATGAGGACACCGCCCTCGGGCCACTCATCAGCGAAGACCAGGCCGACTGGGTCGAGGAACTCGTCGAGGACGCCATCGAGAAGGGCGCAGACCTTGTCCGCGGTGGCGAGCGCCGCGCACCCGAAGGCGTTCCCGAGGAACTGGGCAACCAGTTCTTCGAACCGACGCTGCTCGCGAACGTCCCCCACGACGCCCGCATCGTCGATGAAGAGCAGTTCGGTCCCGTCGCCGTTGTCACGACCTTTGAAGACGAGACGGAAGCACTCGAGATCGCCAACGGCTCCGACCTCGCACTCGACGCCGCCGTCTTCACCAGCGACCACAACCGCGCGATGGACGTCGCAAACCGCGTCGACGCCGGTGCGGTGCGAATCAACGGCGCGCCAAGTCACGGACTCGGCGACATTCCGTTCGGCGGCAACAAGGACTCCGGTATCGGCCGCGAGGGTCTCGACGCCTCCATCCACGCGATGCTCCGCAAGAAGAGTATCGTGCTCTGATCCGACCGCAGACGAACTCTCCCATCCGCGTCCTCGCCGGTCGGCACGTTCCCGCTGATCGCTTGCGACCGCTCCGCTCTCGTTCATCCCCCCATCCAGCGCCGCCATTCTCGAGAGCGATCGACCGACACAGGTACGCCTAACTTGCCGGCTGCGAGAAAGAGAGCCATGACGTACGACGTACTCGTGGCCGGCGAGACGCTGATCGATTTCTTGCCCGAACGTCCGGGGCCACTCGAGGAGGTCCCGGGCTTCGAGCGTCGGCCCGGCGGTGCGCCGGCGAACGTCGCCGTCGGTCTCGCTCGCCTCGAGCAGACGCCCCAGTTCTGGACCCGCGTCGGTGACGATCCGTTCGGTCGCTACCTCGAGTCGACGCTCTCGGAGGCGGGGCTTCCGACCCGATTCGTCGAACGTGATCCCGGCGCGAAGACGACGCTGGCGTTCGTCACCCACGACGAGACGGGCGACCGCGAGTTCAGCTTCTATCGCGATGGAACCGCGGATACGCGTCTCGAGTCCGGACGAGTGGACGACGCGACGCTCGCGGAGTTCGAGTGGGTTCACACCGGCGGCGTCACCCTCGCGAGCGGCGCGTCGCGGGAGGCGACGCTGGATCTGCTCGAGCGGGCGTCCGCGGCGGGGTGTACCACCTCGTTCGATCCGAATTTCCGGCCGGAGCTGTGGCCCGACACGGAGACCTTCACCCGCGTCGGCCGCGACGCGCTCGCCCGCGTCGACGTCTGCAAGGCGACCGTCGAGGAGCTCGAACGGCTCGGATTCGAGGCCGATTCGGCGTCGACGGAGTCCGACTCGTCACCGGACGCTGAGTCGTCGGCAAAGCCGGAGGCGCTCGCCCGAGCCGTACTCGAGGACAGTGGAGCGGAAGACGGCCCGCATACCGTGTTCGTGACGCGCGGGGGCGAGGGAGCCGTCGTGGTCTCGTCCCCATGTGCGCCGTGGACGACGGCCGGTTCGAGGTCGACTGCGGCCGAAACCGATCTTCGACTCGCCGGCCACCCCGGATTCGATGTCGACGTCGTCGACACGACCGGCGCAGGGGATGCGTTCGTCGCGGGCGTAATCGCCGCGTTACGCGACGATCGATCGCTCGAGGCGACACTCGCGTTCGCGAACGCGGTCGCGGCGACGACCACAACCGGGACGGGAGCGATGACATCGCTGCCGACTCGAGATGCGGTCGATTCGATTCTCGAAGACGGCGCCGAGAGCCCCCCGAGCGATAGCTGAGACGGGTTAAGGGACACGGTCGCTGCAAGCCAACGGCCTATCGTGGTCCGGTGCCGTTTCTATCGTATGTCTACGGACGTTCGGGACGGCATCGCCTTCGGAAAGACGATCGTCGACGGTATTCAGGAGAAAAATGTGCCCTTCATGGCCGCGAGCATCGCGTATCAGGCGTTCATCTCGCTGATCCCGTTGCTCGTTCTCGTCTTCTTCCTCGTGACGCTTGTCCCGGACGAGCAGTTCGCGACGCAGGTTACGGAGACGACCCAGGGTACCCTCCCGGAGAGCGGTCAGCTGCTCGTCGAGGAGTCGCTCGAGGACTCACCCGCGACGGCGGGGTCGACGGTCATCGGCGTCGTCATCCTCGTCTGGGGGTCGTTGAAAATTTTCAGGGGGTTGGACACGGCTTTCTCCGAGATTTACGGGACTGCCGGCGAGAACTCGTTCGTCGAACAGCTGCGCGACGCTCTGCTCGTCTTCGGTGCGATCGGCGGCGCGGTGGTCGCGGCGGCCGGCATGGGGATCGTTTTCGCGTTCCTGCCGAGCATTCCCGGCTTCGGTCTGTTGCAGTCGCTCCTGCTCGTCATCGTGCTCGCGGCTGCGTTCTATCCGATGTACTACTACTTCCCTGACATCGAAGGAATCTCCAAACGCGAGGTGATTCCCGGTGTCATCGTCGCGGCCGTCGGCTGGATGGCACTGCAGTCGCTCTTTCGCGTGTACGTCGCTTTCGCCGCCGATTCAGGAGGTGGAGCAGTCGGTGCCATCCTCCTGTTGCTGACGTGGCTCTACTTCGGTGGCCTCATCCTGCTCTCGGGCGCCGTCGTCAACGCCATCGGGGCCGGCTATCTCGTCCCCGAGGAGGAGTCCGAGACCGACGACGAGGAAGTGGATCTCTCCGAAGAGTCTATCGCCGCGACGGAGCGCGAGCCGTTCGTCGACGACGGGAAGCGCGAACGCGAGCGGCTCGCCGACCGCGCCGATAACTTAGAGCGCGAGCGGAATCAGTTACGGCTCGATCTCGAGGCTCAGCGGGATCGTCGCTACCGACTCGAGGACCGCGTCGACGATCTCGAGATGACAAATCGCGACCTGTCGGACGCGAACGAACGCCTGCGACGCGAACTCGAGGACCACCGGCGTACGGCGTCGGAGAACCCAGCGTGGCGACGGGCGATACGAACGGTGGCACACCGCGTGCAGACGCTGAAGATCGGGACCGTCGAACGTCGGCGAGAGTAGCCGGGGCGAGTCGGGACACCTTAGTGACTCCCACTCGCAGTCGTAGCCGTGTCGTACCCGGTCCGAGACGCTCGACGCCGGATTCAAGACGAGCACGCCGCGATCGTCGACGGGATCGATCACTGCGCGACGCAGGTCGCCGACCCCTGGGACACGGCCCGCACGACCGACCGCGACGCCGTGGTCGAGGGGCTTCGAGGGGCGCTCGAGGCGACCGCGCTGCTCGAGCAGCTACCGCTCGTGCTCGACGACGCCGTCGACGCGACGGGCTACAGGCTGCGGGCCCAGCCGGTCGCCGCACCGCCGTACGTCGTCGTCACGAGTCGCGGACCGGTCCTGCGGGCGACGATCGATCCTGGACGGCTGGTCATCCGATTCGATGTCTTCGACGTTGTCCGCGACCACGAGACGGGACAGCTACCGGCGTACCGACGCCGAAACGGGGTTCGGCTCTCGGTCTCGCTCGAGTGAACGTTTTTGTGGCCCTGATCGTAACAAGAGTCCATGCATCCACGTGCGACGGCATTCGCAGAACGCGCCCGCGACGAGTACGAGTTCGACCCCGAGGTCGAGGAGTTCCCCGAAGGGACGAAAACGGCAGCCGACGCGGCCGAGGCGGTCGGCTGTGACGTCGCCCAGATCGCCAGTTCGCTCGTGTTCGACGTCGACGGCTCGCTCGTCGTTTCGGTGACGAGCGGTGCGAACCGGGTCGACGAGGCCGCACTCGGCGACGCGTTCGACGTACGCGGCGACGCCGTCTCGATGGCCGACGCCGGGGAGATCAAAGACGAACTCGGCTGGTCGATCGGCGGCGTGCCACCGTTCTGTCACGACCGATCCGTTCCCGTCGTCGTCGACGAAACGTTGCTCGAGCACGAGACCGTCTGGGCGGCCGCAGGGACGCCAGAGGCGGTCTTCCCCATCGACCCCGACGAGCTACGACGGCTCGCGGACGCCGAGCCAACGATCGTCACCGACTGAACCGAACCCACTTTTCGAACCGTCGACACTCGTATTCGCGCCTCGCGGTCACAGCGATCCGTTTCGACGAGCGTTTAGCATCTCCCCGATTTCGGTTGTTCTCTATTATTAAGATCGTCAGTTTCATTACTAATGAGTCGCAACTCTCCGTTGGTAACTATCATGACCGCAGATCCACGATCGGCGACTCGCCGAACACTGCTCGCAACGTCCGGTTCGATCGCACTCGCTGGTCTCGCCGGCTGTCTCGGCGGCGACGATGACGACGGGAGTGACGACAACGGTGACGGCGACAACGGCGACAACGGTGGGGACGAGCCGGAATCCCTCGAGATCGAGGAGTTCCACCTGCTCGACCGAGACCACGACGAGGACGTCATCGCCTACGTCCACGGCGACCACTGGGACCACGGTCCCCTGATGGTCCCGGACGGCGACCACGTCTCGCTCGGTGCACACGTCGAAGACGCCGACGGCGACGAGGTCGCACTTGGCGAGGACATCGAACTCGACGCCGAGGTCTACGAGGGGGCTGACGAGATCGTCTCCGTCGACACCCACGGTGACCACCTCCACGTCGAGGGCGAAGAGGAGGGGTTCACCGACATCGTCTTCCAGTTAGTCGAGGACGACGAAGTGGTCTACGAGACGCCCGAACTCGAGGTCGAGGTCGGCGACGGCGAGCAGGAACACGTCGACATGGACGACGATCACGACCACGATCACGACCATGACCACGACGACGATCATGATGATGATCACGACCACGATGACGATCACGACCACGACGACGACCACTAGCGTCGTCGCTCACTGAGCCGCGCTTCGGTTTCGATCCAGCGTCTCCCGCCGAGTTTACTCGTTGCTAACACTCGACAACCCGGTAGCAGGAGTTATTAAACGGCTTCCTAGAAATAATAATACTTTTAACCACGCATCGACTTCGTCCGGTATGAACCGTACACGCCGTTCGGTGCTGCAATCGGGGGCCGGCGTGCTCGCCCTCAGTACGCTCGCCGGCTGTTTGAGCGAGCCCGACAGCGATACCGCGGGAGGCGGCTACGCCGCCTTCTTCGCCCTCCAGGACTGGGCCGAACAGGTTGCCGGCGACGAGATGTCGTTCGAGAACCCCATCCCGACCGGCGAGATGGGACACGGCGAGGAACCACCCGCCGACATCCAGCGCGACATCGTCGACGGCGACGTCTTCGTCTACCTCGACACCGTCGAGTTCGACTGGGCACAGGACATCGCCGCCGACATCGAGACCGACTACGACCACGTCACGCTGATCGACGGCATGGCGGGGCTCGAGAGCCAGTTGCTGCCGCTCGGCGACGACGATAGCGATGGTGCCGACCGCCAGCCCGACGAGTACGACGACGATCCAGCCGATGTCTCCGTTAGAACCTTCGATGTCTACCACCGTCCGTCGGGCACCGAGGTCGCCTACTGGCACACCAGCGCCGACCACTGGCACGGCGAGCTTCCCGAGATTCCCGTCGGCGGCACGACCGCGGTCGACGGCGTGTTCGAGGACGCCGACGGTCGCGTCCTGCCGCTGGGCGAGGACGAGCCGTTCCAGCTCGACGCGCGAGTCGTCGACGGCGCGGACGAGGACGTCCTCGAGATCGAGTCCGAAGGCGATCACGTCGTCTTCCGCGGCCTCGAGATCGGGCGAACGCGGATCGTCTTCGAACTCGTCGCCGACGGGGAGGTCGTCTGGGACACGAGCGCGGACAACATGAGCGCGGACGTCGTCGAGGACGCCGAACCGCCGGAGTCCTACGACCCGCACGTCTGGGTCGATCCAGTCCTCGCAGGAGAGATCGTCGAGACGATCGCCGACGGACTCGCCGAAGCCGATCCGGACAGTGCCGAGGTATACGAGGAAAACGCCGCGGAGTACGTCGACCGCCTCGAGGCAGTCCACCAGCAGTTCGACGAGCTCTCCGCGAACGCAGAGCGCGACGTCGCCGTCCTCGCCGGACACGACTCGTTCCAGTACATCGAGCACCGGTACGGGTTCGAGATCCACACGGCACAGGACATCTCGCCGGACGCCGGCGTCACGTCGGGCGATCTCGCCAACACGATCGAGATCATCGACGACAACGACATCGAGACGATCCTCTACGACCCGTTCGAGGGCGACGAGGGGGCCCTGCCGACCGACGTCGAGCACCTCCTCGAGAACAGCGATGCGGAGAACGCGGAACCGATCAGCCCCGCGGAGGGGACGACCCAGGAGTGGGAGGACGACGGCTGGGGATGGGTCGAACAGATGGAGGAACTGAACCTGCCGTCACTGCGAAAAGCGCTCGGTGCGGAATGATCGCGGCGTCGCACGGGACGGTCGGACGGTCGAGCGGACTGACCGGAACGGTGGCTGCATCGAAACTGGAAGAACTAAGCGCATCCGCGTCCGAAACCGGAGTGAATACACAGTGAACTCGGTCGTCGACGTTCGGGACGTGTCGTTCGCCTACGGCACACAGCCCGCGGTCAAGGACGTGTCGCTGACCATCGAGGAGGGCGACTTCCTTGGCCTGATCGGTCCCAACGGCTCCGGCAAAACGACGCTATTACACCTCATGCTCGGGCTACACTCGCCCGACAGCGGAGAGATCGAGCTGTTCGGCCAGCCCGTCGACGAGTTCGATCAGGGCGAACGGATCGGCTACGTCTCCCAGCAGGCGACAAGCGGCGGCGGCACCATGCCGGTCACCGTCCGCGAGTGCGTTCGGATGGGTCGATTCGCTCACGTCGGTCACTCGAGAATGACCCACGAGGACCGCGAAATCGCCGACGAAGCGCTCGAGACGGTCGGTATTACAAACCTGGCCGACCGCCGAGTCAACCAGCTTTCGGGCGGCCAACGCCAGCGCGCCTACATTGCGCGGGCGCTGGCGTCGGAGGCGGACCTGCTCGCTCTGGACGAGCCGACCGTCGGCGTCGACGCCGAGTCTCGAGACGCCTTCTACCAGCTGCTGGACTCGCTCAACGACTCGGGCATCACGATCGTCCTGATCGAACACGACATCGGCGTCGTCACGGACCGCGCGAATCGTATCGCCTGTATCAACACCGAACTGTACCACCACGGCGACACCGAGTCGTTCGTCGAGAGCGACGCGCTGGCCGAAGCGTACGGGACGACGGGCACGGTCGTCCACCACCACCACTGACCGATGAGTGAGCAATGAGTCAAGGCGAAGACCACGCCGTCGACCCCGATGTCTCGAGTACGACCACTACGACACCGGCTGCTGCGGCCGATCCGTTCCGCCTGCTCCAACTGCTCGGGATCGTCGTGGTTGGCCTACTGGCAGCGGTGATGATCGGGTTCATCGCGCTCGACTGGCTCCGGCTGTATCCGTACGCCGACTCGTACTCCGTCGTCGAGACGTTCTACTCGGCGACGGGGATCGATCCCGGCATCGGGTTCGTCTTCGAACAGGTCATGATCGTCGGCCAGTGGATGGACTACGGGTTCGGAACGAACGTCTTCCAGCACCCGTTCATGTGGCGATCGATCGCGACCGGCGTTCTCATCGGGATCGTCGCGCCCCTGGTCGGCACCTATCTGGTCCACCGGCAGATGGCCCTGATCGGTGAGACGCTCGCGCACACGGCATTCGCCGGCGTCGCAGTCGGGCTCATCGTAATCGGCGTAACCGGGCTCGGATCGGGGAGTACGGGACTCGAGGGATCGTTGCTGTTCATCGCGCTCGTCGTGAGTATCCTCGGCGCGCTGGCCGTCCAGTGGCTCACCGAACGCACGAATACGTTCGGCGACGTGCCGATCGCGATCATGCTCAGCGGGAGCTTCGCCGTCGGGACCTTGCTCATCAGTTGGGGCCGGGGCACCGTTCCGGTCTCCATCGACATCGAGGCCTACCTCTTCGGTAGCCTCGCGGTCGTCACCGCGGGCGGTGCCCGCCTGATGGCCGTGTTGAGCGTCGTCGTCGTCGGCGTGGTCGCGCTCACGTACAAACAGCTGCTCTTTATCACGTTCGACGAACAGGCCGCACGGGTCGCCCAGCTCAACGTCGGTTGGTACAACACCCTGCTCGTCGTCATGACCGCGGTCGTGGTCGTCGGCGCGATGCAGGTACTGGGCGTGATCCTCGTCGCCGGAATGCTCGTGATTCCCGTCGCAGCGGCCTCGCAGATCGCTCGCAGCTTTCGGGAGACGCTCTACCTCTCGATCCTGATCGGACAGGTTTCGGTACTCGGCGGCTTCGCGTTCGCGATCAGCCAGAGCCTCCCGTCGGGCGGATCGATCATCGTCGTCGCGATCCTCATCTACGTGTTCGCAGTCGTCTTCTCGGAACGATCGGCCGCGCTCTCGATGCACTGATACGGTTTGCTGTACCGACGTATCGGTGCAACCGCAGGACGCTCGCGGTCCCGCCGGAAATGACGTACAGCACACCGCATGAGCCGCCAGCAGATCGGGACCGACTCCCCGACCGTGGGAGCAGGGGACGCTTTTAATCCGTCGCGGCCCGACTCGTCGAACGATGGGACGGTTATCCGCACTCTTCGATCCCCAATCCGTCGCCGTAGTCGGTGCGACCGACCGCGAGGGTGCCGTCGGTCGTGCGATCCTCGAGAACTTGCGCGACGAGTTCGACGGCGAGGTCGTACCGATCCACCCGACGCGCGACGAGGTACTGGGGATCGAGTGCTACGCAGACGTGTCGAGCGCGCCGCCGATCGATCTGGCGGTCGTCGTGGTTCCCCCCGACGCCGTGATCGAAACCTTGCGGGACGCCGGCGAGGCCGGAACGGAGAACGTCGTCGTTATCACGGCCGGCTTTGCCGAGACGGGGAGTGAGGGGGCCACGCGCGAACGCGAACTCCGCGCGGTCGCCGACGAGTACGATCTCAACGTTGTCGGCCCCAACAGCCTCGGTATCATGTCGACGCCGAACGGCATGAACGCCACGTTCGGTCCCGAGAACGCGCTCGAGGGGTCGATCTCCTTTATGAGCCAGTCGGGGGCGTTCATCACTGCCGTCCTCGACTGGGCCAACGAACAGGAGATCGGCTTTCAAGACGTCGTCTCGCTCGGTAACAAGGCCGTCCTCGACGAAACCGACTTCGTCCGCGAGTGGGGCGAGGATCCGGAGACCGACGTCATCATCGGCTACCTCGAAGGAATCGACGACGGCGACGAGTTCATCGACGCCGCTCGCGAGGTAACCGACAATACACCGATTGTCCTCGTCAAGTCGGGACGAACGGACGCCGGCGCACAGGCAGCCTCCTCACACACGGGTGCGATCGCCGGCAGCGAGCGCGCCTACGAGGCGGGGCTTGAGCAGGCCGGCGTGATCCGCGCGAACTCCGTCCAGGAGCTGTTCGACTACGCGCGGGCGCTGTCGGGGCTTCCCGAACCCGACCACGACGGCGTCGCCGTGGTCACGAACGCGGGCGGCCCCGGCGTGCTCACGACCGACGCGGTTGGCGACTCGCGCCTTGAGATGGCGACCTTTACCGACGAGACGATCGCCGCGTTGACCGAACGAATGCCCGAGGAGGCCAACGTCTACAACCCGATCGACGCCATCGGGGACGCGGACGTCGAACGCTTCGGTGAGGCGCTCGACATCGCACTCGGCGATCCGAACGTCGGCAGCGCCGTCGTCGTCAGCGCGCCAACTGCTGTCCTCCAGTACGACAAACTCGCCGAGACGGTGATCGAGAAACGCGAAGACCACGACACGCCCGTCGTCACCTGTCTGATGGGCGGCGAGCGGGCGCGGGCCGCCGAGGAGGTCCTCCGGGAGTTTGGCATTCCGAACTACTTCGATCCCGCGCGGGCGGTTTCGGGGCTCGACGCGCTCGCCCGCTTCCGGGATATTCGCGAGCGAACGATCGACGACCCCCAACGCTTCGATGTCGACCGCGAACGGGCCCGCGAGATCCTCGAGCGGGCCACGCGACGTGACGACAACCGACTCGGCGTCGAGTCGATGGACCTGCTCGAGGCGTACGGCATTCCAATCCCGGCCGGCGAGATCGTCGACGATCCGGAGCGGGCGCGCGAGATTGCCGCGTCGATCGAGGGCGACGTCGTCATGAAGATCGTCAGCCCCGACATCAGCCACAAGTCCGACATCGGCGGCGTCAAAGTCGGCGTCGCGAACGACGACGTCTACGACGCCTACGAGGATCTCGTCGCTCGAGCGCGTAACTACCAACCCGACGCGGCGATCCTCGGCGTACAGGTCCAGGAACTGGTCGATCTCGACACCGCTACGGAGACGATCGTCGGCGTGAATCGCGATCCGCAGTTCGGTCCCCTCCTGCTGTTCGGTCTCGGCGGCATCTTCGTCGAAATCCTGGAGGACACCTCGGTTCGCGTCGCCCCGATCGGAGCCGACGAAGCTCGGGCGATGGTCGACGAGATTCAGGCCGCTCCGCTGTTACGCGGCGCTCGCGGCCGCGAGCCGGCGGACACTGAGCAGGTCGTCGAGACGATCCAGCGGCTCTCACAGCTCGTGACCGACTTTCCGTCGATCCTCGAACTCGACGTGAACCCGCTCGTGGCAGGACCGAACGGCGTACAGGCGATCGATCTCAGACTAACCGTCGACACGGAGACGCTCGAGACGGACGATACGGAGAAAGCATGACCGACACCGAACCCACGGACCCACCCACTGACCCCGAGACCCGTACCGACCCAGAAACCGGCACCGACCCGGAGACGACCGACAACGAATCGACCGCGGCCGCAACGAGCGACGCCGCGAGCGAGCGAGACACCGACGCGATCCTCGTCGCCTCGCTCGCGGAGAGCACCGGCAAGACGGCGATCACGCTCGCGCTGGCCCGCATCGCCCAGCGAGAGGGCGACAGCGTCGGCTACATGAAGCCCAAGGGGACCCGACTGCAGAGCAACGTCGGGAAGACGCTCGACGAGGATCCGATGCTCGCTCGAGAGCTGCTCGATCTCGAGGCCGAGATGCACGATCTTGAGCCGATTGTCTACTCGCCGACATTTGTCGAACAGGCGATGCGCGGCCGCGAAGATCCCGCTGAGCTCCGCGAGCGCGTCGTCGAGGCGTTCGAGACGCTCGCGGCCGACCGCGACCGGCTGTTTCTCGAGGGCGGTGGCGAGTACGATATCGGTGGGATCGTCGACCTTACCGACGTCGACATCGCCGCGTTGCTGGACGCTCGCGTCGTCCTCGTCGCCCCCTACGCGGTTCCCGGGGACATCGACGACGTGCTGGCCGCGGCTGATACCTTCGGCGACCGGCTGGCAGGCGTCGTTTTCAACGATGTCGCGGACGCGGCGTACGATCCGCTCGAGACCGATGTCGTCCCATTCCTCGAGAGCCGAGGGGTTCCGGTCTTCGGTGTCGTGCCGAGCGAACGGACGCTGTCGGGCGTTACGGTCGCCGGTCTGGCGGACGCACTCGGCGCGACGACGCTCGTCGAGGGTGACACGGACGGCTACGTCGAACGGTTCAGCGTCGGCGCGATGGGGCCGGATAGCGCCCTGCGTCACTTCCGGCGGACGAAGGACGCGGCCGTGATCACGGGTGGCGACCGCGCGGAGATCCACACGGCCGCGCTCGAGGCCCCCGGCGTTCGCTGTCTCATTCTGACTGGCGGCCACCGACCGTCCGGCGCGATCATCGGGCAAGCCACGGACCAGGGGCTACCGATTCTCTCGGTGCAGACGGACACGCTTACGACGGTCGAGCGGGCCGAGGACATCGTCCGGAGCGGGCGCACGCGCGACGCGGAGACGGTCGATCGGATGGAGGACCTGCTGTCCGATCACGCGGCCATCGACGAGATTCTCGACCTCGAGTAGCGAGACGCCCCTTCTCCGTTTTTGCCAGCACTCGATCCGACCGGTAGCCGGCCACCCCGTGTGACCCGCTCCCGATGACTGTCATGTCTGACCAAAAGTTAAGAGTCCACCACGCATGAACCCAGACATGGACGACACTCCGCAAGAAATTACCTCTCTCGTCGGACGCGAGGTGTACTCGAACAACGGCGTCTTCGTCGGCGAAGTCGAGGACCTCCGCCTGAACGTCGACGGCCAGACCGTCACCGGGCTCGCACTCGGCGACCTGAACAACCAGCTGTTCACCGACGCATCCCGCGGCGGACAGGGCGTCATCGTCCCTTACCGCTGGGTCCGTGCCGTCGGTGACGTTATTCTGATCAACGACGTCGTCGAGCGCGTCCGCAAGCCCGACGAGGAAGAGGACGAACTAATCGCTTAAGCGCGGTTCACACTGTTCGTTGCCCGTCGATAGCACGGTGAGCGACTCGCATCCGTTTCGTGCGTACCGCTGTCGGCAATGAGAGATCGAAGAACGGCTACTTCAACCGGAATCGACTCGTCAGTTCCCGTTCGACCCTTCACTGCCCTCGACGCCCATCGCGTCGAACAGCGTCCGTTTGACCGCTTCTTCGGTTAACTCGAGCAGCGTATCCCGCGTATCCTCCGAGATTTCGATGCCGGTGAAGATGCCAAGCGGGATCTCCGCGCTGGCCTGCGTCGAGTGGCCCGCCGTCTCGCCCATCTCGCCGTAGGCGTCCTCGAGCACTTTGCCGATGTTGATGCGGATATCCTTCGAGCGACCGGCGAGAAAGATGGTTTCGTCAGCGATGCCGAAGACCGCCGTGGTGGTGACACCCTCGAGGTCCAGTAGGTGGCTGGCGGCCTGGGTTAGCGCCTCGCGGTCGCGAACCAGTCCGGCATTTGAGACCAGATGGCTCCCCTGAACGTCCCGGTTGGTGATCGCCTCGGCGAGAACGTCCAACGTCTCGGGGGACATCGACGGCGACTCGACCTGCTCTAACGTGTCGTGGTTCGCGAAGGGGTAGAGATACGCCGCAGCGGTGAGATCGGCGGGGGTAGTGTCGCGTTTGAAATCCAACGTCTCAGCCCGAATGCCGTAGAGGAGCGCGGTCGCGACCTCCTCTGAGACGTTCATGTCGAACTCCTGGATGTACTTCGTCATGATCGTCGACGTCGAGGACATATTCGGCCGGATGTCGACGAACTCGGGTTCGTACTCCTCCTCGGGTTCGTGGTGGTCGACGATGATGTCCACCGAGAGATCCATCTCCGAGGACGTCGCGTGGTCCACCAGCGCGACGGTGTCGTACACCGTGTGATCCTCGATCTCGTCCCACTGGACCAGATCAATCCCCAGCAGATTGACGAACGCGCGGTTCTCCTGGTGACCGACGTCACCCAGATAGATGATGTCGGACTCGAGGCCGAGATGGCTGGCAATGGCCTGTAAGGCCGCCGCGCTCGCGATCGAGTCCGGATCCGGACTGTCCTGCGTGACGATGGCCAGACGTTCGGAGGTCTCCTCCAACAACTGGGCGAGCTTCCCTGCGTTGTACTCGAGTTCGCCCGACTCGAGGGCCCGAAGCGCGGACTCGGCGATCACCGAGGAGGGGTTGATGACGATGTCGGCACCGAGCTCCTCGAGTTCGTCGCCGGAGACGGGATCGCTCGCGCGGGCGACGAGAAACTGGGTGTCGTCGACGGCGCGGACGTGTTCGACCGCCTGTTTGTTGGATTCGACGTCGGAGGCGAGGATGAGGACGACGTCGCGGTCGGCGACGAGGTCGGCGGTTTCGGGTTCGCGGATGTCGGCCGTGCGAGCGTCTAAGTCCTGATCGCGGAGCGACTCGACGCGGCTCTCGTCGCGGTCGATGATCAGGACGTCCTTGCCCTGTTCGACGAGTTCCTCCGCGACGGCGTAGCCGACGCTCCCACAGCCCAAGATCGCGTAGTCAGAGATCGACGAGATCGTAACCCCCGTACTCATTGAACGTGTGGTCGGACCGACCGCACTTAACGCTCCCGAAGATTGTTACGTAGCGAATGTGCGTTCGTGGCGGAACCGCCGTCGTACGGCGGGCACGTACGCTGTGAGCCGGTTGACGTATGGTTACGCCTGCCACAACGCCGTCTAAGGGAAACGTATATCCCTGCCCACGAAAAAGTCGCAGGTACAGGGCCGGTAGCTCAGTTAGGGAGAGCGTCTGACTCTTAATCAGACGGTCGCGTGTTCAAATCGCGCCCGGCCCGCTTTCTGTCGGCGAACAAAATCGTGAGCCGACAGCAACGGAACCGGCGTGATTTGAACGCAGGGAACACGCAGCGCGAACGGAGTGAGCGACCGTGTGACCGTGTGTTCATAATCGCGCCCGGCCCGCTTTTGCTCCGAGCAATCACGCGAGGAGCAAAGCGGCTAGAGCGATTTGAACTAGACGAGTCGCAGCCCGCGCAGCGAGTGAAACGAGCGAGCAGGACCGTCTCGGCGTAGTTCATAATCGCGCCCGCCCCGCTACTCTGCTGCGCACAAATTCGCGAGGGGCGGGTCGTGGATCAGTCGTGATTTGAACTAGACGAAAACGGCACAGCGTAGCGAGCGTTGCTGAGCATATTCACAATCCCAGCTGGCTCGCTCCTGCTTCGAGCACGTACGCGAAAAGCGATCCGGCACCTACGATGACCGCATCAAAACTGCTCAGTCCTCGAGTCGAACGACAACCTCCGGACCCTCGCGAACGACGAGGTCGAACCCGTTGTACGAAAATTCGACGC
This sequence comes from Natronorubrum tibetense GA33, assembly GCF_000383975.1. NCBI lineage: Archaea > Methanobacteriati > Methanobacteriota > Halobacteria > Halobacteriales > Natrialbaceae > Natronorubrum > Natronorubrum tibetense. The sequence continues at coordinate 223,833 of NZ_KB913017.1, read as the reverse complement.
AGAGATCCGAGTCAGTTCGACGCTCGTGCGGTTCGAAAAGCGAGTTCAGTGCATCCGGATCGATGGCGTCGTAGAGAGGCGGTAGCTCGATCGGGTCCGTCCCTGTGACGGCCGCGACGGTCTCGATGACCGCGAGAGAAGCCGTCTGGACCTCCGTGAAATCGTGGTGGACGCTGGTCGGTGAGTTACTTCCGGCGGTAGCGTCGAGGCGTGGTTCTGGCTCCATGACTACTTGTCCTAACGCCATTATTCTTCTATAAAAGCGTGTCCAATTCTTCGGCGGTTATATAATCAATCGACTGTATCTGGATTCTATTACCTCCAAATAGCAGCTAAAAATGAGTGTCAACCGAACAATTATCCTCACCCACTCGATACAGTCAACGCTCTACGAGGCCGCGAATTTCTCCAGAGCGGTGCCGAATCGGGACTGCAACTCACCGGCTCGGGACGGCGATTCGAGCCGCCGTTACCGGTCGTCTCGAACGCCGTCGGGGAACTCGTTGCCCTCGAGGCCGACGATCCCGGAATCACGGGTGATACGAAGGGAGTACCCATCACCGACGGATCGTCCGACGGTGTCCTCGATCGTGACGTCGTCTCCGCCGTTGACGACGATCGGCGTGTGCGTCGTCACGAACTCGCTGTCGGCGACGACGTACTCCGATCCCCGCAGTTCGAGGCCGCGTCGACTGTCGCCGCCCACCTGTTCGACGTCGAGACCGACGAACCGGCAGCCGGATCGTTCACAGAAGATCGCGTGGCGGTTTCGGGTTCCCGCCGCGTCGCCGGTGATCCGGACGTCCTCGAGGACGACGGGGTCGGCATCCCCGCCGAGGATTCGGACCGCGTTGGCACTGCCGTCGATGTCGATAGCGACGTCCTCGAGAGTCGTCGCTCCCGCTTCGGGATCGATTCGAACTCCGGCGTTCGGCCGCTCGCCGACGGTGAGTTCGGAGTTCGAGATCGAGGCGTTGTTGACGTCGTTCATGATTCTGATCGCGTCGCCGTTGGGCTGTGGGACGTCGACGGTGACGTTCTCGAGTGCCTGACCCCCGCCGTCGAGTCGAATCGCGTGCTGGCCCTTCGAGTCGTGTGGGTCATCGTCAACGATGACTGTCGCGTCCCTGATCCGGCCCTCCGTCCCGCTGAGGCGGATCGACGCGGTGGTGCTGTTCCGGAACCGGCCGCCGTCGACACCGACGCGCCCGGTCTCGTTCGACGAGTACAACCCGTTGTCGGGGAACCCGCCCAGGTTGCAGTCCTCAAAGACGATCGTTCCGCGGTGGGCCGGGTTGACGATGATGCCGGTCGCGCCGCGCCACCTGTTCCCCGCGTTTGGCGTCTCGTCGACGTGGACGGCACCGTCCTCCGCGCGGAACCGGGTGACCACCCCTTCGCCGTCGGGTTCGGTAACGTTGAACAGTCCCGGCCCCCAGGTCCCGCTGTCGTGGACGCCATGGATGGTGACGTCCCGGACGAGGAGACCGTCTTCGACTTCGGCGTTGATGACCCGGATCCCCGTTTCGTCGGCCGTCTGGTCGACATCGAAGCCCTCGAACCGGAGGTCGCGACCGGGAGCGTCGCTCGTCCCCAGTCGGAACAGGCGATACTGCGGCCCGTCGAACTCGTGGTACGTTGCCGGAACCAGCGTCGCGTTCTCGCCGACGAACCCGACGTTTTCGAACCCGGTGAACCGTAATTGCTCGTCCACGTAGTATCGTCCATTCGGGAACTCGAGGAGCGTATCGTCGTCGACGACCTCCCGTAACACCGGTGTGATCGATTCGTTCCCCTCGGGATCCGCGCCCGCTTCGACGACGTCGACGACGGTCTCGTACTGCGCCTCGATCGCGTCTTGGTCTTCGGTTTCGTCCGACTCCTCGGTCTCCTCCCGTTCTTCGGTTTCGTTCGGTTCCTCCCGCTCTCCGGACTCGTCCGGTTCGTCGACGGGACACTGGTCCTCGGACTCGTCTGCGACCGCCACGCCGGTGACCGATAGCATCCCGAATCCGACGAGACTCCCTCTCAGATACGATCGCCGCCCAATCCGCCGACTGCGTGAATCGTCTGAAGTCACGTCCACCGCTCCACAACGGGGGTTATTACGTATATTCGACGTAATCCGTCCCGAAACTGTCGCAGTTTTCGAACGGGTCGAACAACGGTCTCCGGTGGGTTCTCGGACGGTCGAAGCGATTTCGGCGTCGCGGTTGCTCGAGCACTTACCCCAGCACTAAGCGAATAGGCGGACTCACGCGGGGAACGAAACAGTTGTGCTGACGTGGAGGACCGATTCAGCAGGAATCACGTCTCGGTTAGCGCACCGCCTACGGTTCGGTCGACGGCCGTTGGCCCGTTGCTCGTCGGCCCGAACCCGGCGTCCGTGGCCGGCCGACGACACTCGAGCCCGCGTCGACCACGGATGTGGAGGTGTAGGAGACGCTCGAGTGACAGCATCACCGAGCGATTGCGAAGCGGGGGACAGCCTCCACTGGCGAACCAGCCACAAGTAGCGGTCGGTAGTGCAAACCCTCTTTTACCGGGTACGTAGCAGCTGTCGACGATTCGCGTTGATTCGGAAGCAGAAACGCGCTCGATCATTGCTAGCTGTATTAATATCTTTTCCTGAATATCATCAGCAGAACTGCAGACCGAGTGATAAGTATGGGTTCGTTCCATTGCTAGTCGCCGATGGCAATCATGAGAAAAAGATAGTCACCAAATCTGACTATCGGGATCGCAGTGGGCTCGAGCGGGTTTCGACTCCACCCTGGTCACGCAGGACTCGAGTTGTCGAGCGCTGGGGGGCGCGATGACACAAATACCGAACAAACAATGAATAGACGCAAATTCATGATCGGAACGGGGAGTATTGGCGCAGCAGCAATCGGTGGCGCAGTCCTCATGCCGGGGAGTGCCGTCGCAGAAGTCGGCGATCACACGTTCTCCGCAGAAACAATCGAAGGAACGAGCGACGACGGATCGATCGACAAGATCAAAGTATGGGCAGACAACATCGAGTTCTCATACGAAGGGCTCAATGACCCTGCTGTCGAAGCTACTGTCGAACTCCAGGCTATCGACCCTGACGGCAACGCCGAAGCGATCGGTGGCGAAGACGGGCGCCATACTATCGCGAGTATCGGTGGCCAAAGCCAGAACAATGTTTCTCTCGATGAAACGCTCGAAGGAGACGTTCTCGAACACTCCGGAATCAGTGCTGATCACTTCGAGGAAGACAACAACGGCGAATCAAACACGACAGAAGACGTCGATCTCCGCCTCGAGGTTACGGTCACGACCAACGCTGACGATAACGTCGTTGGAAACACTGACGCAGACCTCGAAGTCATCATGAACAACCTCCATCAGGATGCTAACACCGGCGGAGACGCGAGTGGTGAAGTCGTCAGTAGCGAGTTTATCGGGACGTCGCCGAACAACGAATCCGAGAACGGTAACGACGCTGATCAAGAGGGCGTTCTCTCGGTCTACGGGCGTCACGATGAAGGCGAGCGCGTCTTTACGGTCGAACTCGAAGAGCCATGGTCCGATGAAGACGAAAACGAAGCCAACCTCGGCCTCGGATTCGACGTAGATCAGGGTGGCACCTGGGACTTCCAGGTCAACTGGTCCTCTGAAGAAGGCTTCTTCAGCGAAAACGAAGAGCGGGACGACTTCGACGAGGTTCCAGAGTTCGATGGTACGAAAGACGGCGAGACGCTCGTGTTCTACGTCGACGAAGACGAGTTCGACGGCGACACGTTCGATTTCGTCGCAAACTCGAGCTACGGTGGATCCACGCACGCAAACGTGTCTGCCGACGGAGAGAACGCCTGGTCTGAAGAAAAGGACTGGACGTCGAGCGAGTACTTCATCACAGTCGACGTCTCCGAGACTGAAGTAGACGAGTACGACGGTTAAGATGCGACGACAGAGCCTGATAGTCGGGCTCGTCGTGGTCTTAGTCACGATATCGGGCGCCGTTGTCTACACCACCATCACGGGTTCTGACGACCCGGAACCGGAGATGGACGATAGCCCGGATGGGGACGACGAACCGGACCCGGACGGTACGGTAGAGCCGACAGATGGTGAGAAGGACGACGATGCGAAGGATGACGACGAGAAGGATGATGACTCCAAGTCGGACAAAGACGACTGGAAGGACGACGATGAGAAGGGTGAAGACGACGGTGACGAAGACGAGAAAGACGACAAAGATGACGACGACGCCGGCAGCGGACCACCGATCGGCGGCGGTAACGGCGACGATGACGACGCTGATACGACCGTAGGCGGCAGCGCAAGCGGATGCATCGTCACCGAGCAGAACGACTGCGGTGACTGACACTCGAGTTTCGCTTTTTTCGGCTCGACACCCCGATTAGCTGTCGAGTGACGGTCAGCGGGATAACAGATCCGCACACGAACACACTCTTCTGCCGGAGCCACCGACCTATAAGGCCGAAACCCGCGTACACTCGAGTGACCATGTCCACCACCTACGAGGGACTCACGTTCGAGCGGATCGGCCACGCGAGCAAGCGACTCGAGACGGAGGACGGGCGAATCATCTACATCGATCCGTGGAGCGAAGTCCTCGAAGACGAACCGGGTGACGGAGACATCATCTTCGTCACCCACGACGACTTCGATCACTACGATCCGGAGGCGATCGAGGCGGTCGCCGGCGACGCCGTCACGGTCGCGGTCTTCGAGGCCGTCGACACGAGCGACCTCTCGTACGACGTAGTCGACCTCCCCCACGAGGGCGAGACGACCGTCGAAGGGATCGACGTGCAGTCGGTACCCGCCTACAACGACCCTGAGGGCGAACACGTCGACGACGACGGCTCCCCGTTCCACGCCGAGGGCGAAGTGATCGGACTCCTCCTCAACCTCGAGGAGACGACGATCTTCTGCCCGTCGGACACGGACTTCCTCGATCACCACGAGTCGATCACGGCGGACGTGTTCGTGCCGCCGATCGGCGGTCACTTCACGATGGACCGCCACGAGGCCGCGGACTTCGCTCGCAGCGTCGAGCCCGACCTGGTGTTGCCGGAGCATTACGACACCTTCGAGCCGATCGAAACCGACGCCGAGGCGTTCGCCGCGGAACTCGAGGACGACGGCATCCGCGTCGAATTGTTCTAACTTCACAACGGAACTGGTATGCTGGCGTTTTGACGCTGTGGCTTCCCAATTCTGTCACCCGAATCGAACCGATACCCGTTCAATTTGGGACAAGCCTCTTTCCCGGACGGTCACGAGAAGTGATATGGTCCACCACAACCACAGCCGTCGGCCGGACGACGACCGTGTGGAGATTCGGACCGTGCGTGACGAATCAGAATCGGTCACACACATGATTTTGCGGGGACTATCTGTCATAAAGAACGTTCCGATTAGGGAACTCGAGCCGCTCTACGAACAGGTCGAGACCGAAGCGTTGGACAGTCTCCTCACCCACGCGGAGGGGACTGAGAGTACTGTCAGCGTCGAATTCGCGACTGACGATCACACAGTCGTCGTCACCCACCGCGACTGCGTCTGTGTTCGCAACGGTGATCACCTCGCGCCGACGTAGGGAGCGATTACGGACCGCGTTCTACCGATTTTTTGTATCGCTGTCGTGAGCGATCGCTGGGACCGAACGCGGCTACCCGAGCGGGTGCGTGCGGATTGGTCGCTCCGGGTCGAGCGCTCACCTATGTCTGCCGAGCCACCCGAGACCGACGATGAGATCAGACGCGCGGTCGTCGACCGCGTGCGGGAGGTCCAGATCCCCAGCAGCGACCCGATCAGTGAGCAACTGCTCGAGGGCTTCACCGATACCGACGAGGGTGATTTCGTGTGAGATCTGCGGAACGACGCCGTCGCCGACGGACGGACAACAGGGCGGTCAGGGGTCGCCGGAACCACAGCCGCCACGAGGCGATCGCAACGGGCCGTACTGACCGAGCGGGCGACACGGACACTCGAGTCAGGTAGCTTGCAATTTCCCGACGGTCCTGTCGAACGTCTCTTGTGTTCGTGTCTCTAATCGAGCGTGTGAGTGTATGAGTCACGGGTCGTCGCTCCGAATCGTCTGTCTCGCCGGCCCGAGCGATTCCGGCAAGACGACGCTCGTCGAGGCCCTCGTTCCGGAACTGGCCGAGCACGGGCGCATCGCGACCGTCAAATCGATCCATCACGATATCGAGATCGATACGCCCGGCACCGATACGCATCGCCACAGAACTGCGGGTGCCGAAACGGTCGTCGGTGTTACCCCCGAACTCACCTTCGATATCAGCACGCGCGGGAAACGCGACCCGCTCGATTCGCTCGACGGTAGCGACCTCTTCGGTACGGACGATGCCGACGCCGACGACTCCGAACTGCAAGCGCTCGAGAGCACGCTCGCGCGCCTCGAGCGCCGGGGCTACACGTTCGTCGTCGTCGAGGGCTTCTCGGCGGCTCCGTTGCCGACGATTCTCGTCGGTGACCGAGACCCGTCCGCCGTCGGCGGCGAGATCGTCGGTCGCGGATCGGATGCCGTCGACGACCTCGTGGCGACGATCCGCTCGCTCGAGCCGATTTCTGCTCACGACCGTTCCGACGACGAGTCGCTCAAACGTGACGAACGCTAACGACGATTCGTTCAGGTTGGACCTTCTGGCAGCCGACTCTATCGCGACCGATCAGATCCCGATCATTCGATGGGGGTTCGGTACTGTCCCACCCGTCGCTGTACTCCCACGCGTCGGGACGTCTCGTCACCAGTACTAGTTTTCTGATAAGATAGCGTGAATAACCTCGGTTCGGAACCAACCATTCGAACTGTAATTCGGCTTCGTCGCGGCTAATCCCTTTGGAAGTGGGGTTATTGGGATCGTCGTTGTAGCAGTGATTGAGAATCATGACATCGATTGCAGACATCGAGATTCCCGCGGAGGGAACTGGCGCCGGCGAGCTGTTCGAGGCCGTCCCATCGCTCACCTGTGAGATGGAGCGAGTGATCGCCTCGAGCGGTCACGGCCTCTGGCTGTCGGGTCCGTCACAGGACGCCGTCGAGGAGGCACTGGACGACGCCACCGCGATCGGTGGCCACGCGTTGATCAACAGCGACGAGGATCGGTGGCTATACGACATCGAGTTCGAACCGGACACGGCCGATGTCTTCGATCTCGTCATCGAGGAGCGCGGGACGATACTGAGCGCGTCGGCCTCGAATGGCACGTGGCTGCTGAGCATTCGGTTCACCGACCGGGAGAGCGTGAGTTCACTCTACGACCGACTCGACGAGGAGGATGTCGCGCCGACGATCGTTCGGCTGTTCGATCTGGCGGAGGAGAGCCACTCCCAGTGTGGTCTCACCGCTCGCCAGTACGAGACGCTCGTCGCGGCGATCGACCACGGCTACTTCGAGATCCCGCGCGAGGTATCGATGCAGGAGCTTTCCGAGGAGTTGGGGATCTCCCATCAGGCGCTCTCGGAGCGACTCCGCCGCGCCTACCGGGCCCTCGTCACTTCGGAGCTGAACGTCTCCGAAGACGAGACCGTCGCCCCGCCGATGCCGTCCGACTGAACCGACCCCGGGTAGCCGACAGCTATCGCTCGAGACTGCACGACGCCGGCTTCCATCCGGCATTCCGACAGTCGATGTTTTCACGAACGTTCGTTCCCAGCCGATCGCTCAGCGACTGCGCTCCGGCGGCCGATGCCACGGCTGCGAACGAGTACCGTTATGTCGCGCGCCAATCACTGTCGAGTCATGCACGTCGACACCGACGACGGAATCCTGCGGATCGCGTTCGACCGACCAGGTGCGCTCAACGCCATGACGAGAGAGACCGCCGTCACGCTCGCCGAGACGATCGACGACGCCTCGCCGGAAGAACACCACGTGATCGTCCTCACGGGCGAGGGCGACGCGTTCAGCGCCGGCGGCGATCTGCAGGCGCTGTCCGAGGGCCCGGCTTCGGCGCGGGACGCCTACGAATCCGTCACCGATAGCTTTGGACGGGTCGTCGAAGCGATGCTCGAGTCGTCCGTCCCAATCGTCGCGAAGGTCAACGGCGACGCCATCGGTGCCGGGTTGGCGGTCGTCGCGCTCGCGGACATCGCCTACGCCGCCGAGGACGCGACGTTCTCCTGTGCGTTCGTCCGCGTCGGCCTCATTCCCGACACCGGCGGGACGTTCATGTTGCCACACATTATCGGTCTCCGGGCCGCGAAGAAACTCGCGTTCACCGGCGAGTTCTTCGGTGCCGAGCGGGCGGCAGACCTCGAGTTAGTCAACGAGACCGTCCCGGCCGACGAACTGGACGAGCACGTCGAGGAGACCGTCGACCAACTGCGAAACCGGCCGACGGAGATCGTCGGCATGATGAAACAGGCGATGCACGAGAACATGGGTCGCCACTGGTCGGAGGCCCTCGACTACGAGAACCTCCTGCAGGTGCAGGCTCGAACCTCCGAGGCACACGAGGAAGGCGTCTCGGCGTTCCTCGAAGGCCGCGATCCCGAATTCGATACGTAAACGGACCAATACGTCGGATCCGGAGTTCGATCGGAGCCGACACGGAACGTGTCACTACTCGAACCGCAAGCCACCGCAAGCACCACCAACTTCCACGGGTTCGCCGTCTAGTAGAGTGTAATGTCTCCAGAGTTTACCGACGACGACATCGGCAAGACCGTTGTGAACGCAAACGGCGAAGAAGTCGGTCTCGTCGCGGACGTCGAACACGGCACAGCCCACGTCGAACCGGACCCCGGAATCGCAGACACGATCAAAGCGAAACTCGGCTGGGGTGGTACCGACGAAGACACGTACCCGCTCCAGGAGGGCTCGGTAGCCCAGGTGACGAGCGACGAGGTCCACCTCGAGAGCGACCTCGCCGGCAGCTCCGGCGGCGGCTCGACCAGTACCGGCGGCGCCTCGGACCTGGACGCCGGCTCGACCAGATCGGACGACACGGATACCGGAACCGGTGCTGGCGCGGCGGGCGCCGGCACCGATACGGATCACGGAACTGGGGCAGGCGACGACGACCTCATCGGTGACGACGATGACGGCCTCATCGGTGACGATGACGACGACGGATTCACTGACGACGATGACAGCCTGATCGGCGACGACGATGATGGTCTTACCGACGACAGCGACGACGATCTCATCGGCGACGATGACGACGGCCTTACCGACGATGATGACAGCCTGATCGGTGACGACGACGATGGCCTTACCGACGACAGCGATGACGACCTCATCGGTGACGACGATGATGGGCTCACCGACGACGATGATGGTCTGATCGGTGACGACAACGATGACGATCTCATTGGTGACGATGACGACGGCCTTACCGACGATGATGACAGCCTGATCGGTGACGACGACGATGGCCTCACCGACGACAACGATGACGATCTCATTGGTGACGACGATGACGATCTGATCGGGGACGACGACGAGGGACTCACTGACGACGATGACGACCTCATCGGGGACGACGACGATGACGATGTCCTCGACGACCGAGACACCCGGTAGTTCCGATCCCGTATCGTTTCGAGTCACCATCGGGAGCCGCCTTCGAACCCGTTCTTTTTGTTCGACTGGACAACGACTGTCGATCGACCGCTCGAGGAGACTAACGTCTCACGAGAGGACGAACGGTATGACGGTTCGACCCACCGAGCCCATTAAAAAAGAGTGAGAGCCGAGGAAGTCCGTCGACAGGACTAACGCAGGTGGAAGCGGCGGGCGTCGCTACTCTTCCTGTTCGTCGGCTTCGTCGTCGGTGTCGTCCCGTCCTCGCTCGGCGGAGACCTCCATGTCGTCCTGTGGCATCTCCTCCTGGTCGAAGTCGCGGTCGATCTCCTCGTCGGACGAGTCGAACTCGCCCGAATCGGAGCCACCGTCGCGCTGTCCCTGAGCGATCGGCTGTCGCTGCCGACCCCGCTCGGACTCATGGTGGCCCGTATCGATTCGCTGTGAGTACCGGCCTCGTTCGTTGCGAGGCTGCGACGACTGCTGTGGCGGCATCGACTGGCCGAACCCCCGATCCTGACGGTGTTCTTGCTCGCGTCCTCGAGTCGGCTGGTCACCGCCGTGTTGCTGCGGCTGCGATCCCTGTCGTGTCTCGTGGCCGAACTGTCCCTGTTGGGAGCCCGCGTCGGTCGGCTGGGACTGGGACTCGTCGGGCCGAGGCTGAGATTGACGCTCGGCGTGAGGCTGGGATTCCTGGTCGGAGTGGCTGCCGGGGCCCATCTGCTGGGATCGTTGCTGGCTGGCCGATCCAGACGCTTCACCGCCGTACGTCCCCGCTTGCGAGACCCACTCGCCAGTCTGGGGGTACTGCTGCTCTTGCTGGTGGGTGTGCTGGCTCGTCGGTTGGCTGAACTGGGGTTGGCCGCCCATCTGCTGGCCACTCATCCGTTCAGTCGACCGCTGGTCGCCCATCTGGCCGCCGAACTGCTGTCCCGACTGGTGCTGACCGCCCATCGGCTGCTGGCTTTCGTACTGTTGGCCCGATTGCCCCATCCGTTGACTGGACTGGTGCCGAGTTCCAATCTGCTGGCCCTGCCCCGGCTGGGCTTGCGTGGCCGCCTGCATTCCCTTCTCCATCGCGCGTTCCATCTCCGGCATGACGGCCTCGAGCCCCTGCAGATAGCTCTCCATCATCGACTGGGTGAACCGCCGGCCTGGGAACCCCTGCATCATCGACTTCGTGATTTCGAAACCCTGCTTCTGGGCCGTGTCCTGCCACTGCATCGCGCTCAGGGTCATTCGCGCGATGTTCCGCTGGAGGTCGATCGCCTGTTCGATGGCCGCCTGGCCCTGGTTCATCGTCGACTGCTGAAGCTGTTCGGTCGGTTCGTGCTGGGACTGGGCGGATTGCTGGTTGTCTCTCATCGGAAATCACTCGAGGATCGTCGATCCTCGCTCACCCAGCAGGGAGACGGAGGCTCCAATAAAGGTCGCCGTCAGTTCCACGCGGAAGAGTGAGACGAACTATCGAAACGACGCGCCACACTCCAGAGACTGCGAGAAACGATAGACAATGATCACGAGCACCGACTGTCACTTCGAGCAGTTCGAACCATCGCGATTCCGTGCGTGCTCGCGTGTCACCGTGAACGACACGGGCGAACCACGCAGTAATTGTCCGTTGACGCGTCTCGATAGCTCGGTTAGGAGTCCGAATCCGGCTCGCCGTGGGTGACGCCGTCGCGCTCGTCGGCCTGCATGCGTCGCAGCGCCCCCCGGGCGTTGCTCGCCTCGTAGCCGAAGAACACGTCCTTCCCGTAGGCGTCAGCGACTTCGGTGGCGTGGATCAGGTTGTCGATATCGATGTTTACCGCGTACAATTCGATATTGAATGGCGTCTCGAGCGCGCTCTCAAAGCCCCGAGCGATGGTCTCGAGCCAGTAGGTCGTTTCGTAGGCCATGTCGTACAGCGGGACGACGAACTCGTCGACGTGTTCTTCGAGCGCCTCGAGGTCGATCCCCGCTCGCTCGTAGAGGTGACCGGGGTAGGGATCGGGGTAGAGCGTCATGTAGACGGTGCCGGGGATGCGCTCGACGGCTTCCTCGACGAACTCGGTGATGACGGCGGCGCGCCACTCGAAGCGGTCGTCGTACTCGCTTGCCTTGAACGATTCCTCGCAGACGCCACAGCGACAGTATTCGGCCCGCGGGAAGCCGATATCGTCGAGACGAACGTCCTCGTTGGCCGAGACGCAGTCGTCGATAATTTCGAACAGGCCTTCCCGGTAGTCCTGTCGACTGGGGCAGATGTAGGCCCAATCGAAGTACGTCCGGTCACGCGTGGCCGGCCGTCCGAGGTCGTCGACGGCGACCAGCGACGGGTCGGCGTCCGCGGCGGCGTTGTCGCCGAAACAGGACACCATGTTCACGCCGTCTTCGATCGGTTCGGCGGACCGGCCGGTGACATCTTTGACCTCGTAAAAGCCGCGGTCGAACTCCGGCCAGCGGACTTCGTCTGCGTTGCGCGTGACGACGCCGTACATACTTCAGAGTACGGCGCCGCATCCGTAAGCCGTTCGGAATCGAACGGTTCTCGATAGTACCAACTGAAACGATGTACACGCTGATCGCACAGCGGTCGTGCGGTCAGATATGCAGTGACGTTCAGTGGCTACTATACCTTACTCGACTGGATCGTAGTCGACCTCTTCGATATCGACGTCGGAGGAGCCGCTGAGCACGACTTTCCAGAGGACGGCGATAACGAACAGGGCGACCAGGATTTTGACTGTACGAGACATGTACACGTAGACACTACATTGCAGCCCACTTAGATATTCTGGATAGTTCTCTAGAAATGAAGAACGGTTTACCGGATTTCAGTCGTCGGCAAATTTCACCCGTCAGGTGTCGATCAGCGACGCGATCTCCTCGCGGACGATCGTTCCGCAGTACGCACAGCGAACGCCGTCGTCGAGCACCTCGAACTGGGACGTCACCGGTTCGTCGCCGGTCGTGATACAGCCCGCGTTGGGACAGGAGAGCACGTCTTCGACGATCTCGGGGCGATCGACGCGGTGTTTCTCGATCACTTCGTAGTCTCGGACGATGTTGATCGTCGCGTCCGGCGCGATCAACGAGAGCACGTCGACCTCGTCCTGACTGAGTTCCCGACCCTCGACCTTCACGATATCTTTGCGCGCGAGTCGATCCGACGGGACGTTCATTCCGACCGAGAGCTCCTCGCCCTCGCTGCCGTCGATGCCGAGAATCGCGAGCACGTTCAGCGCCTGTCCGCCGCGGACGTGGTCGATCACGGTGCCGCTGCGGATCTTGCTGACGCGCAACTGGTGATCGTTGCCGCCGTCGGAGTCGCCGGCGTTCGTGCGCTCGTCACCTCCATTACTCATCGCCATCACCTCCGTCTTGCAGGAACAGATCGAGCAGCGCCATCCGTACCGGCACCCCGTTGTGCGCCTGCTCGAAGTAGGCCGCGTACTCGGTCTCGTCGATTGTCGGCGCGATTTCGTCGACCCGCGGCAGCGGATGCATGATGGTCAGGTCGTCGCTTGCGGCCTCGAGCGTCTCCATGTCAATCTGGTACTCGCCGGCGACTTTCTGGTACTCCTGTTCGTCCGGGAACCGCTCGCGCTGGATGCGGGTGACGTAGAGGACGTCGAGCGAGGGGAGGACCTCCTCGAGCGAGTCGTGTTCGCGGATGCCGGCGCCGTCGGCCTGATGGAGGTCGTAGACGACCTCGCGAGGCAACTGGAGGCTCTCGGGGCTGACGAAGTGCTGGCGCGCGTCGAAGTTCGTCAGCGCGTAGGCCAGCGAGTGGACGGTCCGACCGTACTTTAAATCGCCCATGACGCCGATGGTGAGGTCGTCGAGCCCGGCGTTCTCGCGGATCGTGTAGAGGTCGAGCAGCGTCTGCGTGGGGTGGTGGCCCGCGCCGTCGCCGGCGTTCAGCAGCGGGATGTCGACGAACTCGCTGGCCATCGTCGCCGCGCCCTGCTTGGGGTGGCGCAAGACGAGCGCGTCGGCGTAGCCCTCGATGACTCGGACGGTGTCGGCGAGCGTCTCGCCTTTTTTGACGCTCGAGGATTCGACCGAACCCATGTCGACGACGTCGCCGCCGAGGCGTTTCATCGCGGTTTCGAAGCTCATCTTCGTCCGCGTACTCGGTTCGAAAAAGAGCAGGCCGAGCAATCGGTTCGCGTGACGGTCGGCGACGGCCGACGGATCGGCGTCGATTTCGGCCGCCCGGTCGAGGACGGTCTCGATGTCCGCCCGCGAGAGTTGTTTGCTCGTGATGAGGTGATCGTGTCGCATTCGTTCGTGTTGGCTCCTGCCGAGCCCTTGAATCTCTCCATTCGGCGTCGTCAGGACGACCCCGGGACGGACCATCTCTTGCAGGGTCAACCGTCGATCAGTTCGCTGCGTATCGAACATCCACAGAGCGCGTCGATGGCAGCCCGCAGCGCTGCGCTCGGGCGTCGGTGGAGAGGCGAACACCAGTATATAGTAACAACTGAAACAATTTACACACTGATCGCACAGCTCACGGCTCGCAGGGCTCATCGTCTGCTCACGGGCGCTGCGAGACGGCCCCGCTGTCGTCTCACGGGTGCCACGCACCCGTTCGACTGCTCGCGGAACCTTCGGTTCCGCGCTCGTCTCGGCAGTCGCGGCGCGTAGCGCCGCGCACTGCTCGTTCGCATGGTCCGCGAGATCTTTGATCCCGCGTATTCGCATTCCCGCGGTTCTCGCTCACTTCGTTCGCTCCGAACCGCGCTGCCATCGTGCGATCAGGCGCGCATTGCCTTTCAGTGGCTACTATATTTACAGGACAAACTGATTTGTTTCTAAGAACTAATTCGAAGCCAAAGAGTTATGCGGGCGCTGTGGCTACTGGTCACAATTGTATGGTCGGTCGACTGGATACCGGGATCGACGTGCTGGATCGGAAACTCGACGGCGGGTTACCGCCGGGGTGTATCGTCGCATACACCGCCCAGCCGGCCAGCCAATCGGAGCTGCTCCTCTACGAACTCACGGCCGCCCGCGGCACCCTGTATCTCTCGACCGAGCGATCGGACGACGCCGTCCGTCACGCGATCGAGGCCTCACCCTCCGAGGTCGGCAGTCCGACCGTCCGACACGTCACCAGCGACGACCCGCTCGAGGAGGCGACCCGTCTCATCGGTGCACTCCCCGACGGGGCAAATCTCATCATCGACACGATAGACGTTTTGGAACACGCCGACACCGACGAGTACGTCACCTTTCTCAACGAACTCAAGTCACAGATGCTCGAGACCGGTTCGATCGCAGTGTTACACTGTCTGGAAGGCACCGATGTCCCCAACGGGCGGACGCGGACGATCCACGCCGCCGACGCCGTTTTCCATCTCCGGACCAAGACGGCCGGCAGCGAACTCGAGAATCACCTCACGATTCCCAAGTTCCGCGGCGGCGCCCAGCCGACCGAGGCGATCAAACTCGAGTTGACCGAAGAGGTGGCGATCGACACGAGCCGGGATATCGCCTGAGTAGACCTAACGCGGACACCTCCCGGTCGCTATTGGGCCGTACCTGCCGAGCGAGCGGGCCGGCGACAGCGGTCGTCAGGTGCCGTTCGTGTCGGACTCGTCGTCCGTCTCCGACCCGTCATCCGTCGCTGACCCGTCGGTCGACTCGAGGGAGTAACAGCACTCGAGGAGTTCGTCGAACAGCGCCGGTGGCGAAGACCACCTGATTGCCCCGCTACGGTGGTCGTACTCGACCAGCTTTCGATCCGTCAGTTTCGGCAGGTGGTTGTGGTAGAGATCGATGAGGACGGACTCGCGCCGCTCGGCGGAGACTCGTTCCGCAGCCACCCCCGCTTCGTTCGCGGCGATCGTCGCCGCCAGCGACTCGAGACTGGCGACCTCATGATCGCTGAGGTAGTACAGCACGTCGCGCCGGCGCTGATGACTGAGGAGGACGAGCAACTCGTCGATCGGCGACCCGCGTTCGGACCGGGATGGGGGGTCGAAGCGGCGGTCACGCGTCGAGGATCGCCCGCCCGTATCCTCCGGGCTGAAATCGACCATATATTCGTAGCCAGTCCCGGGACGGTAATAAACGTACTAGGAGAATACCGAATTGACGTATCCGAAAGGAAAAGAGACGAAACGACGTGACGTACAGTACGTTTCACCCGTTTCCTAATTTTCACGGTTCATGTTCTCCGTGAAACTATGCACGAACTATTCGTACGCGCCACGCCTACGCAGATCCAGATGACGAAGGATACCTCTCGGGGCGGGAGGGACCAGTTCTCCCGTCGCCGGGTTATGGACGGGGGAGTGCAGATGCGGTCCGGTGTGGCGGTGGTGAAACGGGTCGCGGACGAAACCGGCGTCTCACCGATGGAACTCCCGCAGTTGAACGAGACCGTCGATCCGGACGCGCTCGACGACCTCCTCGAGAGCGGCGACCAGTCGAATCGCGGCGCGTGGCCGGTTGTCACGTTTTCCTACGCGAACCAGCGTGTTCGGATGACCGCCGACGGCCGAGTGACTCTCTCCGACTCGGACGAACTGCCGGCGATCGACGACTGGTCCCACGTATCCGACGTCGACGTCGCCCGTGAGAACGACACAACGGTTCGGGTCGTCTCGGCGGTCGCCGCGCAGACCGATCACGATCGGGCGTACATCCGGTCGGCGATTGCGGACACCATCGATCTCGACGCTGTCGAACGACTCAACGGACGCCGACGGAACGGCGCACCGCGGTCGGGCGCGACCGTCGGGCTCTCGACGCTCGGATACGATGTCGTCGTGCGCCCGGACGGAACGATCGCTGCCGGCTCGACGCTCAGGCGACTGAAACGAGTCGGGGGCAACGTACTGGTCGTCGGTGCCGTCCCGGACGACCTCGTCGACGTCGCGAGCACCAGCCTCATGGGCGACCGAGGACGCGACCGACGCCGCCTGTTCGCCCTGCTCGATCGCGATATCGACGTCGTCTACACGCGACTCTCCCCCGAAGACGCATCGACGGCGCAGGTCGTCGACTACGCGGCAACCGCACGGTCTGCTGTGGGCAGCCATTCCACTGTTGATATCGGTCCGACGCCCAGAATCGCCGCCGAACCCGACGACATCGACGGTCTCGAGGACGCCATCGATTCGGCGCTCCGGATGATCACGGCAGCCGAAACTGAGCCGAACCCAGCTACAATCCGTCTCTGCGTCGACTCGTTGCGCCCGATCGTCGAAGACCGAGACGTCGAGGTGACCGAGCGGTTTCTCGAGTCCGTCTGCCAGTCGGTCAAAGCGGTCTCAGCGCTGGGACACTACGTCCTTCCGATCGAGCGATCGTCGAAGACTGTTCGGCAACTCGAGGCACTGTTCGACGCGACGGTTGAACTCCGTGTCGGGGAGTCCGGCGCCGAACAGCGCTGGCACCTCCACGAGAGCAACTACACGACCGACTGGTTCGCGTTGCGGGACTCGCGGTAGCAACGTGACGACCCGACCGGCCCGTCGACGGTCGCTGATCGACCGGAACGAACGATCCGAAGCCGACGAGACGACGATCCTCGACGAATGACACTGACACCGACGTTTCAGCCGGCCGACGACAGACCGGGACTCACGGTCGTCGATCCGATCGAGAACCGACAGTGCCCGATCCGGCTGTCGGAACGGGTCACGCCGACCGCGGTCGAAACGGACGACTTCTACTTCCCGGTCGACGCCGCTGTCGCGGTGACGACCGAACGACTGGTCCTCCCCTTCGTCGTTCCGACGTACGTTCGCGATCCGGAGGGGAAGATGCTGCTCGAGACCGAACACTACGCCTACGAAACGCTGCCCGACGGGACGTACCTCGTCGAGTTGATGGCGCCGATCAAACTCTACGTTCGCGTCCACGGCGAGTTGACCATCGCGTCGTCCGACGACCGCCTGGCGTTTCACTTCGGCGAGGCGACGACCGTCCGACTGGGTGCGCGTTCGCGCCACGAACGGCCCGCAACCACGGTCGAGACGACCGCCGATCCGGACGATCTGGCGCGGGCCGTATCGACCTTTGGCTCCGCGCTGAAGACGACCAGCCCCGAGCGCTCGCTGCCGTCGTTCCGGGGTCACCCGCCGCGGCTCGCACTGGCCGACGACGTTCGAATTCCTGACGCACTCGAGACCCCCGACACGGGCGTCAGGATCGTCGTTCCACCGGAGCGATCGGCCCTCTATACGATCTGCTCGCTCGGCTACTATCTCGGCGCAACGGTCGAGACGGGTTCTCGGCCGCGAATCGAGACCGACCGCGGCTTCGAGTACTCGCTGGACCGCCCCGAGTACACGTTCGATCGGCTGGTCGACCGCGTTCTCAAGCACGTCTTTTTTATCGACTGCGTGACCCGAACGGAGGGGTTCTATCCGGTCGAACTGTACGAGCGCCAGTGCGTCGCGGACCGCCTCGAACTGGCGTTCGACGACCTCTACGAGCAGCCACTGGCCGACCGACTCGCCACGGCCCTCTCGATTCCGTTCGACGCCGTCGCGGATCTCGTTCCCCGATGGCGGCTGGTCACGTACACGTCGTCAGCTGCCGAGAACGCGACCGCGCTCCCGTATCTGGCCTACGAACTCGCGAGCGTTCGGTCGCTGCCCACGAATCCGGAGCCAGCTACGGCGCCGTCGATCCCGAGCGAGATCGAGGCTTTCACCAGATCGACTCCCCGCTCCGGAGAGGGCGAGTCAGCGGCCGACCGGGGAATCGATTCGTACGTTTCGATCCCCGAGGTCGACGCCTTCGAGCGGGCGTGGCTCGGCGAGGGGATCCCGATCGGCGCGAACAAACTCCTCCAAGCCGGCTTCGAGAACGGACTCGAGAGGACCCCGTCGGGTGACGGCGTCGAGGTAACGATCGTCTGTAACGACGAGCGAATGGCGGCCGAACTCGAGGCGACCGACGACGGCCTGTACGGCGACCGCGAGGAACTTCCCTTCGACGCAACCGTCCATCGGAACGTCAGCGGCGACGAACTGCGGCGGCTCTTCGCCGAGGACGTCGACTTCTTGCACTACGTCGGCCACGTCGAGGACGACGCGTTCGTCTGTCGCGACGGCATGCTCGACCCGAGTACCCTCGCGGATGTCGGCGTCGACGCCTTTCTCATCAACGGCTGTCAATCGTACGAGATCGGAACGCAAGTGATCGAGAGCGGCGGCGTCGGGGGCATCGTCACGCTCAGCGAGGTCGGAAATCAGGACGCGATCGCCGTGGGACAGTTCGTCGCCCGACTCCTGAACAACGGGTTCACGCTTCGGTCCGCGGTCGCGATGGCGCGGTCGTACCGACTCGTCGGCAACCAGTACATCGTCGTCGGAGACGGTGGCCTGGCCGTCGGACAATCCGGAAGCATCGTTCCGAACAGCTGTCGCATCGAACCGATCGACGACGGGCGCTATCGGCTCTTCCTCCAGCTCTACCACGTCGACAGCGGCGTCGGCGCCCAGTACATTCCCTACCTCGACGGCGTCGATCGACACTATCTCGCGGGCAAGGAACTACCCCCGATCGACCTCTCAGGAGACGCACTCGCTCGGTTTTTAGGACTCGAGGAGATCGCGGTCGAGTACGACGGTGAGCACTGCTGGTCGACCGACGACCGGTTTAGCTACATGTGACAAAAGAACGCTGTCTCGACTCTCAGTACGTTCCGCCACCGTTCCCGGCAACGGCGGTGCCGGCCTGTGAAAGTAGTACGCACGCTGCGAACAGGACGCCCATCAGTCGCGGATGCTCGGCGAAGAACGTTCGGATCTGGGATTTGCTTTCGGACATTGCGACTGTTCCTTGATCGAGTAGGATAATATAATTAACTCAAGGTATTCGTCACTGAAGTAATTAGACCTTACAGGTACCGACGAAACAACTTATTGTTTATTCCGTGAACAAAAGAGGCTTACTTCAGCAGGGCCGCTGAGTTGTGCGATCTGACTGGACGACATGAGAATCGGCTATCGAGTAACCAACGATTTCAGGTTGTGACAGGGTCCAACGAAAGCGAGAGTGAAGGCGCGAACCGATTCGACTCTGTGCCCGGAGTGCCGATCGGATCGGGAGCCGGTGCTCGAGCGGGAAAATATAGTAGCCACTGGAAGTCAGTGCACACCCGATCGCACGACGGCCGCGCGGTTCGGAGCGTAAGCGGTTCGGAGCGTACGGAGTGAGCGAGAACCGCGGATAGTGCGATCGGTGTGTAACCAGTTCCAGTTGTTACTATACGAAAATCGAACCGGACGAACGACGTTACTCTTCGGCGCCTTCGAGCTCTTCGACGATTTCGTCAGCGTCGACGTCGGCGTCTTCGAGGGCCTCCTCGATGTCGCCGCCGCCCATGCCACCCATACCGCCCATCATGCCGCCCATTCCGCCCATGCCCATCCCGTCGATGGTCTCCTGGACGATGACGCGGTCGACACCGATCTGGTCGATGATCTGCTGGCCGATCTGCTGTTTGCCCATCATCCACTGCTGGTTCATGGTCATCTGGGGCGTGGCCTCGAGGTAGACCGTCTCCTTCTCGACGGTCTCGGTCTCGAACTCGGGCTCGGCGTCCTCGTCGTCCTCGTCGGGCTCGACGGGAACTTCCTCTTCGACTTCATCGGTCTGGATCCAGAGTTCGGGCTCCATCCCGAGGTACATCTCGAACAGGCCGGCGGCCTGCTGTTCGCGGTCGTCGACTTCCTCGAGAATCTCGAACTCGTACTCGACGTCCTCGCCGGCCAGCGGGTGGTTGAAGTCGACGCGGGCGCGACCGCCGATGATCGTGCTGATGTAGCCCTGTTGGCCGTCGATCTGCACGTTCGCACCGGGGTAGCGGTCGTCCTCGTCGATTTTCTCGGCGCTGACGGTCTGGACGTCGTCGGGGTCGTGCTCGCCGAAGGCCTCCTCGGCGGGGATCGTTACGCTACCGGTGTCACCGGTTTCGCTGCCGGTGAGTGCGTCTTCGACGCCCTCGAAGATGTGGCCCTCACCCAGCACGATCGTTCGCGGCTTGAACTCCTGACCTTGGTCGTCGACACCCTCCTCCTCGGCGACTTCGGGGTCGGTCGTGTCGACCAGCTGGTCACCCTCTGCGGTGTAGGCGGTGTAGTCGATCTCGACGAAGTCGCCGTGTTGAAGCCCCTCGGCTTCCTCGGCGCTCTCGTCTCCTTCTGCGTCGGCGTCATCGGCCTGCTCCTCGAGCTCGGCCTCCTGTTCCTCGGTCATACGTTGTACGTCCCGCCGTCTACATTTAAGGTACACGTTTTCATGCGAGACGGAGAGCGACCGATACTTACGACCGCTTTTCGTCTCTCCGTCCATGTACGAAGTCGAAGTGAAGGTTCCGGCGGACCTCGAGGCGGTCAGGACTCGGCTCGAGGCCCGCGATGGAACCCGCGAGCGGGCAATCGTCCAGGAGGATACGTACTACGACGCGCCCCACCGCTCGTTCGTCGAGACCGACGAAGCCCTTCGAATCCGTCGGGAGTCGAATCCCGAGGCTGGCAGCGACGAGACGCGTATCACGTATAAGGGACCCCTGCTGGACGAGCAATCCAAGAGCCGCGAGGAACACGAAACGGCAGTCGAGGACGGCGAGACGATGAACGCCGTCCTGACGAACCTCGGCTTCGAGCCCGCCGCGACGGTCCGCAAGGAACGCGAGCGCTTCGCCCTCGAAAACGGCGAGTACGACTACACGATCACCCTCGACTCCGTTGACGGCGTCGGCGAGTACGTCGAGGTCGAGACCGAGGTGGAGACGGAGGCCGACCTCGAGTCGGCGCGCGACGGGGCGTACGACGTCCTCGAGCGACTCGAACTGGATCCCGGCGAGCAGCTTCGGACGTCGTATTTGGGACTGTTGCTCGAGTCCTGACATCGCCGAGTCACGGTAGATGCACGTATCCGGCGCTCGGACGGGCAACCCGTATTACTTCCAAACATTTTCGTTTCGATTTTGTTTCCGCAAGTTATAGAACGCCTGTCCCCCAATTCCCGGTAATGAGTGAGCGGAATATTCGGGTCGAGCCGATCGACCGTCAGGCAGTAGAGGACCAGGAAGTCGAGATCGTCGAGCGGAAGGGAATCGGACACCCGGACTCGATCTGTGACGGCATCGCCGAGGCCGTCGCCGGCGCACTGGCTCGCGAGTACATCGACCGCGTGGGCGAAGTGTTGCACTTCAACACCGACGAGACACAGCTCGTCGCCGGCGAGGCCGCACCCGCGTTTGGCGGCGGTGAAGTCGTCGATCCCATCTATCTGCTGATCGTCGGCCGCGCGACCAAACACTACGAAGGCCAGACCATCCCGGCCGAGCCCATCGCGCTGCGCGCCGCACGCGAGTACCTGGAGGAGACGATCCCCCAGCTGACCTTCGGGGAAGACATCATCGTCGACGTTAAACTCGGCGAGGGAAGCGGCGATCTGCAGGAGGTCTTCGGCGAGGACGAAGTGAGCGTCCCGATGGCCAACGACACGAGTTTCGGCGTCGGCCACGCGCCCCTGACCGAAACCGAACAGATCGTCCTCGAGGCCGAACACCGACTCAACGGCGAGTTCGCCGAGAAGAATCCGTACGTCGGTTCGGACGTCAAAATCATGGGCAAACGCGAGGGCGACGAGATCGACGTCACCGTCGCCGCGGCGATGGTCGACGAGCACATCGCAGATCTGGACGCCTATATCGACGCCGTCGAGTCCGTCCGCGAGTTCGTCGAGGGGGTCGCGAACGAACACACCGACCGCGCGGTCGACGTCCACGTCAACACGGCCGACGACTACGACGAAGGCTCGATTTATCTCACGGTGACGGGCACCTCCGCCGAGCAGGGCGACGACGGCTCCGTCGGCCGCGGCAACCGCGCGAACGGACTCATCACACCCAACCGCTCGATGTCGATGGAAGCCACGAGTGGGAAGAACCCGGTCAATCACATCGGGAAGATCTACAACCTGCTCTCGACCGAAATCGCCGAGGAGGTCGTCGGCGAGGTCGACGGCATCCGCGACCTGCGCGTCCGATTGCTCTCCCAGATCGGCCGTCCGATCGACCAGCCACACGTCGCCGACGTCCACGTCGTCACCGAAGAGGGCGTCGCGCTCGGCGACGTCGAGGACGAGGTCAACGCGATCGTCGACGCCGAACTCGCCGATGTCACCGGAATCACGCGTCGCGTGATCGACGGCGAACTGACGACGTTCTAAGCGTCGGTCCCGAGAGTCGCGTTTTTCCGACCGTTACTCGAGCAGCCAGTCGTAGCCATCGAGAACCGCCCGTTTTCCCCCGGAATCGACGATCTCGCCGTGACCGGGCACGACGCGGTCGAAGTCCCACGCGAGAACGTCCCGTATCGAACGCCGGAACGTCGCCTCGTTCGTGATCGTGAGCCGGAGCTCGATCGGCGGGCTGATCCGCTCGTAGATGCGCAGGGTGCGGGCCACGAGACGGGTCTTCAGTGGGCTGCGTTCGCCGATGTGGAAGCCGACATCGCCGAGAATGAGCGTCCGGCTCGGACGGTGAAAAAAGGCGATTTCGGTGAGCCACCGGTGGCCGACGATCGCCGCCTGATCGATATCAGTACCCCACCGCGGATCGGGCGTATCGCCCAGTAGGTGATCGAATTGCAGATCGGTCCGACGTGCGGCGAGGCCGGGGGCGGCCAGTAGTTCGACGTCCGGATACGCGGCCCTGTACTGTTCCATGTACAGGTGACCGTGGAGTTTGCTCGTCGCTGCGACGAACCGGACCTCGCCGAGGTCGTCGAGCGCTCTTTTCAGTTCCGGAGTCAGTTCCGCCGGCGACTGGACGAAGAGGCCGCCGCTCGAGAGCTTCATTACGGACATGATCCGCCCGAGTTCGACGCCGAAAAACCGGAGGGGTTCCTCGTAGGTCCAGAACCGGTCGCCTCGCTGTGTGAACATCGTACCCGTTCTGTCACCGAGGCAACGTATATAACGAATAGTCGACTCCGAGTGACTGGGACCGGGCAGCTGGATCTCCAACACTGCACTCGGTCTCGAGGGCACAGAGAGCACAACGAGGAGGACGCCTTCGCCCCGAGGGATCACCGGTTTCGATAGGCCCTTTAGCCACAGCCCCGTTCGCACAACCGAGCGAGTTACGGATCGACACAGCACTCGAGAGCGATCGCCAGTGAGCACCCCCTCTGTCAGTTCGAACCGGATCGTCCTCGCCGTCGTCGCGAGTACCTTCTTCGTCGGCTTCGGCGGCGGCGTCATCTTCCCGATCCTGCCGAATCTGGGCGAGGTGCTCGGCATCTCGGCGTTCATGGTCGGCCTCATTCTGAGCGCGAATCGGTTCACGCGCCTCGTCGCGAACGCGCCGGCCGGGATCCTCGTCGACCGGATCGGCACCCGAAAACCGTTCGTCGCGGGACTGGCGATCGAGGGCGTCGCGACGTTCATGTACGTCGTCGCGATCCTCTCGCCGATGCCCGAGTTCTGGTTCATGATCGCCCGCATCCTCTGGGGGATCGGCAGTGCGCTCGTCTTCGCGACCGCGTACACGATCACCGCCGACGTGAGCGAGGCCGACTCGAGGGGGACCAGCATGGGCATCGTCCGGGCGGGCATCACTTTCGGCTTCCCCGCCGGACTCGTCCTCGGCGGCGTCGTCAGCGACGTCTGGGGAAACGTCGAAGCGTTCGTCCTCGCGGCCGCCTTCGCCGGTTTCGCGAGCATCATCGCCTATCTGATCGTTCCCGAGACCCACGTCGATGAAGAACAGACGTCGGTCAAGCCCTGGGACGTGGATACGAGCGTCCCGGCGCTGACGATCGGGCTCGTCAACTTCGGGCTCTACTTCGCGTACATCGGCGTCCTCTTCTCGACGCTCGTCCTGTTGCTCGACGTCCGTGCCGTCTCCATCTTCGGACTCGACGCGCAGGGTTCATCGGGGATGCTGATGGGGCTGACGGTGCTGGCCGGCGCGGTGTTCACGCTCGGCGGCGGCTACCTGAGCGACTCGGTCGGCGCGCGCGTCCCCGTCATGATCGGCTTTCTGATCACGTCCTGCGTCGGCTTCGTGATTCTGGCGTTCGGCTCGAGTTTCGAGGTGCTGGTCCTCGCGTGTCTCCTGATCGGTGCCGGACAGGGCGGCGTCGGCGGGCCGTTGACAGCGTTGCTCGCGGACCTGACGCCCGAGGAGCGCGTCGGTCGTGCGATGGGGACGAACAACGTCCTCGGCGACGTCGGGGGCGGGCTCGGCCCGCTCGTCTCGCTCCCGCTGGTCGACGTCGTCGGCTTCGAGATTATCTACGGCGTCAGCGCGGTCGTGCCGATGCTCGCGGGCGTCGTCTTGCTCGTCGGAATTTACTCCCACACCGGACGCCTGAGTCCGACGATCAGCGAATCGGTTAGCTAGCCGACGCGACGGATGCGGCTCTCCGAAGGAAGGGTTAACGCTTCAGAGCGCCTGTAGACGTGTACGTTCTCGTCGCCCCGTGACGTTCCTCGAGCGGCCGTTCGCCGCCGAGAGCCCGCGAGAAACCCGAACGTACCCGAATGAAATTATGGAAGTAGACGCTATCCCCCAACAGAACGAACGCATCGTCCACGACTACGTGACCGCACTCTGGCAGGACCACGAGTTCGACAGGGTCCCGGAGTTCGTCGACGACGCGTTCACGTACACGGATCCGATGCTCTCAGAACCAGTTCGCGGGCCCCGCGAGTTCCGCGAGTATCTCCGAGCGACGGAAGCCGCCTTTCCTGACTTTCACGTCCTGCCCGAGTCGGTCGTCGCCGACGACGACGTCGTGCTGGTGGAGTGGACGCTCACGGGAACCCATGACGGGCCGCTCGAGGGCATTCCGCCGACCGGCCGTCAGCTGATCCTCAGAGGGATGTCGACCGTCCGTCTCGAGGGCGGAAAGCTGACCACCGGCCGGACCTACTGGGATACGGCGGACGGAAACGCCCAGTTGGGACTCGAGTTTCCGGCAGTCGTCGGACAGCTCCCGAAACTGGCCTACCGAAAGCTCACCGGCCGCCGGTAGCTCACGGGTCATCCGTCCGTCCGAGATGTCAGCTGACTCGACTCCGTGACTCGGCTCTCGTCCGTCCCTCGTAATCCCCTTATAGCCCCGCCCGTCTATTCCGCCTATGCACCCGCCGGGAGCCGACACCGTCCTCCTCCGTCACGGTGACGTCAACACCAAGAGCAACACCGTCAAGCGGTACATGGAGGAGATCCTCGTCGAAAACCTCGAGGCCCTGTTGGCCGACCGCTCGATCCCCGGCGACGTCGAACAGCGGTGGAACCGACCGTTGATTCACACCACTGAAGCGTCCGTCGCGGAGGCGACCGCGGCCGCAACGGACGCGTTCGGAATCGTCTCCGCGAGCCCCGCACTGGTCGTCAGTACCGAAAAGGATCGCATCCTCGAGGCACTCGTCGAGACGGCCCGCGAACGGTACACCGGCGGAACCTTTGCGATCGACGCCCGACGGGCCGATAAGACGCTCCCCTACGACAGCGAGGACCTCGCCCGCGAGGGCGGGACGGCCATCTGGAAGGCCGTCGAAGACGAGTTCCACCCCGAAGTTGACCTCGACGATCCGGACATCACCTTCGGCGTCGAGGTACGCGAGGAGTTCGCGTTCGTCTACCTCGAGCACGTTCCGGGTCCTGGCGGATTGCCACTCGGCGCTCAAGAGCCGGTGATCGCGCTTGTCAGCGGCGGCATCGACTCGCCGGTCGCGGCCTACGAGATGATGAAACGCGGCTGTCCCATCGTGCCGGCGTACGTCGATCTCGGGGCCTACGGCGGTATCGACCACGAGGCGCGTGCGATGGAAACCGTACGGAAGCTCTCGCGGTACGCGCCCAATTTCGACATGCAAGTGTACAAGATTCCGGGGGGCGAGACGGTGGATCTGCTGGTCAGCGAGATGGAGCAGGGGCGAATGCTCTCCCTGCGTCGCTTTTTCTACCGGGCCGCCGAGACACTGGCGGAGCGCGTCAACGCTAACGGGATCGTCACCGGCGAAGCCGTGGGACAGAAGTCCAGCCAGACCGTCCGGAACCTCGGCGTGACGAGTCGCGCCGCTCGCCTGCCGATCCACCGCCCGCTGCTGACGTTGGACAAGCAGGACATCGTTGCGAGGGCCCGTGAGATCGGCACCTACACCGACTCGACGATCAACGCCGGCTGTAATCGTGTCGCACCGGATCGCGTCGAGACGAACGCTCGTCTGGAGCCGCTCCTGAACGCGGAACCCGAGGACCTGCTCGAGCGGGCCGAAGAAGCCGCTCGAAACGCCGAACTGGTCGAGCCGTAGTCTCACGCATCGCCACGATAGCAACGGCTACGATGGTGGCGCGGGTTGAGTCGGTATGAGCGTTATTCTGGAGTTTTCCATCGAACCGGAGGAGTTCGTTCTCGGGCAGGCCCTGTCGAGCACGCCGAACGTCGTCCTCGAACTCGAGCGCATCGTCCCGACCGAGAACGAGATCATGCCGTTCGTCTGGGCGACCGGCAACGACCTGCCGTCGTTCGAGTCGACGGTTCGGGGGAGCAAGTACGTCAAGGAGCTGTTAGCCGTCGACAGGATCGGCAAGAGCGGCCTCTACCGCATCGAATGGGAGGACCACGACGACGACGGCCTGCTGACGGGCATCGCCGCCACGGAGGCGACCGTCCTCGAGGGCCGCGCGAACGGGAACTGGATGTTCCGCCTGCGGTTCAACGACCACGAGAAGCTCACGACGCTCTACAACTATCTGACGGACCACGAGATCACCGTCCACGTCGAGCGAACGTACACGCTGACCGAGGACTCGGATCGCGGCCACCGCTTTGGCCTCTCCGAAGAACAGCGCGAGGCGCTCGTCCTCGCGCTCCGAAACGGCTACTTCGAGACGCCGAGCGAGGCCGATCTCGACGAACTGGGGGCGGAGCTCGACATCAGCCGTCAAGCGCTCTCCGATCGGATTCGCCGCGGCAACGAAAAGATTCTTCGGCGAGTATTGTTATCGTCTGTCGCGGATTTCGACTGAGTAGCCCACCCCACAAAAACGAATTGATCGGTCAACGGCGGACTACTCGGATTTCGAGTGATTACCCGCTCGATAGAAGCGCATGACAGAAGTCGATTACCGATTTCAGGACTGGCTTTCGTGTCCGGCCTGCAGCGGCGACACGGACGCTGGGATTCTCGCTCACGAAACCGAGATCGTCATCGAATGTTACGACTGCGGCGCGACCTCCGAGTTCACGATCGGGCAGGACGTACCGGTCAGCAACCTCGATGTCGAACACATCGACAGGTTCGCGAGCGACGACTGATCGACTTCGGTTCGCTTCCCTCCCGACGGGGAGCGAAACCCACATTACGCCGACGCACCGAAGGAAAACCAGTGACGCGCGTCTGTCTCATCGGGACGGCCGACTGTAACCTCCAGTACGAACTCCTCTCCCGGGAGACGTCCCGCGAGGCGCTCTCGACGTACGACCTCGAGCGCCCCTTCGAGAACTCGATCGCCCTCCAGACGGTCAGCGTCGGCGCTGCTATCTCGCTGTTGAACGACCTGAACTGGTATCTCACTCGCTTCGTCGACGAAGCGCTCGTCCAGGAACCCAGCGTCAGCGACGACGAGTGGCTCTCGCGGCCGCTCGCCACGGAACTCCGCAACGGCGCCGTCGAATCGGCCGAAACGGCCGAGTTCTGCAAGATCTACGGTCTCGAGCGAGTCGGACCGGAGCCGGACGGCACGGAACAGTCGAGCGCGGCGAGCGACGGTGGGACCCCTGCCGGAGCGGCGACGGCATCGGCCGAGTCGGCTGAGACGAGTGACCCGGATGCCGACGGCGAGTCCGACTCGAGTCCGGCCGACGGAACCGAGTCGAGCGATACTGTAGGGTTCGTCGGCTCGCAGTGGCGTCTCGTCGAACCGCTGTACGTCCGCCGAACCGACGGCGAACTTCCGGAGTACGACCTTCGTGATGTCGAGGAGACGCTGGTCGTTCGACTCACCGAAGCCGAACACGCACCTTGAGCTGTCATCCAGACGGAGTCGGTCCGATCAAGACTCGTCGCTATCGCTCTCGACGTCGATGGTAAATTCGTGTGTCTCACCGTCGGCATCGTCGATCGTCACCGACGCGCTGGTCGCGGGTTCGCCGTCGAACGTCGCGCGGACGAGTTGACCGACGGCGATCATCTGCTGTGCACACACCTCATCGTCGTCGGATTCGTCGATCACCGCTGCGTCGAGCGAGAGTTGAGCGTCGCCGTCGTCGGATTCGTCGGTCTCCTCGAGCGTTACCTCCTCGAGTACCATCTCATAACAGAGGGTCGGCGCGTCGCTCTCGAGGGCGATCAGCACCGACTCCTCGAACAACGTTTCCTCGACGAACTCGGGAATCACGTCGTCGGCGAACTCGTGGTCGTCGAGCCATCTGTCGGCGCGGTCCGCGCTGGTGACGAGCGTCGCTTCGGGCTCCATCGGCACGTCCGTGTGGTCGAAGGACACGTTGTCCGTGCTCTCGAGATCCCCGGTAGCAGTGGAGTCGGTCTCATTACCACTGGACCCCGGACCGTTCCCATCGGAATCGTCGTCCGCCGGGCTGTCGTCGCTCGTCGCGCCGCCGAATTCGTCGAGACAGCCGGCTGAGAGGGTGAGCAGGCCGGCACTAGCACACAGTAGCGTTCGTCTGGAGGACTCCGTCATCACTGATGACGTAGACGGAGACGGGTAAAGTACGTTGGCCAAGGTGAAAGAGCGGTTTTGGTGTTTGGGGCACCCCATTTCATCGTGCAACCAGTCGGGGGTGTTCGCCCCGCTCGAGGCGTTTTCAGTCGAACAGCCCCGTCGAGAGGTATCGCTCGCCGCTGTCCCAGAAGACAGTCACGACGAGCGGGCAGTCGTCGAGTTGTTCGCCACCGTCCGGCTCCGGCGTCGCGGCCGGTTCGTCGAACGCGCCCGGCACCTCGGGACAGTCGAGGGTAGGCTCGGCGATTTCGCGAGCGATCTGTTGTGAGATCAGACTCGTCGCGCCGCTGGATTGGCCGACGAGGACGCCTTCCTCGCGTGCGAGGCGACGACACTCGGCTTCGGCCTCCTCGAGTTCGACGGTCTCGACGCGATCGATCAGGTCGAGATCGAGGTTGTCGCTGACGAAGCCAGGTCCCATCCCCTGGAAGTCGTCGTCGCCGGCCTCGCCCGTCGAGAGGACGGCGTTCGTGGCCGGTTCGACGGCGACGATATCCATCTCCGGGAACTCCTCGCGGAGTCGGCGGCCGGTGCCCGAAATCGTGCCGCCGGTGCCGACGCCGGCGACGAAGGCGTCGATCTCGCGGTCGCCGACCTGTTCGACGATCTCGTTCCCGGTCGTCTGGTAATGAGCCTCGGGATTTGCCGGGTTCTCGAACTGGCCTAGCTGGATCGCACCCTCCGCCTCGAGTTCGTCGGCTCGAGCGCGGGCCGTTTCCATGTTGCCGTCGACTAACTCGAGGTCGGCGCCGTAGGCTGCCATGATTCGGCGACGTTCCGCGGATTTGTCCGACGGCATCACGATCGTCAGATCGTAGTCTCGGGCCGCACAGACCAGCGCGAGACCGATTCCAGTGTTTCCGCTGGTCGGTTCGACGAGCCGGTCGCCGGGTTCGATCGTGCCGTCGCGTTCGGCCGCCCGGATCATCTGGAGGGCCGGCCGATCTTTGGCCGAGCCGCCGGGATTGAAGGATTCGACCTTCGCGGCGACGGTCACGCCTTCCGGCGAGTCGACCTGGACGAGCGGCGAGCCGATCGTGTCCAGGATACTCCCTTTCATTGCCAACACCTAGGGAGTCGAGCCATAAACCGATGCTGGACACTGGCAGGACGTGCCGGTGTATCGGATATCGGGATCGGCACGGTCTCGAAACGCGATCGCGAAAATGAAGTCGAGTTACGTCGGAATCGTCGGCATCCGTTCGCCGCCCTCGATGCGGTTTTCGGCGTACGCGTCGGCCGCGTCGAGCACCGTCGTGTCCCGCTCGTCGGCGAGTTCGATCATCTCGAGCAGCCGGTCACCGAGTGCGGCCGCCTCCTCGTAGGCTTCCTCGCGGGTCCCGCCAAGATACTCCTTGGCGACCGTGATCAGCCCGGCACCGTTGATCACGTAGTCCGGGGCGTACAGAATGTCCTGCTCCCGAAGCACGGCCGCGTGTCGTCGTTCGGCGAGGATGTTGTTCGCCCCGCCTGCGACGATGTCACAGTCGAGTTGCGGGATCGTCTCGTCGTTGACAACACCGCCGACGGCACAGGGTGCAAAGACATCGCAAGACTGGCTGTAGACCGCTTCTGGATCGATAGTTTCGACGTCGTACTCCTCGGCGAATGCATCGACGGCCTCGGTGTCGACGTCGGTAACCGTTACCGAGGCTCCGTCGGCGAGCAGTTCCTCGGCGAGCGATCGGCCGACTTTACCGAGCCCCTGGATCACGACATCGCGGCCGTCCATCGACCGCGTTCCGTAGACGGACTCCGCGCAGGCTCTGATTCCGTGAAAGACGCCGTGAGCCGTGATCGGCGACGGATCGCCCAACCCATCGCTCGTTCCGACGACGTGGTCGGTCTCTCGAGCGACCACGTCCATATCCTCGACGCCGGAGTTGACGTCGACCGACGTGATGTAGCGGCCCGCGAGACAGTCGACGGCCCGGCCGTAGGCCTCGAACAGGGCCTCGCTCGAGAGATCGTCGGGATCGCCGAGGATAACCGCTTTTCCGCCGCCCAGCGGGAGGTCGGCCGCGGCCGCTTTGTACGTCATCGCGTGGGAGAGTCGCAACACGTCCTCGAGGGCGGCATCTTCGGAGGCGTAATCGAGCATTCGCGTCCCGCCGAGGCTCGGTCCGAGCGTCGTGTCGTGGATCGCAACGATCGCCTGTAGCCCGGTTTCGGGGTCCGTAAAGTACGATACCTGCTCGTGATCCGAGTGAGCGGTCGAGTCGAATACCATAGTGATAATGTTTGTGGTTAGTGTGAAAATTGCTTCGGACTGTCGGTCGGGTCCTCGACCCGTCTCTTCCGTACGAGATATCGGACGAACGCCGTCGTCCCGAGCGAACGGCCTGCCACAAACACCGTCGTTAAGCCCCCGGACTCACTACCTCCGGCTATGAGTCTCGAGACCATGCAGCCGAATCCGACGTGGGACGAAGCCTCCTACCAGGAGGCTGTCGACACGCTCACAGCGCACAACGACGAACTGGTATACAAGGTATGGGGCGGCGACTGGTGTAAGGACTGCCGGAAACTGCTTCCGGATCTGGGGGCCGCACTCGAGGCTGCCGGCGTCCCAGACGACCGAATCGAGGAGTTTGCGCTCGACAAGGACAAACAGGGCCCCGGCGTCTCCGAATACGACATCGAGTACATCCCGACCGTCGTCGTCGAGACCGACGACGGAGAAGCAGTGACGCGATTTGTCGAGTCGGAGGATCTCCCGCCGGCGATCTGGTTAGCCGAGCAACTTGAGAAAGAGCTCTAGACTCGACTCGAGACCGCCGTTTCGGTACCGTTTTTTCACATGCTCGCGAGTGACAGCAGCGATCGACGTTAGAACGGACTCTCCGGCTCGTCGAGCGATGTGCTATCCGATTCGACAGCGTTAGCGTTGTCGCCCAACCACTCGAGCGCGTCCTCGATATCGTGCGTCGGCGGCGAACACGTCCGATCTCGGCAGACGTACAGCGTTGGCTCGCCGTCGCGGGCCTCGCGACCGGCCCAGATCGCGGGGGCCTCTTCGAGTCCTAATTGCTCGAGCCAGGACTCCAGCCCTTCCGCGGTCGGCGGTCGAAGGGCGAACAGCCGATCGGGACGGTACTCCGCCGCAAAGCGGTCGCGCCACGCCGCGGGGAGTTCGTCCGCGGCGATGGTGATCTCGAGTGCGCCCGCCTCGAGTCGATCCGCGGCGAGACAGAGCGAGGCGTGCTGGAGCGAGTTCGCCTCGATCCGGTTTGCGTGGGTCTCGAGGACGGTCGACGCGATCTTCTCGAAGTTTTCGTCGGCGGCAAAACCGTCGAGTGCGAGCAGGGTTTCGAGCGCGACGCCGGTCGCGGACGGCGTCGACTGGTCGTCGAGTTCCTGGGGTCGGGTGACGAGCGACTCGCCGCTCTCGGGGGTAAAGTAGAGCGTTCCGCGTTCCTCGTCCCAGAACTCGGCCTCGATGGTTCGCGCGAGGTCGAGCGCGAACGCGAGGTGATCCACGTCTCCGGTCGCCTCGTAACACCGGAGGGCACCGCGAGCGAGGAAGGCGTAGTCCTCGAGGTAGCCGTCGACCTTGACATCCCCGTCCTTGTAGCGCCGTGCGAGACGCCCCTCGTCCGCATCCCAGAGCCGTTCTCGGACGAAATCGAGGGCGTCAACGCCCATCTCGGCGTACTCGTCCTCGCCCAGGACGAGCGCCGCTTCGGCGCAGGTGTTAATCAGCAGGCCGTTCCAGCTCGCGAGTACCTTCTCGTCGCGGTTGGGGCGCGGGCGTCGTTCGCGGGCTTCGAACAGTGCTTTGCGGGCGGACTCGAGTCGCTGTTCGGTATCGTCTTCCGCGAGGTCGAACTCGTCGGCGAGATCCGGAATCGAACGGACGCGGTTGGGCTGGTTCGTCCCCTCGAAGTTGCCCGACTCGGTAATGTCGTAGCGGGCGCAGAACAGTTCCGCGTCCGTCTCTTCCTCGAGCACCTCGCTTATTTCGTCCGGTGTCCACACGTAGAAGACGCCCTCCTCTTTCTCGCCGTCTTCCGTCTTGCTCTGGGCGTCGAGCGTACTGAAGAAGCCGCCCTCCTCGTGGGTCAGCTCTCGATCGACGAACTCGAGGGTTTCCGCCGTCACCTCGGCGTACCTGTCGTCGCCCGTCAGCTGATAGCCCGCAAGGAACGCGCGCGGAATCTCCGCGTTGTCGTACAGCATCTTCTCGAAGTGCGGGACCGTCCAGTCGGCGTCGACGCAGTAGCGGTGAAAGCCACCGCCGACGTGGTCGTATAGCCCGCCCGCGGCCATCGCGTCTAAGGACTCCTCGAGTACCTCGCGAAACTGTTCGCGACCCGTCCGGTCGTACGCGCGGGCGAGGACGTGGAGTCTCGAGGGCTGAGGGAATTTCGGCCCGCCGGAGCCGAAACCGCCGTGCTGGCGGTCCGCACTCCGGAGCGCGGCGTCGGCCGCCGTAGTGAGCACCTCGCTCGAGGGCGGCTCCGCCTGGGCCACGGAGTCGGGCGTCTCCTCGAGTCGGTCTTTCGCCGCGTCGGTCCACTGCTGGGCGCGGTTCTCGACCTCGTCTCGGTCCTGCTCCCAGGAGTTCGCGAGTTGCTCGAGGACGTCGAGGAAGCCGGGCTGGCCTCGCTTGGCCTCCTTCGGGAAGTAGGTCCCGACGTAGAACGGCTTTCCCTGGGGCGTGAGCCACGCGGAGAGGGGCCAGCCGCCCCGACCGGTGACGAGCTGGGCGACGGTCATGTAGATGCTGTCGACGTCCGGGCGCTCCTCGCGATCGACCTTGATCGGGACGAAGTTCTCGTTGAGCAGGTCGGCGACCTCCTCGTCCGCGAAGCTCTCGTCTTCCATGACGTGACACCAGTGACACGCCGAGTAGCCGATCGAGAGGAAGATCGGCACGTCGCGTTCTCTGGCTTCCTCGAGGGCCTGGTCGTCCCACGGCTGCCAGTTGACGGGGTTGTCCGCGTGCTGGCGCAGATAGGGGCTCTCCTCTTCATCGAGCCGATTGCGCTGGGTCGGGTTGGTCATAGGGTCTTCTACGAACGGCGATTGTAAAAACGCGGGGTACGCGAACCCGTCACGGAGCCGGACATCAATTTTTGGCTCGATCGCCCCGCCGACAACAATCTGGCTGACGAGCAACCGAGACGGCACGTCGAAATCGGTTCGACGAAAAAATGGCGATTCAAGCCTTTCGCGATCCGACCACGCCCGCATCGAGGTCTTTCTCGATCCGGCGACCGGACATGGAGACGAGGACCATCGAGAACCCGGTCATGAGCAGACTCACGCCGACGAGCAGCCCGACGACCCAGGCCGAGTCAGCGGGGAATCCGGCCCAGAGGAATCCGGCGAGGACGAGCGAGAGGACCCCGCTAGCTGCGATGTAGCCTCTCCCCTCCTGCCCGCTCATCCGGATGCTCGCGGCGAGTTCCACCAGTCCGTCGACGAGCAAGTAGCCGATGACGAGGACGGTAAGCGACGCGAGTCCGAGGACCGGATTCGCGAGGAGGACGATACCCGCGAGGACGGCGACGGCGGCGAGCACGAGTTGCCAGACCGTGCCGCTCCAGCCGCGGTTCGAGAACGCGGCCGCCCCGTGAACGAGTCCACTCACGATGAGGAGGGCACTCAGCGCGTAGGTTACGGAGAGCCCTGTCGCGAGGGGGAACGCGATTGCGAGTACGCCGAGTACTGCCACGATACCGCCGGTGATCCCGATCAGTTGCCAGTCGACATCGAGCGGGAACTCGGCGTACGACTCCTCAGTAGTTTCTGTTGACATTATTCCTCAGGTAGTATGAACGCTTCCAGCGGATATATACTACACTCATTATTTAGGAATAAATCAGGAAACGGACCGGTAAGATACCGCGATGATCGATCGGCGGAAAAATGAACGCGAAAGGCCGAGACTCGAGTCCTTTACTCCGTCAGCATGCGGCGGAGCACGAGGTGAAGTACGCCGCCGTTTTCGACGTACTTGACTGCGGCGGGGGTGCCGACCTGTGCGGTCACGTCGAACTCGGTCGTCTCGCCGTCGTCGTCCTCGGCGACGACGGTGAGTTCGGCGTTCGGCTCGAGGCCGTCGTCGAGTCCCTTGATGTCGAAGTACTCCGAGCCGTCGAGGCCGAGTTCCTCCCAGCCCTCACCGTCCTCGAACTGCAGCGGCAGGACGCCCATGCCGAGGAGGTTGTCACGGTAGATCCGCTCGTAGCTCTGACCGATGGTCGCGCGGATGCCGAGCAGGTCGGTCCCTTTGGCTGCCCAGTCGCGACTCGAGCCGGTCCCGAGCTCTTCGCCGGCCATGACGATGAGCGGCGTGTCCTCGTCGCGGTAGCGCTCGGAGGCTTCGAAGACGGTGGTCTCTTCTTCGGTCGGGTGGTGAATCGTGTAGCCACCCTCCTTCCCGTCTAACAACTGGTTCTCGATGCGGACGTTCGCGAAGGTGCCACGCATCATGACCTCGTGGTTCCCGCGGCGGGAGCCGTAGGTGTTGAACTCGTACGGTTCGACGCCGCGCTCGGAGAGCCACTGGCCGGCGGGCAGATCCTCGCTGAACGGTCCGGCCGGACTGATGTGGTCGGTCGTGACCGTGTCACCGAGCGTGAGTAAACAGCGCGCGTCCGCGATGTCTTCGACGCCGGGTTCCTCGAGCGGGAAGTCCTGGAAGAACGGCGGCTCGCGGATGTAGGTCGACTCCGAATCCCACTCGTAGACGTCGCCGGTGGGTGCGTCGAGCGCTTCCCAGCGGTCGTCGCCTTCGAAGACGCTCGCGTACTTGTCTTTGAACAGTTCGGCGGAGACGCTCTCGTGGATCGTTTGGCGAACCTCTTCCGGATCCGGCCAGATATCTTCGAGGAAGATTTCCTCGCCGTCGTCGTTCGTGCCGATCGGCTCGGTCTCGAGGTCGATGTCCATCTTGCCCGCGAGGCCGTAGGCGACGACCAGCGGCGGGCTGGCGAGGTAGTTCGCGCGGATTTTCGGGTGGATTCGGGCCTCGAAGTTCCGGTTACCCGAGAGGACGCTGGTCGTCCAGAGGTCGTGTTCGTCGATGGCGGCCTCGATCGGCTCCGCCAGCGGGCCAGCATTACCGATACAGGTCGTACAGCCGTAGCCGACGACGTGGTAGCCCAAGCCCTCGAGGTCCTCGAGCAGGTCGGCCTGTTTGAGGTACTCCGTGACGACCTTGCTGCCGGGTGCGAGACTGGTCTTGACGTAGTCGGGGACGTCGAGGCCCTGTTCGAGTGCGTTGCGTGCGAGCAGGCCGGCCGCGACCATTACGGACGGGTTCGAGGTGTTCGTACAGCTCGTGATCGCGCTGACGAGGACGGAGCCGTGGCCGATCTCGACCTCGGTGCCGTCCTCGAGCGTGACGGGGATCTTCTCGTCGAGTCCGGGCTGTTCTTTCGCGACGAGTCCGCCGTCGCTCTCTGCGGCACCCGAGGGAATGACGCCCTGCTCTTCGAGCAGCGTCGGGAAGTGCTCGTCTAAGTCGCCCATCGGGATGCGAGCGTGGGGCTTCTTGTGGCCCGCGAGGCTGGGCTCGACGGAGCCGAGGTCGAACTCGACCGTCTCGGTAAACTCCGGATCGTGGTCGCCGAACAGGCCCTGTGCTTCCAAATACTCGCGGACGAGTTCGATGTGGTCCTCGTCGCGACCGGTCAGCTCGAGGTAGTCGAGCGTCTTCTCGTCGACGGGGAACATAGAGATTGTACAGCCGTGCTCGGGCGACATGTTCGAGATGGTCGCGCGGTCGGCGACCGAGAGCTGAGAGACGCCGTCGCCGTAGAATTCGACGAACTTGTCGACGACGCCGACTTGGCGGAGCTTCTCCGTGATGTGGAGCACGAGGTCCGTCGCGGTTGCGCCCTCGGGGAGTTCACCCGTGAGTTCGACTCCGACGACCTCGGGGAGGGTCATGGTGATCGGCTGGCCCAGAAGGGCTGCTTCGGCCTCGATCCCGCCGACGCCCCAGCCGACGACGCCGATGCCGTTGATCATCGGCGTGTGGCTGTCCGTGCCGACGAGGGTGTCGGGCAGGAGCCACTGCTCGCCGTCCTCTTCGCGCGCGTGGACGACCTCGCCGAGGTGCTCCAAGTTGACCTGGTGAACGATCCCCGTCCCCGGCGGGACGACGTTGAAGTCCTCGAAGGCCTGTTCGGCCCACTTGATCGCACGATATCGCTCTTCGTTTCGCTCGTACTCGAGTTCGACGTTCTGTTCGTAGGCGTCCTCGCTGCCGAAGTAGTCGACCTGTACGCTGTGGTCGATCACGAGGTCACAGGGCACTTCGGGTTCGACGATCGAGGGGTCCTTGTCCGCGCGGTCCGCGGCCGATCGGAGCGCCGCGAGGTCGACGACCGCCGGAACGCCGGTCAGGTCCTGAAGAACCACGCGGGACGGCTGGAAAGGAACCTCGACGTCCGGAACCTCGGGCTGCCAGGAGGCCGCGTTTTCGACGTCCTGTGCCGAGATCATGTCGCCGTCCGCATTTCGGAGGACCGCCTCGAGCAGCACGCGGATACTCACCGGCAGTTTCTCGAGGTCACAGAGCCCCTGCTCCTCGAGTACTGTGAGATCTGCCATCTTGTACGTCTCGCCGTCGTGTTCAAACTCCCGGATCGCGTCCGAGAACTCATCAATTGCCATAGGGGGACTTCGCACCGGGGGGTTTTGAATCTCCCGAGAATCCGCTGTAACACATACTAATACCCCCGTATTTGACGGTATTGGTGTGTGGTTGTATTCTTAATATTCTATTATGATATGGAGCTGCCGATGCGCAATCGGGAGGAGCTGTCCTGAAAAGGGCGATCCCGTCTAATTGGTTCTGTTGAAACTTCTGGTAGTTGATATATGAAGCGTGCTGAATGCACGGCGCGTAGTCAGCAGTCATACATGGAGGCTGAATAGCGATGTACGAGTGGTTCTGGAATGCAACACGGGGATATTTTCATAACTTGTTATGAGCGTGATTTTGAAACGGATATTTAGCGTTTTCCGTCCGTATACGTACACTTCTCGTTCAAAATGAGTCACCACTTTCGTGGTTCGATGATTGAACCAGCAGTTTTTACATCAATGTGTGTACAGTATTGTGAATATGGGAACAAGCCATACGGCGAATCCAGAATCGGTTTTCAACCGCCCGTCCAACCCGATCGGGTATCTCGCCATTTTCATGGCACTCATAACGGGTATACTACATTTGGTGGCATCGACGAACGCGATCGAAATGAGCCTGCTACTCGCCGTTCTCTTTATCCTCAACGGCCTCGGGTTTATCGGAGGAGCTATTCTTTATGTAACCCGGTTTTGGCGACGGTGGTTGTTCCTCGTCGCGGCACTATACGCGATCGTAACGATTCTGGCACTCTTTCCGGTACAAGGATGGGGAGTAGAAGCCTTCTACATGCAAGGAAACCTCAACCCATTCGCGGTGATCACAAAAGCTGCTGAAGCAGTGCTTGCTGTCTGTGCGACTTATCTTTATCTGACCAGTGGTGGATAATCCAAGCTCCGCGACCGACACCGCTTGACCTCGCTGCTGAACACATTTTCTGAGTCGGCCACGTCGTTTGTAACACGATACAGACAGTGAATTCAGCGTGTGCTGACTCATCCTCTATATTCAGCACGGCTTCGAAAAGCAATCCTCGATCGTAAAGTACCTCCGGGGCAAATGATTCGAGACGTAGAGCGTCTCGTCATCAAGCGAAGCTGTAGGCTTCGCGGACATCGCGAATCTCTGATTCGCTCAGTCACGGGAATCTTCGATTTCCGTACGACCCCAAGGCAGTCGCCCTGGTCTCCCTGTAAATTTCAAAGAGCCGTCCAATTCGATGCCGTCTCACTCGCGACGGGCGTACTCGAGAAACCCGAATCCGTCGCGTTCGTCTCGAGAGACGGTCTCGAACGCGTCTCGATCCCAGTCGGGGAACCGCGTGTCGCCGTCGGGGTCGTCGTGAATCTCGGTCACGACCAACCTATCCAGCGCGGGGAGGAACTGCTCGTAGACGGTCGCGCCGCCGGCGACGAAGAGTCGGTCGGCGTCGTCGTGACGCTCGCGCGCGGCGGCGTCGGCTTTTTCAAGAGCCTCCTCGAGACTCCCTGCGACCACGGCGTTTTCGGGCGTCTCGAGATCGCGGCTCGTCAACACGATCGTCGTCCGGCCCGGCAAGGGCTCGCCGAGGACTTCGAGAATGCCCTCGTAGGTCACCCGCCCCATAATGACGGGGTGGTCCATCGTCGTCTTCTTGAAGTGCTGAAGATCCGCCGGGATGTGCCACGGCATGTCCCCGTCCTTCCCGATGACGCCGTTTTCGGCGACCGCGACGATGCCGACGAGTTCGCGGTCAGTTTCCAGAGCCGGGGATTCGGTCTCGCTCATTCTGCGACCGCGAACTCGAGTCCGTCGTGGGACTCGTAGTCTTCGAGGTGGACATCCTCGTAGCGAAGGTCGTCGATCGAGGTCTCTGCGACCTCGAGCGTCGGGCGCTCGAGCGGCTCTCGAGACAGTTGCTCGAGCAGGCCGGGGACGTGATCGAGGCGCTCGTCGCCGTCGGCTTCGGCGGGTGCCTCGGTCTCGAGCCACTCGCGAACCGCGAGGTAGTCCTCGCTGGCGTCGGCGTCGGCCAGCCGCGTCTGGAGTCCCTCGAGGTTGTCGGCGTACCACTCCCCGCGTGCGCCGCGGCCGCAGTAGACGTGGGCGTCGACGACGGTGTGAGCGAACGTCCCCGGTTCGAAACCGGTCTGCTGGGCGACGACCTTCGTCAGGAGCGCGTAGGCCGCGATGTTGAACGGGACGCCGAGCGCGATGTCGCCCGAACGCTGGGTGAGGTGGCAGTTCAATCGGTCGCCTTGCACGTTGAACACGAAAGAGTAGTGACACGGCGGTAGCGTCGAGACGGCTGCGTTGGCCGGATGCCAGGCGTTGACCACGAGTCGGCGCGAGTTCGGCGAATCGGAAAGCGTGTCGACGATGTATTGCAGTTGGTCGAAGGTCTTCCCCCCGTCGTCCTCCTCAGTCACCCACTGGTGGCTCTCGTCGGGCCACGTCTCGCCCTCGAGTTGCGCTCTCTGTTCGGGAACCGGATACCGTCGCCAGAAGCGGCCGTACGCGGTGTCGAGTCTCCCCTCCTCGTCGGCCCACGCATCCCAGATCTTGGTCTCTTCCCGGAGGGTCTTGATGTGCTCCTCGCCGGAGAGATACCAGCAGACCTCGTGGAGCATCGAGTTCCAACGGTAGCCGTCCATCTGCTTGGTCGTCAAGAGGGGGTACCCCTCCTGCAGATCGACCTCGTAGTGCTCGCTGAAAGCCGAAATCGTGTCGACGCCGGTCCGATTGGGCTTGTACGCGCCCCCGCTGAGAGCCGAGTCGACGAGATCCAGATACTGTTGCATTGTGGCCTCATTTGGAGCGACCCTACATAGTGGATTCGGCACCGGTCGAGTCGCTTCACTTTCACTCCGCTGTCCAAACCCTCTTTGTCGTCCCGCGCGTTCCGACGAGCGATGACCGCTCGAGACGGCGCTACCCTCCTCGCCCTCCCGCCCTCGGCGATCGCCGACCGACACGTCGCGACGCTCGAGGATCTCGAGGCGACCCTCGAGCCCGACGCCGTCTGGGTGCTCGGCCCGTCTCGAGAACCGCAGGCGTTCGCCCGGGCTCGCAGCGCGTTCGACGCGCCGGCGTTTCACCCGCCGCTCGAGACCGGCGGCGAGGCTCCGTTTCACCGACAGGAAATCGCCGGTGGTACCCTCGAGATCGCCGTGGCTACCGGAATCAGGTCCCTCGACCCACAGTCGAAGAGCGTCTCGAATGTGCTCGCTGAACACCCCGGTATCGTTGCGCTCGTCTGCGACGACGTGACGACGACCGTACGCCCGACGGCCCTCGAGACGACCCTCGAAGGCGCAGCGACACTCGCTGCGGCGTTGCCGACTGGTCAAGTCACGACCGTCCTGACGGGCAGCGAGCCGGCGGGATACGACGAGTTGTGGCACCTTGAGGCGGAAACGGGCGCTGTCCGCGGCGTCGATCACGACCTGATCGGCGCTCTCGAGCCACTCGACGAGGACTGTGTCTCCGTTCGCGTCCAGGGGGCAGGTCCCGTCGAGGGATACAACCAGCGACAGTCGATCGCGAGTCTAACGCTCACCATCGACGGAATCGAGGGCGTCGAGACGCACAAGATCACCAACTTCGGCCTCGAGGCCGTCTCCGGAATCGGCCCGAAGACGGCCGAGCGACTCGCCGATCGCGGAGTGACGAGCCGCACAGAACTCCTCGAGACCCCCGTCCAGACGCTGGCCGCCCTCCCGGGCGTGGGCCAGACAGGAGCGCGGACGATGCACCGGCACGCGACGGTCCTCGAGACGGGCGAACCGCATCGGCTCACGGACGAATCTCTGCCCGGCGAGAGCTGGCACACGCCTCCGCTCTGCGTCGACATCGAGACCGACGGGCTCTCACCGACGATCATCTGGCAGGTCGGCGTCTACGATCCCGCGACGGACGAGTACCGCGCGTTCGTCGAGCGGGACGATCCGTCCGACCCGGGATCGGTTCTCGAAGCCTTCTGTGACTGGCTGCTGGGCGTCCACCCCAATCGAGCGCTGCTCACGTGGAACGGCTGGCGGTTCGACTACCGACACCTCGGAGCGTTCATCGCCCGTCACGTTCCCTACTACGTCGACGAGTGGGAGTCGATCCCCAAGTTCGATCTCTATCTCTGGGCCGTCGCCAACGACAACGCGCTCCTGCCCGGGCGGACGAACAAACTCGAGGCTGTTTCGGACGCGCTCGATTACGAGGATGCCGGTACCGGGCTCGACGGCGCCCAGACGGCGGCGGCCTACCAGCGATTCGTGCGAACGGGCGAGCCACTCGAGTGGGATCGCCACGAGGACTACTGCGAGGACGACTGTCGGGCGCTGTGGCACGTCTACGAGTGTCTTCGGGACGCGCCGCGGGCCGAATTACCTTCGCTCTCGGACTCCGAGGCCAACGAGCGTCGGACGGCCACGGAAACCACCGACGCGGACTCGTCGGATAGACCGGCGGCCTCGCGTCCCTCGAACGACACCGACGACGGCGAACAGACCGGATTGAGTGATTTCTAACGATGAGCGAACACCACCCAGACGAACAGGCGAACGTCCCGGTCACCGGCGACGAACTGGTCGACACCTTCCCAGGCTACCGAAACGACCAGGACATCTCACTCCTCGAGCGATCCGGTCGACCCGCCAAGACGGTGCCGAGTGCGGATGTCCTTCGGCCCGAACTCGCCGGCCCGCTCGAGCACGATCTCTACACCCACCAGGCCGACGCGCTCGAGGCGCTCGCACGCGACGAAAACGTTTGCGTCGCGACCAGTACCTCCTCCGGAAAGACACGCGTTTACGCGGTCCAAATTGCTCGGAACTACCTCGAGGCGCGGGCTCGAGGCGGGGAGTCCACCGCGTACCTGCTGTATCCGACGAAAGCGCTCTCCAGGGATCAGGAACGGAGTTTGAACGATCTCTTCGACGAGTTGGGCCTCGAGATCACGGTCCGGGTCTACGACGGCGACACCGAACGGGGCCAGAATCGCAAGCAGATCCGCGAGGAAGCCGATGTCATCATCACGAACTTCGCGGGCGTGAACACCTACCTCCACGACCACGACCGCTGGGCGCGCTTTCTCTCGTCGTGTGAGTTGCTGGTGATCGACGAGTCCCACACCTACACCGGCGTCCACGGCATGCACGTCGCGTGGATCGTCCGGCGGCTGAAACGGGTGCTTTCGTACTACGACGCCGATCCCCAGTACGTCCTCACGAGCGCGACGATCGGCAATCCAGGCGAACACTCCGCCGCGCTGGTCGACGAACCCGTCACCGTGGTCGACGAGGACGGCTCCCCGGCGGGCCCGCGGGATCTGGTGCTCTGGAATCCACCGGTACGGGCACGAGACGACTCGACTGACGACCGAGACGAGTGGCGAAAGGAAGACACAGACGACGAGCGAGAAGCCGAAGACGCCGTTCTCGAGCGCGTCCCAGCCACCGTCGAGGCCCCGCGGCTACTCTCGCATCTGACCTATCAGGACGCCCAAACGCTGCTGTTTACTCCCTCGAGAAAGCTCGCCGAACTCTCCGTCAAGCGCGCGTCGAAACACCGCCACGACAACCACTACTACACGAATCCCGACCGCGGGAGTGCAATCGAACCCTACCACGCCGGCCACTCGCGAAAGAAACGCCACGGCACCGAACATCAGCTCAAGACAGGGATTCTTGACGGCGTGGCTTCGACGAACGCCCTCGAGTTGGGGATCGACATCGGTGCGATGGACGCGACGGTCCAGTTGGGCTACCCTGGCCAGCGCCAATC
This sequence comes from Natronorubrum tibetense GA33, assembly GCF_000383975.1. Lineage (NCBI taxonomy): Archaea > Methanobacteriati > Methanobacteriota > Halobacteria > Halobacteriales > Natrialbaceae > Natronorubrum > Natronorubrum tibetense. The sequence continues at coordinate 180,192 of NZ_KB913017.1, read as the reverse complement.
GTTCTGGCAGCAGATCGGTCGGGCGGGCCGGGGTGCGAAGCGGGCCCTCTCGGTGCTCGTCGCCGAACACCGCACGCTCGACCAGTACGTGGTGAACAATCCGGACTACCTGCTCGAGAACGACGTCGAGGACGCCGTGGTCGACATCGACAACGACGCGGTCTTCGCTCAGCACCTGCGCTGTGCGGCCGACGAACTCGCGGTCGACGAGTCGGACGCTGGCGGGTTCGCCGACCGCGAGCGCCTCGAGCGAGCCGTCGAGATGTGGCGACGCGCAGGGCAGTTGACGGGGGCACTCGAGACCGGCGTTTCCTACGCGGGGCCGCCACGTCCCCAGCAGTCAATCTCGCTGTACGCGACGGCGGGCGAGGAGTACGAGGTGGAACTCGCCGACGGCGTCGACAGGGAGGCGGATCCGGAGATGGAACCGCTCGCGAAGGAACGCGTTCTGCGGGACTTCCACGAGGGCGCGGTCAGACTCCATCAGGGCCAGCAGTACGAAATTATCGATGTCGACCACGGCTCGCCGCGGCCCTCGGTCACGCTCCGGCCGACGAATGTAGAGTACTATACGCGCACGCGAACCGACGTGACCGTCCTCGACGCCGTCTCCGAGGAGTCCCGCGATATCGGGGACTTTACCCTGCACTTCGGGAGCGGCCGGGTACTGGTCTATCACGGCACCTACGACAAGGTTGCGATCCACGGCGGGAAAAAGAAAGAGCAGTCAATCCCGACCGAGAACCCGCCGTTGTCGATGGAGACGCAACTGTGCTGGCTCGAGGTGCCCCAGACCGTCGAGCGCGCGCTGATAGAGAAATATCGATCTCACTCGGTGCCCGAACTCGAGGACGGCCTCGCTGGGACGGCCCACCTCGGTTACGCGGGCGGGCTCCACGCCGCAGAGCACGCGACGATCGGCGTGGCCCCGCTCGAGTTGATGGTCGACAAGCGGGATCTGGGCGGGCTGGCGACGCTGACGATCGACTCGCATCTCGATCAGGAGGTCGACGCGAACGGCGACGCGGATCCCCAGTTCGGCGCTTCGGGAGGCGACGGCGACGCCCCCCAAAACATCGCCGCCGCCGAGGCGACGGTACGAGAGATCGCGGGTGGCCTCGAGCGAACGCCCGCGAGCGGCTGGTTCATCTACGACGGCATCGAGGGCGGTCTCGGGTTCGCGCGAGCGATCTACGAGAACTACGAGGCCGTCGCAACACGGGCTCGAGAGCTGATCGCGGACTGCGACTGCGGGAACGCCGGCGGCTGTCCGGCCTGCGTGATGGACGAACAGTGTGGCAACGACAATCAGCCGCTGCATCGCGGGGCTGCGGTGGACGTCCTGGACCAGTTGCTCGGGAACGAGGATGTCGACGCACTCGAGGAGTATCTCCCCGATGAGGAGTACGGTGGCGACCGGCGGCCGCCGCTGTTCTACGCCTGAGTTCGTATCACAGAAGTAATGTCCCCGCAGACACATTAATGAGCTATGTCCGCCCTCCGTTCCGCGCTGCTCGAGTGGAATGCGGATCGAGTTAGCAGGATCCTCGTGGCCGGACTGGCGGTGTATCTGGCGGCACGAGTAACGGACGAGGTCCTCGTCGGGTTGGGGGCCGCCGTTCTGTTCGCCGTCGTCCTCGACCTCTCGTGGACGATAGCGAATCGGGTCGGCAGTGAGTCCTGAGAACGCAGACATATCCACGACCGTGGCTAGTTTTCGCTCGGAGAAAGAGCAACGCTTACAGGTTCGTGCGTTCCGCTATCGACCATGCGAGAGCACGTGCTCCTGATCGGCGGCGGTGGCCGCGAACACGCTATCGCTCGCGCGTTAGCGGACAGTGAGGCCGACCTCTACGCCTGCGCGGGGAACCGAAACCCGGGGATCGCTCGGATCGCGACCGAGTTCGAGACGCTCGAGACGACGAACCCGAAGGCCGTCGTCGACTACGCCGAGGACGTCGATGCGACGATCGCCGTCATCGGTCCCGAGGCGCCCCTCGAGGCCGGCGTCGCGGACGAACTCGAGGCCGCGGGCATCTACCCGTTCGGCCCGAAGGAGGATGACGCTCGGATCGAGACGGACAAGGCCTTCCAGCGCCGGTTCATGGAAGAACACGGCATCCCGGGCTGTCCCGACTTCAAGACCTTCGACGATATGGAGGCCGCGTGTGACTTCATCGACGACTACGACGGCGATCTGGTTATCAAACCAGCCGGTCTCACGGGTGGGAAGGGCGTCAAAGTCATCGGCGATCAGGTCACGCCCGAGGAGGGGAAGGCATACATTCGGGACTCCGACTACGATCGGATCGTCTTAGAGGAGCGACTCATCGGCGAGGAAATTACTATCCAGGCGCTCGTCGCCAACGAAGCCTTCGAGACCGCCCCCGCCGTCCAGGACCACAAACGCGCCTACGAGGGCGACGAGGGTCCAAATACGGGCGGGATGGGCAGTTACTCAGACGCGACGAACGAGTTGCCGTTCATGACCGAAGCGGACTACGAGGAAGCCGTCTCGATCATCGAGGCGACCGTCGACGCTCTCGACGACTATCGCGGAATTCTGTACGGCCAGTTCATGCTTACCAGCGAGGGCCCGAAAGTCATCGAGTTCAACGCCCGCTTCGGCGACCCCGAGGCGATGAACACCCTGCCCGTCCTCGAGACCGATTTCCTCGACGTGTTGACGGCCGCTCGAGACGGTGAGGCCCCGCCGGAACTCGAGTTCGCCGACCAGGCCACTGTCTGCAAGTACGCCGTGCCGGAGGGCTATCCGACGGACCCCGAGGCGGGAGCGAAGGTGCAGGTCGATGAAGAGAGCGCCGGCGACGCCTTACTCTACTACGCCAGCGTGGACGAACGCGACGACGGCATCTACACGACGACCTCGCGCTCGTTCGCCGTCGTCGGTCTCGCGGACTCGATCACCGAGGCCGAGGAAATCGCGGAGGACGCCCTCGCGGTCGCCGGCGACGAGGGACTGCACATGCGCCACGACATCGGCAAACCGGACCTCGTCCAGCGGCGGATCGATCACATGAACGAACTCCGCGGAGAATAGTTCGACCGGCCGGTGACGGCGTCTCGCCGATAGAATTCGGACTATTCCTCGCTCGGCCCCTGTTCGTACTCGTCGTCGAACTCGTCTCTCTCTTCGATCGACGACTCCACGTCCGACTGGACGGTGCCGATGTCGACGTTCGAGCGCAGTTGCTCTCTATCGATCGCCTCGTCGATCGTTCCGACATTCGTGACGGCTTGCACCCCATCCTGATCGATCGCCGCCTCGAGCGATTCGGCGTCGATAGCTGCGCCGAGTGAGTCTTCGTCAGCTTCCGTCGCGGCCTGCAGGGCGCGCCGGACGGCGACGTAGCCGAGCAGGACGGCCCCGCCCGAGGCGACCGCTCCCGGGACGCCGTAGCGTTTGTAGCCGAACGACACCGCCTTTTTGCCGACCGAGAGTGCTCCGAGCATCGTACCACGCGTTCACACGGGAGCGAAAAGAGGCCGAGGCTTTCGTACGACGACCGGGAGCAGCGTGCGGACTCGAGTTCTAGATGACGACGATAATCGACGCCAGCGCGCCGCCGACGAGGAGCAGTGCACTGTAGGCTGCGACCTGTTTTCGAAAGTCGTGGTTCGGCGACGTCGACGCGAGCAGCGTCTTGACCAGGATGCTCGAGACGGTCGCGAGTAGGATGGCGATGGTCGCCTCGGCCGCACCCAGTTGCCCGCCGCGGTAGAGGACGACGGCCGAGGTTGTCGCGCCCGCACTCGAGACGAAGCCGCTCGCGACCGCCGTCGCGTAGAAGCCGAGCGTGCCGAACCAGGTCTCCGCGAGCGACCCGAAGACGAGCACGACGAGGAAGACGGCGCCGAACGCGAGCGCGTTCTTCATCGAGAACGGACTCTCGAGTTCGATCGGCCCTGACTCGCGCCAGTCGGCGGTCGTGGCCGCGATGGTGAACGCGATTACGATGACCGCCCCGAGCGGGATGATCGCCTCGAAGAGAACGTCGGAACCGCTGTCAATCGTAAAGCCGACCGCGATAGCGAGGTTTCGCGCGGCCATCGCCGCGTTCGCGAGTAAGATTGCGGCGACGGCGTACGACGCCGCTTCGGGACGCTGACGGACGTGATCGAGCATCGTCCCGACGACGGCCGTCGAGGAGGCCAGCCCGCCGAAGAAACCGGTCACCGCGATCCCTCGGCCGCCGTAGGTCGAGACGATCGCGTAGTTGACGATCCCGATTCCGGCGACGGCGACGACCATCAGCCAGATCACCTGTGGCTCGAGCGGGATAACGATCCCGGCGATTTCGGGGCTCCACTCGGCGGGCAACAGCGGATAAACGACGAACGCGAGGATGGCGAACTCGGTCGTCGAGCGCATCTCCTCGCGGGAGAGGCCCCACGCGAACTCGTGAAGTTCGCGCTTGAGGACGAGCAACAGCGACGAGAGCACGGCGACCGTGACGCCCTCGAGGATGAACCCGGCGGCGACCAGTGCGCCGATCCCATAGGCGACGAGCATCGACACCGAAGTCGTCAGCGAGAGCCCGGTTTCGCCGTCCTCGTCCAACAGCCCTTGCACGGCCAGCAACACGCCCTGAACGATGACGAGGAGGCCACCGAGCACGAGCAGTCCTTCACCGATCTCGGTTTCAGATGCTAACAGGGTGAAGACGGCGCCGAGGAGGCTGATCAGCGAGAACGTCCGGATCCCGGCCGACTTCTGGGACCATTCGCGCTCGAGACCGAGGAACATCCCGAGCGCTCCGGCCAGCGCAAGCCGGACGACGGTCTCGTCCAGCGGCGCGTCCGCGAGCTGTAACGTAACCTCGTTCACTCCCGAACGTTCACCACGAGCATACATAAGCGGCCTGCCGGAGTCGTCGGTGTCGACGCCTCTTGCTGCAAACCGGCGATAGTGATAGTGACGGTCGGTCGGCAGCGTCGCACTACGCCACCGATCACGTACAGGATCGTTCGAGCACTACTCTGACTCCTCGTGCAATCGCCGCCCGTCCTGCGGACAGTACTCGAAGGACGCTTTCGTGGTCCGGAACGAACACGCCGGACACCGTTTCGTCGTTCGCCGACGGGACCGCTCGGCCGTCCCGTTCGAGCGGCCCCACCCGAAGACGAACGGAACGAACGGGAGGAACAGAAAGAACAGAATTGTCTCAAAGTACACCCAGGCAGCGACGCTCACTGCCAGTCCGCACAGCAATCCCACGGTCGCGGTGGTCGTTCGTGACCGTACCACGGCCTACAGTTCGACGTACTGTCCTTCCCAGTCGCGACGGGCCTCGAGTTCGCGTCGGCCGCGACGCGTGAGCGTGTAGAAGTTGGTCCGCCGGTCGCGCCGTCCCTTCTCGACGAGTCCTTTGTCGACGAGCGTATCGAGGTTCGGGTAGAGCCGGCCGTGATGGATCTCCTTCTCGTAATACTGCTCGAGTTCCTCTTTGATTGCCAGTCCGTGGGGCTCATCCTCGCCGGCGATAACGTACAGCAGGTCGCGCTGGAATCCTGTCAGGTCGTACATTGGGAAAGTACCAATTGCACTTACTGTCGAATTTTAATAAGGCTATCGGGTTGTTTCGATGGAAACCGGGATATTACCGTCGAGAATCGATTTCTGGAGCAAAACCGAATGATAACGGCTATGATGGGTTCTCGGCGGAAGTTAGGTAACGTGCGGTTCATGTTTACAGTCCAGTCAAATCATTTCGGTATTATTATAATAGCGAGACGTGAATCTCGCCGCTCGAATCGTCGCGCGTTCGCCGACGAACGAGGCTAGCGCTGTTCGGTTTGTAGCCGTTGAAACAGGAAAGCAAATCGCGTGGCGGAAAAATGCCACGCGATCGCTTGCCGCCCTGAATTGGTCCCCGCTGACGCTTCGGCCCTCCAAGCGAAGCGTCAGGTGAACGATTTTGCCGAGTGTACTTAAAGGTAACGACACCGACCGGGCTGATGATACGTCTGCTTTTCCGAACGATTAGATGTGCTCCTCCTCGAGGACCCAGCCGATCGCCCGTTTGTAGTAGGTAAACATCTCTCTGACACCGTCGTGGCGCATTTCCTCGCTCTCGAGGTGCTCGGTGAGGTACTCGTACTGCTCGCGGATTTCTTCTTCGTCTCGCATGGGTAGTCGATACGCGTGCGGAACAGAAAAAAGGTCGCCGTGACCGGGCTTGCCGGACCGGAATCCACCGACAGGCGTTCGATGACAGTGCAACAGCCGTCACCAGCGACGAGCATCACTCGTTCGAAACGGGGAGTAACAGTCGGTGTCGATGGACCAACACCGGATTAGGATCGTTCCTCGAGACTGTTCCCGTCGCTTTCACCCTGAAGCCGCCGGTTTCGATCCAACAACAGTTGTGCAAACAGTTCACAAGAACTGTTCGACGCAGGGTGGCTCACGATCGATGCCTCGAACGTCACGGGAACCACTTCCGTTCCGACCCCGAAACAGTCTGTTCCGAGGAGCTATTCAGACAGCAGCCGCTGGCCGATCGATCGTGCGAAAAAATCGATGAGACACGGCAGCCGGTCAGTCAATCGGCTGCCCGAATTCGTGCGGTTCCGCGACGTGCGCTCGAGTGTCGACAGCTCTCCCGATCAGAGTCCGTCGTCTTCGTCGTCGTCCTCGTCATCGTCGTCGTCGTCCATCAGATCGTCGTCATCCTCGTCATCGTCGTCGTCGTCCTCGGCTTCCTCGCCGAGCGTCAGCGTCAGTTCCTCGTCGTCGCCGTCGATCTCGACGTCGTCCTCGGCTTCCTCGCCGTCGTGTTCGGCGGTGACCGTGTACTCGCCGTCCTCGAGATCTTCGAACTCGACTTCCCCGTCCTCGTCGGTCTCCTCCTCGAGCGGGAAGTCGTGTTCTTCGTCGTCGTCCATCAGGTCGTCGTCTTCCTCGTCGTCATCGTCCTCCTCGTCTTCGTCGTCGTCCATCAGATCGTCATCTTCCTCGTCGTCGTCGTCCTGAATGGACGCGTCAGTTTCGGCTTCCTCTTCGTCGTCTTCGTCCTCGTCGTCGTCCATCAGGTCGTCGTCTTCTTCGTCGTCCTCGTCATCGTCGTCGAGGAGGTCGTCGTCGGCCTCGTCGAGTTCGACGGTCGCGCCTTCGGCGGGCTCGCCGTCTTCATCTTCGACGGTGACTGTCAACGTATAGGTCTCGGCGTCGTCCTCTTCTTCCTCTTCGTCATCCTCCATTGGATCGTCTTCTTCTTCTTCTTCCGGCTCTTCCTCCTCAGGCTCGTCGTCGTCCATCTCCGGATCTTCTTCTTCCTCTTCGTCACCGGGGCCCTCATCGGCACAGCCAGCGAGGACGAGTGCACTTGCGGTACCTGCTGCGGCAACGAACTTGCGTCGGTTCAGTTCTGAATCGGACATATCTCTGGATAGGACCTTTCCGTTGGTTTCAGTGCGGCCTGCAACTGCCGCCCGTTAATGACGTGTTGAACGTAACCACAGAACGCGTGACCGTCATCGGGCGAGAATCGTTCGGCGGGTAACTCCCGCTGGACCGGTGAAATCGTCAGTCAGGAGACGACGTTCGCGAGGCCTCCGTTCGTGGATCGATGTCGAAGCCGTCTATCGATTGAGTATCGGTTAGCGCCGTAGAGTACGACCGCCGACGCATTCATAACATAGTTGTAGGGTCAGTGCAATGTTCACGTCGTGAAGCGTCGGATCGCCCTCGGTTTCGTGTTCGCCGTCGCCCTCCTCGCCCTCCTCGTTCGCGCCGTCGGTAGTCAGGACATCGTCGCGGAACTGTCGAAGGCCAACTTTCGATTGTTGGGTCTGGGGCTTCTCTCCGGACTGCTCGCACTGACCTTTCGCGGGCTGGTCTGGGAGCGATTTATTTCTCTGGTGGACGATACGATGCCCCGCAGTCGAATCGCCGGCATCTTTCTGACGGCGATGTTCGTCAAGTACGCGACGCCGTACGGCCAGCTCGCGACGGAGCCGTTCGTCGCTTATCTGGTCTCGCGCGACGGTGAGATGGCCTACGAGGACGGACTCGCGAGTATCATCTCCGCCGATCTGCTGAACTACGTCCCCTACTACACGTTCGGCTTTCTGGCCCTCGGGATGATCGCCGCCGGTGGCGCAATCGGAACCGGAATGAGCACCCAGCTCACCGCGTTCGCTGTTCTGTTCGTCGTCGTCGCGTCACTCGTATTCGTCGGCGTCCGTCGACCGATCGTCGTCTACAGGCTCGTCCTCGGGATCGCCGGAGTCGGTCGTCGCATCGTCGGTCGATTTACCGACCGGTTCGATCAACAGCTCTCTGACGGTGCCGTTCGGTCGCGACTGGACGGGTTCTATACGACGGTCGAGACGATAACCGCGGACAAACGGACCCTCGTAATCGCGTCCGTCTACGCCCACCTCGGCATGGCATTCCTGATGCTCCCGGTGTATATCGGCGCGATCGCACTGGGCTATCACCTCACGCTTCCCGTCGTCGCTATCGTCGTCGCGCTCGGAAAACTCGGATCAGTCGTCCCCTCTCCCGGCGGGACCGGCGGTGTCGAGGCGATCGTGACGGCCGGACTCACCACACTCGGGTCGCTCGAGCCAGCCGCTGCCCTGACCGTCGCACTCATCTATCGGCTCAGTACGTACTGGCTCACGATCGGGGTCGGCGGCATCTCCGCGGCCGGATTGTTCATCAGGGGGCGGTAGTCCCGTCGAAAGCGGTGCTCAACTCGAGCCGACGGGCGCAGGCCAGAGCGCTGCAAGTCCAAGCGCTCGACTCCGGTGTGGTTTTTGGTGTCCTGTCCGTACGGTCACGCATGAAAATACGGGGTGAGCGAGAGTGTACGGAGTGTGGGACCCGCTGGTCGTACTACGAGACGGGCAGCGTCGGCTGTCCAGCCTGTGGGAACCTTCGCAGCGTCGGCGTCGACGACCGAACCGAACACACCGATATGCCAGTGGTGTTCGACCTCACGGCGGTTCGTAACGCCATCGACGAGGTCTCGAACGACGATCTCGCGGATCGCGCCCGCGAGGCGTGTCGCGAGTACATCCGCCGTCGCGGATTCATCAGCGCCGGCGACCTCCGGGACCTCGACGACAGCTACCTAGCTGCCAGCGAACTGCTCCACGTCTCCGACATCGTGGCCCGAGATATGCGTCTCGAGGAACGCGAAGAGCTCTACTTCCTTTCCCTGCTTCGCGACGCCGACGATGGTGAGTCGAGTGACGCGAAACGATCCTCGTCGGAGCCTCAATCCGACGTTGGCGAGCGCCCGCCCGCCGCGGAGGTTCCACCCTCCCTTCGCGCTGCCCGCGGCCTCGCGTACGCGAACGCCGTCCGCAAGTACCGCCGCGATGTCAGAACCTGGGTGGAAGACCGTGAGTTGACGACCGCCGAGCGCAGCGCTCTCGAGACCCTCGGCGAACACGTCACCCGCATTCGGATGCTCGAGGGCGACGTCGACCCCCGGACGGCCGACCGCCTGATCGAGGCGACCCGCGACCTCGCGAACGGGCTGCGCGGCGACGAGGTGGCGTTCTCGCAGGCACAGGACCGACTGGAGGGACTCGAGTTCGACGGGAGTAGCTGATCGGCGTGGCGATCGAGCGCGGACCGACCGGGACGGACCCGACGTTCGAAGAACACCAGTCGCTCCCCTCCTGGCTCGGTCCGGCGCTGGTCGCGCTCTCGATACCGGCGCTCGTGGTCGCCCTCGTCGCGGTCCTCGAGACCGGGGGGCCAACGCTTCGGGCGGCTGGGCTCGTCGTCGTGGCCGTCATGGGGCCGATTCCGCTGATTCTTCGATCGACGCTCCGAACGACGGTCCGCGACGACGGTGTGTACTTTCGGTTTACCCCGTTCCACTGGTCGGAACGCTACATTTCGTTCGAGGAGATCGAAGCCGTCCGGCGGAGCGAGCGTCGCGCCTATCAGTACGGGCTCCGGCGGACGCGGTGGGGCTGGGAATATCGCCCGAACGCGAGCGACGGCGTCGAAATACACCGGACGAACGGCCCGGCGATCTTTCTCGGATCGGAACAGCCACACGAACTCCGGCAAGCGATCGAATCCGGAATGCGACGAACTCGAAGCGGGTAAGAGAAACCGAGTCGAATTGACCGCGTCTCAGGGCAACTTGACGTCGACGTCCGCCTGCATGCTCGCGGCCTTGACCGTGTTATACAATAACATCGCGCGCGTCATGGGACCGACGCCGCCGGGAACCGGCGTGATCGCGCTGGCCTGTTCGTTCGCGCTCTCGAACTCGACGTCGCCGACGAGTTCGTAGCCCTTCTCGGTGTCGGCATCGACGCGATTGACACCCACGTCGATCACGACGCTTCCCTCGCCGATCATCGAGCCGTCGATCAGTTCGGGAACCCCGGCGGCGGCGACAACGATGTCCGCGCTCCGGGTCTTTTCGGCGAGGTTCTCGGTCCGGGAGTGACAGACCGTCACCGTCGCGTTGCCGTCGTCGGCTTTCTGGATCAACAGGTTGGCCAGGGGTTTGCCGACGATATCCGAGCGGCCGACGATCGTTACGTCCTTTCCTTCGGTTCCGACGCCGGCGCTCTCGAGTAACTTCTGGACGCCGTGGGGCGTACAGGGTCGGAACCGAGCGTCGCCGGCGACGACGCGGCCGACGTTTTCGGGGTGGAAGCCGTCGACGTCCTTCGCGGGATCGACGCGGCGGATGACCTCGCGGTAGTCGACGTGATCTGGAACGGGTGCCTGGACGATGTAGCCGTGGACCTCCGGATCGTCGTTGAGATCGGCGATCGTCTCGTACAGCTCTTCGGGCGGGGCGTCCCCGTCGACATCGACGTGAATGCTCTCGATGCCGACCTCCTCGCAGTCGCGCTGTTTCATGTTCACGTAGGTCTGACTGGCCGGGTCGTCACCCATCAGGACGGTCGCCAGTCCCGGTCGTGCCCCTGCGTCGGCGAGCGTCTCGATCGCGTCCGTCAGATCGTCACGAATCTGGCTCGCGACGGCGTTGCCGTCGATGATCTCCGTCATTGTTCGAGTGGGCGTCCGCGAGGCTAATCAACCCTCGGGTTCGTGCGCAGAATCAGTATCGAAATACCGGAAATATGCACATGAGTGTATACTTCCGCCGTCAGAATCGCTCGTCGAGGAACGATCGAATCGCTTCGTTGACCGGCTCGGGGCACTCGAGGTTCGAGGTGTGACCGGCCGCCGGAATCCGCTCCATGCGGGCGTCGGGGAGTTCCTCGAGCATCGGTTCCGCTCGCGAGGGGTCGATCGAGGGATCCTCTTCGCCGTGGACGATGAGGACGGGCACGTCGACCTCGGAGAGTCGTTCGGTGACGTCGGGCCGCTCGAGCCAGGAGTGGAGTTCGTTGTAGACCGCCGCGCCGGGATAGGTCGCCCAGCGATCGACCCACTCTTCGACGAGTTCGGGGTTTTCCTCGCGGGTCGTCTCGCCGAAGAGGTAGCCGGTGACGCCCTCCGCCAGCGACCGCGGGGTCGGATCGGTCGACCCTTCGAGGGGTTCGACGAGTTGGCCGTACGTCTCCTGTTCTGCGGCCTCGTGCGGTGATGCCATCGAGTCGATCAGGATCAGCCCGTCGACTCGCTCGGGATAGGCAAGCGCAAACCGTAGCGCCATGAATCCGCCCATCGACATCCCGCCGATGACGGCACTCTCCTCGCCGATCCCATCGAGCAGGGCGTCACAGTCCGCGACCAGATCGTCGAGATCGTATCCCGGCGCGTACTGATCCGTCCGTGCGCGTAAATCGTAGGCGACCGCCCGGTAGTCGGGAGCGATCGCCTCGAGTTGCGGCCGGAACATCGTTCGATCCATCAGCGTTCCGTGAGCGAAGACGACCGCCTGTCCGTCGCCTCGGTCGGTCGTGACGGCGTCGGTTCTGTTTCGATACATCGCCGTCGCTACATCATTTCCCATGAGAGTTGCTGACATGATACGTCTACAAAAACCTACGTGAACCGGTCAGCCGAACGGCTCCTCGAGGCCCAGTTGTGGATGAAGAGACGGTGTGGAGAGTCAAGCTGGTTGACTTTGGACGGGCTGGTACCGCCGACGATCCCAGTAGACGGCGACTGGGACAACGCCTTCCGGCTTCCTCTCTATCCTCAGATACTTTTCGAACGCAAATAGTCATCAACGCCGCACGAGATAACACCGATTCGTTCGAGCGGCTGTTTGGATAAAAACGGTAAGCGTGTTTCTCCAAGAATGAGTATTTTAAAGAGCCCCTGGGTGTCATACTCTGACAGACTATCGATGTCGGGAGACGAATTCAAACTAATCAACGAGAAGATCGGACCGATTGCCGCGGTTGCACTGCTGATCGGGACGGCGGTGGGAATGAGTATTTTCATCGTGCCGACCCAGATGGCAGTCGTTGCCGGACCGAGTATCATCGTCGCAATTTTACTGTCGATCATCCCGATGGTGCTCGGCATCCTGTTGCTGTTACAACTCGGCGGCGCGATTCCGGTTGCCGGCGGGGCGTACGTCTACGCCTCCCGGCTCGTCGGGCCGTACTGGGGATTCCTGGGGGTTGCAGTACCCATCATGTCCGTGTGGGCGTACATCCTGTTTGCGGCGCTGGGCTTCGCGGAGTACGTCCCCGTCTTCGCCGATCTGCCCACGCTGCTCTCGGTCTACCTCCTTCTCGGGGCCTTTTTGGTGTTCAACTACGTCGGCGTGCGACTGGCCGCGAACGTCCAAATCGTGCTCGTCTGCCTGTTGATGGCGGCGATGGTCACGTTCATCGCCGGCGGATTGACCTCCTTCGACGTCTCGAACTTCCAACCTCTGTTCCCCGAGGGCGAAGGGGAGCCGTTCGCCGACAGCTACGCACCGTTCTTCCTCGCCGCCGTAACCCTGTACATCCCGTTCCAGGGCTTCGCGATGATAATCGAGATCGGCGAGGAACTCGAGAATCCAGCGAAGAACATCCCGCGGGTGTTAGCTGCTGGGATGACGCTCGTCGCGGTTCTGACGATCGGCATCATCGTGGCGCTGATCGGTGCGGTACCGTGGCAGGAGATTATCGGCGAGGACGGCGAACCCGTCGAAGGCGGACTCGCGGCCGTCGCAGAGGGGATCATGCCCGGTTGGGCCATCGCGTTCGTCGCGTTCGGCGCACTCGTCGCCGCAGCAACGACGACCAACACGCTGTACACGTCCTACTCGCGAACCATCATGCGCGCGGCTCGAGACGAGGTCATCCCTGGCTTCTTCGCCGGTATCAGCGACCGGTTCGGCACGCCGAACCGCGCGCTGTTGTTACTCGCGGCGCCGCCGCTGCTCATCGCGCCACTGACCGGTCCACTCGATGGGATACTCGCGGTCGACGTACTCGACTGGCTTGTGACGATCACCGTCACCGGGATCTTCATCAGCTTCATGATCAGCGGCGTTGCGCTGTGGAATCTGCCAAAGATATTCCCGGATCGCTACGAGTACTCGTTCTACAAGCTGCCGATGCCGGTGCTCAAGGTCGTCGCCGTCGGAAACGTCATCGTCTCGGCGATATTCATGGTGTTCGTCGCACTCGGTGCGCCGACCGCACTCGGCGTGCAGTTCGGCTGGATCGCGCTGGTCTCGCTGCTGTACGTCTATCGGATCCGGACGTACGGCGAAGAGGGCGAAGACCTCCGTGACAAGATGGCGCTGTTACACAAACACGAGTCGATCGGCAGCAGCGATACGGACAGCGGCGACTGACGGAGTGATCTTTCAAGCGCCGTTTTCTCCCCTGTTAGCTTCGGTCGGACGTGCCCGCCTCCGAGACCTCCCACTCGTGGGTATCGCGCTCGGCGGTGACGACGAGCATCGACTCGTCCTCGTACTCGTCGATCCCCCAGTCACGTGCTCGTCGCTCTCAGCGCCCATCGCGTCGGCGACCGGCGACACCTCGAGGGCGAGTTCGCCGACCGTCGTCGTCTCGGTCTTCCGGAACTCGAGCAGCCGGTCGTCGTCTAGAATCGTTCCGGCCGGATCGATCGACATCGGCCGCGCTACGGCAAGGCGGCTGAAAAGCCGCGTGCCGGCGACTGACAGGATCGACTCTAACGGCCAAGTCTTCGTCTACTCTGCCATACGAATTCGAATGCGACGCGAATCGGTATCACAACTCAGCGTGGTTTTACGCCAGTTGCGTCTGTGTCACACGGTGTGATGGCAGCTGATCCGTTCGGTCGCGCGATCCGCGACCACCACCTCGGCGATCAGGAGGTGCCGCTCTTCGACCGTGACGGCGACGCCGTTCGCGAGCACGCGATCGAGGATTGGTACTTCGGAGAACACGACGACAGCGCGTGGCGAGACCAATGGCTGGACGGCCCGTTGCTCGATTTAGGTGCAGGTGCGGGGCGAGACGCGCTCTACTACCAGGACCGATTCGAGACCGTCGCGATCGATGTCAGTGACCACCTCGTCGAAACCATGCGGGATCGCGGCGTGAACGACGCCCGTCCGGTGGACATGTTTTCGCTCCGCGACCACTTCGACCGCGACCGGTTTCGGTCGGCCCACTCGATCGGGACGCAGGTTGGACTGGCAGGATCGATGGACGGAGTCCGTCGATTTCTCGACGACCTCGCATACGTGACCGCGCCGGACGCCGCGGCCGTCCTCGACAACTACGTTCCGGGGCCCAACGCCGCGGGCGACGTCTTCGGCTACCGGGACGATCCGGCGCGCGGGCTCGCCCATCGAGTGTATCACTGCGAGTACGAAGGAGACGTGGGCCGAACGCTGCTCTTCCGCGTGTTCAGCGTCGACCGGCTTCGAGAAGCGACGATCGGGACGCCGTGGACTGTCGTCGCGACCAGGTACGGAGAGACTCAGTGGCGAGCGATACTCGAGAAACGGTGATTCGAGATCGACACGTCTCACTCCCGTCGTGTAACGGACGGGCGAGCCTCACGAGCGGGCGTTCGCGGCTCGGAGAATCAAAATCCAATTTCGCGTGACTAATGGGTTCTATCGCGAGTTCCTACTCGTATAGCGGGTTCGCGTCACACAGCGACTGGACGTCCTCGCGGACCTCGTCGATGACCGACTCGTCCTCCGGCGCGTCGATCACGCGGGCGATCAGATCGCCGACTTGGCGGCAGTCATTTTCGTCGAAGCCACGGGTGGTCAGCGCGGGCGTCCCCGCGCGGATGCCCGACGGGTCGAACGGCGAGCGCGTCTCACCGGGGACCGTGTTCCCGTTGAGGACGATGCCGGCGTCCTCGAGCGCCTCCTCCGCGTCGCCGCCGGAGGTGTCGGGGTGGCTCTCGCGGAGGTCGACGAGCACGAGGTGGTTGTCCGTGCCGTCCGAAACCAGCGAGAAGCCGTTGTCGACGAGGCTCTCGCCGAGCGCCTTCGCGTTCGCGATCGTCTGCTCGGCGTACTCGAGGAACTCCGGCTCGAGCGCCTCTTTGAAGCCGACGGCCTTGCCGGCGACGTTGTGCATGAGCGGGCCGCCCTGTCCGCCGGGGAACACCGCCGAGTCGATGTCGTCGGCGTACTCCTCGTCACACATGACGATGCCGCCGCGACCCGAACGAATCGTCTTGTGGGTCGAGCCGGTGACGAAGTCGGCGGTGCCGACGGGTGAGTCGTGGACGCCCGCGGCGACGAGCCCCGTGATGTGGGCGATGTCGGCGAGGTGGAGCGCGCCGACGCTGTCGGCGGCCTCCTGGATGCGCTCCCACTCGACTTCCCGCGGGTAGGCGGAGTAGCCCGAGACGATGATATCGGGTTCGAACTCCTCGGCCTGTTCGGCCAGGCCCTCGTAGTCGAGGTAGCCGGTGTCCGGGTCGACCTCGTACTGTTCGACCTCGTAGAACTGGCCGACGAAGTTTGCCGGATGGCCGTGGCTCAGGTGGCCGCCGTGGGTCAGGTCCAGCGAGAGGATCTTGTCGCCCGGCTCGAGCATCGCGA
The DNA here is from genome assembly GCF_000383975.1 of Natronorubrum tibetense GA33. Classification (NCBI taxonomy): domain Archaea; kingdom Methanobacteriati; phylum Methanobacteriota; class Halobacteria; order Halobacteriales; family Natrialbaceae; genus Natronorubrum; species Natronorubrum tibetense. The sequence continues at coordinate 164,260 of NZ_KB913017.1, read as the reverse complement.
AGTAGACGGCCTGATTCGCCTGTGTCCCCGAGTGGGGCTGGACGTTGATGTGCTCGGCACCGAACAGGTCCTGGGCGCGGTCGATCGCGAGCTGTTCGATCTCGTCGGCGTACTCGCAGCCGCCGTAGTACCGGGAGCCGGGATAGCCTTCGGCGTACTTGTTCGTCAGCGCGCTTCCCTGCGCGTCGATGACGGCCTCGCTGACGTGGTTCTCGCTGGCGATCATCTGCAGCGAGTTTCGCTGGCGATCTACCTCTCCCTCGAGTGCATCGGCGACGGCGGGATCGACGTCCCGAACGTGCTCGTGGTCCATGTTCGATGTGCGGTCTGGCGTCCGCATAAGTGTACCCGTCTTCGGCAAGTGGAGCCACTACTCGCGCGTCTGGAACAGGTCGAAGACCGCTCGAGAGCCACTGCGTGAGTCCGAGAGTGACGGACGTCTTCGACCAGCTGACGACCGACCGATTTCCCGTTCGTTCCCCCACCCGATACAACTAACTTACCGGAGGAACATTCAGCGTACCGAATGATACAGTGGGCGATGGACGACGGGACGCTCCGCGTCACGGACGCCGATAACACCGAGTTGTCGGTCCAGGGTGGCGAACTCGTCGTCGATGGTCCCGGTCCGGATATCCAGCGCCCGGTCGACGAAACCGCGGTCGTGACCACGGACGAACTCCGTTTCCCCCACGCCGTCGTCTACGCGTTCTCGCTCGGCTCGGACGAGCAACACGAACTCGACCCCGACGGCTCGCCACTCTCGCTCCCGCCCGGCGAGTACGTCGTCGACATCGATACGGAGATCAAGACCTATCTCCGCTTTTCCGGCGCGGCGACGATCCAAAAGACCGACAGCTTCGAGGAGACCGTCGTCACGTTTCCGGATCGGATCCGCGTCATCGTCGGCTTCCGGAGCCACCACGAACTCCCCGCGGGGACAATCACCGTCCCGGACACACCGGACGGGCTCGCAGCGGGGATCTCTCACCTCGCCGCCTCGCACAAGACGGACGGGCCGGACCGAACCTACCCGACCCTCCGTGGCCATCCGTCGCTCCTCGAATGTGGCGACGCGCTCGAGATCCCCGACTGTATTCGCGACGACTTCTCCGAGTCGGGCATCGAACTGGTCGTGCCACCGGAGTACGAATCGCTGTTCGTAACCGCCCCGCTCGCCTACTACCTTCAGGCGACCGTCCGGACTAGCAATCACCGCGGGACCACCCCCGTTCGGCCGACGCTTCGGGTTCCGGAGCACGCGATCGAAAAACCCCTCTCGCCGATGCCCGGGCTCGAGCGCGACGTCGAGCGGCTGCTCCGTAAGGTGTTCTTCCTCGACTGTCTCGTGCGCAACGCCGGCCCGTACGGAACCGATCTGGCGGAGCTGAGCGTCCTCGAGGTGCTCGGACTCGACGCCGACGAACTGTACGAGGCGGGCCCACAGGAGCGACTCGCAACCTACCTCGACGTCCCCTACGCGGCGATCGAGCACCGACTCCCCGACTGGCACCTCTCGACGTACGTCTCGCCGACGTACGAGAGCATCGAGTCGCTTCCCTTCCTGCTCGATCGCCTGAGCATGATCTACACCCCCCGAACCTCCGAACTCGAGGGGCGAGAGCTGGTCGAACGATCGCTGGAGGACTTTTACCGCGGCGGCAGTCGAGACTCCGGGCCCGGCACCGCCGGGCTCGACAGGGCGAGCGCCGGCAAAGTCGCATCGGTGGATATCATCAAACCCGAACTCCGAAACGGCCGAGTACACGGGTGGCTGGCGGACGGCGTTCCCATCGATGTCTTCAAAACGACGCTGGACGCCTACCACAACCGACTCGACTTCATCGAGCGCTCGAGCGATTCGACCTCGATCTGCGTCGTCCTGAACGATCCGGAGATGGCCGGCGAGCACGACGACGTCGCCAGGATCTACCGGCAGCGCTCCAAGGAGTTGACAATGGACGTGACCGTCGAGGAGTCGCTGACGACGGCTGACCTCGCCCGCGCCTTCGAGAACGACCACGACTTCGTCCACTACATCGGTCACTGCGAGACCGACGGCCTCCGCTGTCCGGACGGCTACCTCTCGACCGACAGCCTGGGCCAGTGTAACGTACAGACGTTCTTCCTCAACGCGTGTGGCTCCTACTACGAGGGGATGGGGCTGATCGAGAAGGGAAGCGTCGCCGGCGCGGTCACGTTCACGAAGGTGTTGAACGATCACGCGATCAAGGTCGGGTCGACGTTCGCCAAACTGCTCGTCCACGGATTCAGTATCGAGCGCGCGATGGGACTTGCACGCCGGCGTATTATGATGGGGAAAGACTACGCGGTCGTCGGCGACGGGACCCACTCGCTTGGGCAAGGCGAACACCAGTTGCCGATCACCATCACGTTAGAGGAACTCGATACCGACCAGTATCTGGCCACGTTCGACTGTTACTCGACGCGAGTGACGGGGTCGTACTACTTCCCCCACACCGAGGACAACGAGTATGCGTATCTCTCCGGTGGGACGTCGAACTTCACGCTCTCCGAGTCCGGCGTCCACTCCTTACTCCGCGAAACCGATGCGTCGGTCATCTACGACGGCGATCTCTACTGGTCGAAAGAACTCGCAGAGCGGTTCGACCGCTGATCACCTGCTGGACGGGCGAAAAACTCGTTTTCTGGCCGGGAAGGCTGTCACGGCCCGCTGTAGGTCGTGACCCGTTTCGCCCGTAGCCGCTCCGACCGCGTCGTCGCTTGCGACAACTGGTCAACGGCATCGACCGCCACGTCTCGAGAACAGGTGTACGTGTCACGCATGCCACCGCCTTTGGCCGACACAATCATATACATAGTGGATCAGTAACTGGCACGCTCGCGCTCAATTTACCGTCGTATCCGAGAACGTTTCGGCGAGTCCAACCCTGCCGCGTGTTTGGGGGAACAGAGTTTCCATCCTTGGATGCCGGACGCGTCGATCGTTTCGCGGCAACCGATCGAATGCTGTCCGTCAGCGACTGGCCGCTTTCGACCAATACTACGGGCCCACTGATCATTCGTTTGTAGTGTGTGGCGATTTTTTAAACAGCACAGTATAGTTAAATAGGTAGCCATGCACTTGGATACCGTATGGAACCGATGCTCATACTCGAGGTCAGTACCGCACTGTACGATACAGCGACAGTCATGGCATCATTGGGCGGAGATTTCAACGTTTTCAACCGGGTCAGCACCTACAGCGGGCCCTAACCGAATAGCACGGCGACTGTTTATCGCGATCGGCATCGAACCGAGCGTGACCCGCACAGTCGATAGAGACGGTCGCACACCGCACGACTCCGCCGCAATTGTGTTACACGATCGTCATTGTATCTTGAAAGCACACTGAAAATTCGATGAAAGAATCGACAAATCCTACCGCAAAGTTCGATAGAGTTCAAGTTGTAGCGGTGAATCGGCCAACAAAATTAAGTGCTTTGCTAACGCTTACTTCTGTATAGACATGACCTCGAATTTACTCAACCACCAAATTGACGATATCCTCGACTCCATCCTTGAGGAGGCGTCAGGGGACGTATACATGGTCAACCCGTCCGCAGATGCGATCGAAGAGTTCGTTTCAGTCGCGACCGCGTTCGACGGCGACCTGCCGACGGTACACATGCTCGCCGACGAACGGACGCTGAAAGACGTTATGGACGACTTCATCGTCGCCTCGAACGCCGCCGACCTCATCAGCCAGGACGCACTCGCGCTGCGAACGCTCGAGGAGGCCCCCGAGAACTCGCTGCTCGTCACCGACGACCGCGTCATCGCCGTCGTCCACGCTGGCGACCGCGTCGGCGGCCTCGTCACCGACGACGACAGTTTCGTCGACGATACGTTCGACACGTACGCCGATCGCTGGGACGACGCCTCCCAGTTCAATCTCCGAACACCGCCGATCACGGCCGTTCGCGAGACGCTCGCCGACGAGATCAGCCCCGAAGCCGAAGACGACTTCCCGGCGATCCTCAACTCGCTCGAGACTGCCCGTGGTGACGGCGACGGGCTCGACGAAGTGACGATTTCGCTGCTCGTCGCGGCGAAGAACGAAGCGCTCCTCTACGACATCAGCAAGTGGGGCGAGGACGTCGGTATCGCCTCCAAGGCGACCTTCAGCCGAACGAAGACCAAACTCGAGGATATGGGGCTCATCGACACCGAGAAGGTCCCGATCGACGTCGGCCGACCGCGACTCCGTCTCAAGATCGGCGACGACCGACTCAACGAGGCCGACAACGGCCAGCTCGCGACGGTCGCACAGTCGATTCTCAACTAGAACCGAACTTTTGCGCTGTCGTCCGAAAGACGCGAAGCGTCTTTCGTGATCACGAGACGGCGAAGCCGTCTCGAACGACGGTCTATCGCGGCCGCAAACCGTTGCGGCCGCGATGTCCCTCGGCAAAACTTCGATGAAAAGCACTCCTCCTCCCGTTCGTTCGTCCTTTCAGTCCTCACTCACATCAGTCGTCGGCCCGCTCGCGGTAAGCGTCGGGTGACGGCCTGCCCTCCCCCGGGTCGCACGCCCTCACAGTCGTTCGGGCGTGCTCCCGGCCATTCGACTCCGTTGCAATTTCCTCAGCACATGGCGCAAACCCCAAGTCGCCGCCGTGAGACGATCCGTGTATGTACGAGGCCGTCCACGCCCATCCCGACGGAGACAGCACGGTCGCCAGACTCGCCAAGACGGCGGCCGACTACGGCTTCGAGGGCGTGGTCGTCCGCAACCACCACGGCTCGCGGGCCGAGTACGAAGCCGCGGAAATCCGCGAGGAGTACGACATCGACGTTGTCGAGGGCGTCGAAATCCGGGCCGACAGCCCGCAACAGGCCGGCGGCTCCGTCGGAAACTATCGCACCGATCAGACCATCGTGGCGCTCCACGGCGGGACCAACGACATGAATCGGTTCGCGGTCGAGAACGACAAACTCGACGTGCTCGCCCATCCGATGGCCGACCGCGGCGATATCAACCACGTCCTCGTGAAAGCCGCCGTCGAGAACGGCGTTCGCCTCGAGTTCTCCCTCTCGGGCGTCCTCCGAAAGAGCGGCGGCGCTCGGGTCAGGGAAATTCAGTCGCTGCGAAAGCTCAAAGAGATCGTCGACTACTACGACGCGCCGTACGTCGTCAGCGCGGACCCCGCTTCGCACCTCGAGTTGCGCGCTCCTCGCGAACTGATCGCCGTGGGGGAGCAACTGGGGTTCTCGAACGAGTTTGTCGAGAACGGGCTCGCAGAGTGGGGGCGGTTGGCTGAGCGCAATCGAGAGATCCAGTCCGAGTCGTTCATTGAGCCGGGGGTCGAACGAGGGAGATATGAAGAAGAGCCTTGAGGATCACGCGGCCAGATTCGACGAGCAAGCGGGCGAGTACGACGACTCGAACTCCGACGAGTATCGGGCCTGTGCGAATCTCGTGATCGAGCACGCCGCCCCCGAGGAGGACGACATCGTCCTCGATCTGGGTACCGGAACTGGTGCGATCGCGCTCGCGCTCGCACCCGACGCGAAGCGCGTCGTCGGCCGGGATATCAGCGAGGGCATGATGGCCAAAGCCGAAGCGAAGGCCGAGTCCGAGGGACTCCAGAACCTCGATTTCGGCCGCGGTACCTTCCGCAAGCCCGACTACGACGGCAACGTCGACGTGATCACCTCGAACTTCGCACTCCATCACCTCTCGGACGAGGAAAAACGCGAGGCGATCGAAGTCATCGCGGGCCTCGAGCCACGAAAATTCGTCCTCGGAGACGTGATGTTCTTCGGCGAGCCCGATCCCGAGGAGCCGTTCTACTCGCCCGAGGTCGACGACCCGGCGACAGTCGGCACCCTCGCCGACGCCTTCACCGACGCCGGCTTCTCGCTGACCGCGGTCGAACGCGTCCACGATCAGGTCGGCGTCCTGGTCGCCGAGCGGATGCCGACGGAGTCCGACGGCGTCCCCGGTGACGACGCGGACGACGAGGCCCCTGCGGACGCATGAAACACCTCCCGAAGCACCTCCAGCCGCGCTGGCGATACCTCGCCGTCGAGATCGAGAGTTGGCCCGATGCGTCGATCGATCGGCGGACGTTCCAGCGCGAGTGCTGGTACGCGGCCCAGAACCTGCTCGGTGATCCGGGCAGCGCTCGCGCCGATATGACGGTCGTCAGGTTCGAGTTCGCCGACGGACTCGGCGAAGCGATCGTTCGGGTCCGACGGGGGGAGACCGAACCGGCTCGCGCGGCCGTCGCCTGTATCGACGGTATAGACGGCTCTCCGGTCGGAATTCGTCTTCGCGGTATCAGTGGCACGATCCGTGCCGCTGAAGAAAACTATTTAGGTAAACGCCGGCAAGATTCGAAAGAGAGAAACGTCGTGTTCGGGAACGAGGAGCGAGTCGCCGTCCTGCGGGAATGCGATGCAGACGTGCGACTCGATGAGGCGTTTGCGGGCGCGACAGACCTCGATTACGATTTAGTGTGAGACTATGCAGGGACAACAACAACAGCAGGCATACGACCGAGGTATCACGATCTTCTCGCCGGACGGCCGACTCTACCAAGTCGAGTACGCCCGCGAGGCGGTCAAACGAGGAACAGCGAGTATCGGCGTCCGTACGAAAGACGGCGTCGTTCTCGCCGTCGACAAGCGAGTCCCCTCCCCGCTGCTCGAGGACTCGAGCGTCGAAAAGATTCACAAGGCCGACAACCACGTCGGGATCGCAAGCGCCGGCCACGTGGCCGACGCGCGCCAGCTGATCGACTTCGCCCGCCGTCAGACGCAGGTCAACCAGCTGCGCTACGGCGAGCCCATCGGCGTCGAGACGCTGACCAAGGAAGTCACCGACCACATCCAGCAGTACACGCAGGTCGGCGGCGCCCGACCGTTCGGCGTCGCACTGATTGTCGGCGGCATCGACAACGGCGAACCCCGCCTGTTCGAAACCGACCCGTCGGGGACCCCATACGAGTGGAAGGCCCTGGCCGTCGGCTCGGACCGCGGCGAACTGCAGGAGTATCTCGAGGAGAACTACGACGAGGAAGCCGACCTCGACGGCGGCATCGCGCTCGCCCTCGACGCGCTCGCGTCGGTCAACGAGGGCTCGCTGCTTCCCAACGAAGTCGGGCTCGCGACGATCGACATCGAGAGCGAATCCTTCGAGCAGTTCGACCACGACAAGATCGAATCCCACCTCGAGGAGAACGATCTCCTCGACGACGGTGAGGACGACGAAGACGCCGAGTAATCGAGACTCCGTCCCCGGCCCCGATCGAACGCAGCGATCCGACGCCGGTCGCGGCGGCCGTCGCGTCGGATGCCGTCAGGAAAAGCTCTTTTAGGCGGCCGGGGGTACTCCCTGGTATGATATCGCTCGACGAGGCGGTGACGGCGCGACTCGAGTCACACGGGGCGCGCTTTGAAGTGCTCGTAGACCCGGATGCGGCGCTTTCAATCAAACGCGACGAGTTCGACGGCGACCTAGAGGAGGTCATCGCCGCCGAAGACGTCTTCGAGGATGCCTCGCGCGGCGACCGCCCCGCCGAGGAGGACCTCGAGAAGGTCTTCGAGACGACGGACCCGCTCGAGATCATCCCGGACGTGATCAAGCAGGGAGAGATTCAGATCACGGCCGACCAGCGCCGTGAGATGCAAGAGCAAAAACGCAGACAGTTGATCGACACCATCACGCGCAACGCGGTTAACCCGCAGATGGACAACGCGCCCCATCCGCCGGATCGTATCGAGAACGCACTCGAGGAGGCCGGCTTCACCGTCGATCCGATGGAACCGGTCGAACAGCAGGTCGACGACGCGCTGGACGCGCTGCGGCCCGTAATTCCGATTCGGTTCGAAGAGGTGACGATCGCAGCCCAGATTCCCGCCGAATACGCCGGCAGCGCGCAGGCGAAGGTCCGTCAGTTCGGTGACTTAGAGCGCGAGGAGTGGCAGCCCGACGGCTCCTGGATCGGCGTCGTGACCTTCCCCGCGGGAATGCAAAACGACTTCTTCGACGTTGTCAACGAACACTCGAGCGGAAAGGCGGAGACGGAGATCATCAAGGATAAGGACGATTTGAAGACGCGATAGACCGAGAAAACGGTCGCGTTCTCAACCGAGCCCTAGCCCCGGTGGTAGCCGATCAGGAAGCCGCTGGTAAAGCCCGCACCGACCGAGACCATCGAGAGCACCGACTCGAGCCAGTGAATCTCGTTCTGTGCATGTTCCTGCGTCTCGAGGAGGCCGGCCGTGAGACGGCTCCAGTCGACGGTCACGATCTCCTGTGACTCGAGGTAGCGAAACGCCATCAGTTGGACACCGATGACGAGGGCGAGGAGCGTCGCGACCTGCTTCGTGGCGAATCCCAGTACTGCCCCGATGACCGCTCCACCCCCAAACTCGAGACCGAGGGTCGTCGGATCGACGTCTATCATCACGGCTTCGTATTCGAGTGCGGTACAATGACTGTTATGGTTGGCTGAGGATCTGTTATTCTGATATATAAGGTGTAGTCAGCGGTTCGACCCCGAACTGATACCAGTACGAGCGATCGGTCGAGTGAGTACGAGCGAACCGCAAGACGGCATCGTGCACGGGATTCAAGACGATCGGACGCGTACGGGTAGTTATGAGTATCGTCCAGCCAATGGAGGTGTTCGACCGGCATCCGTAGCGTGGTCGGGCATCCGTCGCGTCGTCTGCAGCGTCGGCGCGAGCAGTGCACACGAGCGACGGCTCGCCGGGTCGACGAGTGTCCCGTCTCGCGAGCAGACGAGCACCGACGCCCGAACTCCCCCCACGTCATCCCATCCGCATGAACGCCATCATCGCCAAACGCGTCGACTCCGGAACGCCCGACACGAGTGAGATCCGCGACCTCGCCGCAGCGGCGGGGTACACCGTCGTCGGAGAGGTCACCCAGTCGCGGCGGGCCGACGCGGCCCTCCAGCTCGGCGAGGGGAAAGCCGAGGAGTTGGCCGAGGTCGCTGTCGCCACGGAAGCGACGACCGTCATCTTCGACAACCGACTCGGGCCCTACCAGACGTACAACCTCGGCCAGCTGCTGCCCGACGGTGTCGAGGTCATCGATCGGTTCACCCTAATCCTCGAGATCTTCGGCCAGCGCGCCCAGACGCGCAAGGCCCAGTTGCAGGTCGAACTGGCCGAACTCAGGTACGAACTACCCCGCGCCGAGGCCAAAACCAGCCTCGCCAAGCGCGACGAACATCCCGGCTTCATGGGGCTGGGAGAGTACGACGAGAGCCGCGAACGGGACATCAAAGCCCAGATCAGCCGGATCAAAGACGAACTCGAGCAGATCGAGCAGACTGAGGAGCAACGCCGAGAGCGCCGCCGGGACTCCGGATTCGATCTGGTCGCGCTCGCGGGCTACACGAACGCCGGCAAGTCGACGCTGCTGCGACAGCTGGCCGACGACCTCACCGTCGAGGAGAACGAGGACCTCCACCCCGATCTCGACGCGACGGCCGAGTCCCAGGACAAGCTGTTCACGACGCTCGGGACGACGACCCGACGCGCGTCCATCGAACCACGGGACGTGCTGGTGACCGACACGGTCGGGTTCATCAGCGACCTCCCCCACTGGCTCGTCGAGTCGTTCAAGTCGACGCTGGACTCGGTCTACCGGGCCGATCTCGTGTTGCTCGTCGTCGACATCAGCGAACCGATCGATGAGATCCACGAGAAGCTCGTCACCTGCCACGACACCCTCTACGAGCGCAACGAGGCGCCGATCGTCACGGTGTTGAACAAGATCGATACAGTCGACGACGACGAACTCGCGGAGAAACGCGAGGCCCTTTCGTCGCTCGCGCCGAACCCGGTCACCGTCAGCGGCATGGAGGGGACGAACGTCGAGGAGCTGCTCGAGCGGATCGACCGCGAACTTCCGGAATGGGAGGAAGAACGCCTTCTCCTGCCGATGACCGACGACACGATGAGCGTGGTCTCGTGGATCCACGACAACGCGAACGTCGACGACGTTACCTACGGCGACGAGGATGTCGTCGTCTCCTTCGAGGCCCGGCCTGCGATCATCGAACAGGCCCGCTCGCGCGCGACGGAGTTGCGGGCGACCGCCGCCGAATCCGCGTAGTCTCGTCGGCCCACAATCACCGACTCGTCGCCGAACACAGGAGACGGTCAGGGTTCGCTTCCGTACCGGTCCCGATCGGATTGGCGCTCGAGTTCGGTTTCGACGAACTCTCGAGCGGTCTCTCGCTGGGATTCGGTTTCGAAGGTGTAGAAGCCGCCGAGGATCTGTTGCTCCCAGAACTGGAGGTCGATCCCGATGTATTCGCCGCCAGCGTCGGCAGGTGAGACGGTCTGCCAATCGTCGTCCTCCTGATCGACAAACCGACCACGAAGCTCGAACGTAGCGGGCCCCTCGTCCCACGTCGGTTCGAGCAGGTGGGTGCTGGGGTTTTGGTCATCAGCACGCGCCCGGTCAGACCCGTACGCAGGAACGTCGTAATACGTCTCGTCGAACACCCGCTCGTCGTTCCGGACGAGTTCGACCTCGAAACTCCGTTCTGCGCTCCACGAATTGATCAGCCGAAGGAACAACAAATGCACTTCGTTGTCGGAGTGGTTGTGACGCCACACGGCGTAGCCGCCACCAGTACCTGAAAGACCACCGAGAACGGCCAGAGCAGTTCGTCTGGATAGAGAGCTGGCTTCTGTCAATACTACACCACCATGATACTGGAATATATCTATTCCTATTATTCGACCTCTACACAGCATTCTTTAACATCTCGCCATTTGGAATAGAGTCTAATAGCAGGGCTAACGGAAAGTATTTGCTTGGATAGTATCCCTCTGTCCAAAGATTCTACTACCCAAATATTTTAACGCGATCCCGGAGTCTGGACAACTATGGAACGTGTTGCAATCATCGGAGCCTCGATGACCCAGTTCGGGCAACGCGAGGGAGAGTGGGTGATGGATCTCCTCGCGGAGGCCGGGATCGACTGCCTCGAGGATTCGGGCGTCGACGCCGCGGACGTCGAGCACCTGTACGTCTCGAACATGGCCAGTGGCGAGTTCGAAGGACAGACGGGCGTACCGAACGCCCTGGCCCACGACCTCGACGCGATGCCGGCGTACACCCAGCGCGTCGACCAGACGAGTTCGTCCGGCGGGGCCGGCATCTACGCCGCCTGGCAGTCGGTCGCCAGCGGGGCCAGCGACATGACCCTGCTCGTCGGCGGCGAGAAGATGACCCACCGGACCACCGGCGAAGCAACGGATGTCATCGCGTCGCTGACCCACCCGGTCGAGTACAAAACGGGCGTCACGCTCCCTTCCTTTGCGGGGCTGACGGCGCGTCACTACTTAGAGCGCTTCGACGCGCCCCGGGACAGTCTCGCGAAGGTCGCCGTCAAGAACCACAAGAACGGCGTGGACAACCCCCACGCGCAGTTCCGGAAGGAAATCGACGAGGAGACCGCACTGGAGTCGCCGATCGTCGCCGACCCGCTGCGGCTGTACGACTTCTGTCCGATCACAGACGGCTCGGCGGCGTTGATGCTCTGTCCCGAGGACGTGGCTCAGGAGTACACCGACAACTACGTCGTCGTCTCGGGCATCGACGGCGCGACGGATACGCACGTCGTCCACGAGCGCGAGGATCCGACCGTCATGGGCGGCGTCGTCGAGAGCGGGAAGGGGGCCTACGAAATGAGTGGCTACGGCCCCGACGACATCGACGTCGCGGAACTCCACGACATGTTCACCATCCTCGAGTTCCTACAGATGGAGGGACTCGGCTTCGCCGAGCAGGGCGAGGCGTGGAAGTTAGTCGAGGAGGGGTATACGGAGCGAGATACGGGAGAACTGCCGATCAACACCTCCGGCGGGCTCAAGTCGAAGGGGCACCCGCTCGGTGCCAGCGGCGTCGCACAGGCGGTCGAAATCTACGAGCAGCTGGTCGGTGAGGCCGGGCCGCGACAGGTCGACGCGGACGTCGGGCTCTGCTGTAACGTCGGCGGGTTCGGGAACTGCGTTATCACGACTATCATGGAGACAGGACAATGACGATGGAAGCCACGCGATACGAGGACGGTTCGATCAGCTACCCCGGTCACCCGCGCGGACCCGGCGGCTCCGAGCCGGTGGAGACGATCGATCTCAGCGAGTACAGCGCCGAAGTAATCACCTGGACGACGAGCATGGCGACGCCGCCGGGCGTCCGGGAACCGAACACGCTCGCGATCGTCGAGTTCGATATAGAAGGGGAATCGGTCCGCGCGATCGGACAGGCCACGACCGACGAGATCGAAACTGGCGACGAGGTCGAACCGGTGTACGTCGACGAACTGCGCGAACCTGGGGCCGGCATCCGCGAGCCGGAGAGCCAAGACTGGGACGGGTATCGGTTCGAACCGGTCTGAACCCTGTGCTCTGTCGCGAACACCCCTGAACGACAGACGCAGACTAAAGCCGAGCCGAATCAGGGAGGAGCTTCGCTCCGACCGTGGTTCGAACCGGTCTACGAGTCGGAATCGCTGTCGGTTCCGCCACCGTTTGCATCGGGATCATCGCCAGCACTGTTCTCCTCAGCATCGTCCCCGTAAGAATCGGACCGTTCTGAATCGCTCGCGTCGTCTTCGTCGCTCCCGGTAGAATCGTCGTCGCCATCGTCAGCATCGGATTCGCCGGCAGCGTGTTCGTCCTCCTTGGCGCGGTCCGCATCGCTCGAGTCCGCTTTCTCAGAGCCGTACTGATCTTTCAGCGTCTCGAGTTCGGCGTCGACGTCGACGCGCGAACCCGGGTCGTCCCGCGTCGACTCGTCGTTTTCGTCTACACTCCCGGCGCCGTCGATGTCGCCGTCGTCAATGTCGATCCGAATCGCGTCCGTCGAGGAGTCGGTTCGCTCGAGGCCGTCGTCCACGTCCCGAAGTCGGCTGTCGACGTCCTCCCGTAGGGCGCGGGCCCGCGCGAGCAGTTCGTCGAGTTGCTCGTTCGACGTATCGGATTCTGTGGTCGTCGCTCGCTGAAGCTGGGCTAATACGGTATCGAGCTGTGAGAGCGTCGTCCGGCGCAACGCGTTCGCCCGTTCGCCGGCGCTGTCCGCGGCCTCCGTGGTTCGGTCGCGAACCTCCCGTTCGGTGCGGGTGAGTTCGAGCGCCCGCTGGAACCCCTCGAGCGCCCGCACGCTGGTCTCGAGGACCGCGATCGCGGCGGGGATGGCGATCTCGTCGGCAAAACGGAGGAGGTCCCGCGGCGTCGGCGGTCGCGGTGCCGGCGGCCGGAGTCGGGGACGGCGCTGCGTGGACTCGAGTTCCGCCCGGAGGTCGTCAATCGTCCGTGTGAGCTCGCGGACGGCGTCTTCGAGTTCGTCGTCGTGATCGGCCATAGCTGGCCTACGGACGCCGGGTGCAAAAATCCGGTCGGTCGAGTCCACCTCGCCGACTGTGACTCGGGTCCATCAGCGGAATGTTGTCTGTCGAGCTTCAGGACCGTGCCGATTCGCTCATCTCCCTACTCGATTTTCAATTACCGTTCATTTTTGGTAATCCCCTCATATCGATAGCATGATCTGAACCACAATAACAATTATAAGCAGTATTATTGCAGAGATTATGGCGGATGTCGTCATACTATTGTCTGAAAAAGGTGGATTGCGTTGTGATTGAAACAGCACTGACAACCCAGCAATAATAATTAGTAATCCAGTCCCGGTTTCTGTTCCCAAGTGAATGGTCCCTGAAACCCAAGTTCTAATGAGAATTAGAACGCCAACTAACATGAATCCCAAACCAATTATCTTAGACGAATTCATATATTATTGTGTGAATTAGGGGAAAATAAATCCTTGCTGTTAACTCCGGCCCGAATACTAGTCGTACGAGACAGTCGGCGCTCGAGTGTGAAACGTCGGATCGAAAGTCGAATCCTCACCGAACGAAATCGCCTGTAATGACCGTTCTAAACGGTCTCAGTCCAGTGTTATTGGTGTTACGGCAGAGGGTCTATATATCGAACGACCTATCAAATTACAGAGTGCCATATATGGTCGATCTTGACATTCAGCTTCTCGTAGGGCTGCAGTAACTGTCTTCCTTGCGCTCATCTTTTTCGGCGTCGTCGTGCTCTGGGACATCGCCCTCGCACTCCGAAGCGTAGGGGACAAGTTACTGTTCGAGTTCGACACGGAAACGGTCGACATCAGCGGCTCGACGAAACGGTTGCTCCAGTACCAGGTGCGGAGCTTTGCGGACCGCGAGTCGACACCCGACGGCGACGTGCGTATCGGACGGAACCGAATCGTCATCGAGATTCCAGACTCCGACGGTAACTGATCGAAATCAGCTGTAGTCAATCCGCGATTAGTTTCCAGTCAACTTTCCCGAGAAAATGTCAGTGGAGCCAGTATACAATCCATCCACAGCATGTACGTTCGATATCGGACGACAGACTCGAGTCCGGCCCGCGGTCGACGGTCCCTCGGAGCGATCCAATCGCTTTTAGTTCGCTCGGCCCCCTGACACTGGTGTGCGAATCGAGAACAGTTTCATTCCCGTCCGCGGCGTCGGGGAAACCACCGAACGCAAGCTGTGGCAACAGGGGATCACCCACTGGGACGAGTTCGACGGCAGCGTCGTCGGCGACACGGTCGCCGACCGGATCGAGTCGTTCATCGAGGAGGGCCGAACCCACCTCGAGCGCGGCGACGTCTCCGTCTTCACGGAAGCGCTGCCGGCGGCCAGTCGCTGGCGGTGCTACGAGAACGTCCGCGAGAACACCTGCTTTCTGGACATCGAGACGACCGGTCTCGACGCGAGCCGTAACGACGTCACGACCGTCAGCGTCCACCGCGGCGGCGAGACGAAGACCTTCGTCCAGGGGCGGGACCTGACGGGGCAACGGCTCGAGGACGAACTCGAAACGTCCTCGCTGCTCGTGACGTTCAACGGCCAGCGCTTCGACGTGCCGTTCCTCGAGACCTGCTACGACATCGATGTGATGACGCCACACGTCGATCTCATGTACCCCTGCAAGAAGATCGGGCTCGACGGCGGACTGAAGGCCATCGAGAAGGATCTCGGAATCGATCGAGACATGCCGGATCTCTCCGGGCGCGACGCCGTTCGGCTCTGGCACGAGTACGAACGCGGCGACGAGGCGGCACTCGAGACGCTCGTCGAGTACAACCGTGCGGACACGAAGAACATGGAACCGCTGATGGAGATCGTCACGGATCGGCTTCACGAGACCGTCTTCGAAGCGGCCTGTGCAGGCGAGTGAGCAGGTGTCGTTGTAGCCTCCGGGAATCGTCGTGACCGTCTGGATCGTACCAAGTACGTATAGGACGCTGCACTCGGTTGAAGGAACCGATGAACGAAGCGTTCGACGAGAAAGACGATCAAGACATCGGCTACGAGTGCGAGATCGGTATCGACGTTCGCCTCCGCGATCTCGATTTCATGGGCCACGTTAACAACGCGATCTACGCGACGTTCCTCGAGGAGGCCCGAGAGGCGTACTTCGAGGAGATCATCGGCGTCTCCCTGACCGACATCGGAACCGTGATCGCGAGCCTTACAATCGACTACGTTCGGCCGATCGAGAGCGATGCCGAGGTCACCGTCGCCGTAGGCGTGTCGAAACTGGGAACCTCGAGTCTGACGATGGCGTACGAGATTCGAGCCGACGGCGAACCGGCCGCGACGGCGCGAACGGTCCAGGTGCTCGTCGATCGAGAGACGGGGCAGTCCGAACCGATTCCGAGCGAGTGGCGGACTCGAATCGACGGGGCCGGCGACTGAGGTGCGTCGATCAGCGGCGACGGTGAACCGTCTCGATACCGATCCTTATCGGCCGTTGTCCAGTTCTTCGACGTCCACGTCACCATCACTCGAGACGACGACCAGATAGCCACAGAACGGGAATTCGACGCGACCGGAGGCTCGAGGGCTCCCGTCCTCCCGCGGTGCAAAAAGTGCATCGAGGGCTTCCGGGTTGATCGCATCGTACAGCGCTTCGTACTCCGGCGGTTCGATATCCATCGGGTCGACACCCTCACGGTCGGCTATTGCGGCAATTACATCAAAACTGACTGAGTGGACTGCAGCAGTATCCGATCGGTCGACTGAGAGTAGCATTGGCGAGACTCTTACGGTCGCTGGTTATAAATCCTCTGGCCCCAACGTCTCCTTGTTAGACAGCAGTGGTGGGTAAAGGACAGTACTGTACACTAATGCATATATTACTAGTTTAATAAGGTTTGGAATAAGTATATAACTAATATCCTAAACTATCGAGAGAGGTATATTCATCATACAGGGAGTCATTGCGATAGCAGTTTCGCGAATATGTTCGGGTCGAACTACTGGAACGCTCCGACTCCATGATTAGTCGTGATGAACCCATTCGCCACAGATCCATCTTCGACGGCCGGAATGAACCGTGACACCGACGGGTTCGGCAACTGGGACGCGTTCGCTCCCGAGCACATTCCGGAATCCATCCGTCCTCGAGGGACACGCCGTACTCACGGGTGACGATCGCACCGCCTTTCACCGCCTCACTCGAGCCCTGTTCGAAGAACGCGGCGTCTACGATGCAACGTTCGGCTACAACCTCGCGCCCCTCAACCTCGATCGGCGGCACCCAAGCGGCCGATTTCGCTACGCCGTCGACGCCGACGACCGCTCCGTCCTGCGGGCGGAGTTCACAGATCAGCAAGGCGGATGCCACGGTGCTTGACCCCAAAGCAGTTGACATCCGACAATCGGGAATCCACCGCCGCCCAGTTTCGTCCGAACATATTCGGGGACGGACGGTTGCGGCTCGCGGCCGTACGGACGGATATGATCGCCGAGCAGGTTCACCAAGACGCGCGAGAACAGGAGCGAGGGCAAACGACCGTCACCGTCCGCTGCACCGGCCACGTTCGCGACGCCGTGGGTACCCACGAACTCGAGTACACCTTCGCGGGCGACCGGCTTCGAGATTTCCTCGAGGCCTTTTTCGCCGAGTACGACGTCGAGGAGATGCTTATCGCGGAAACCGAAGCGGAGGCGACCGCCCACGGCTGGGCGCGTGCGCCCGAGGAACTGCCCGGCACCTGGCGCAAGAACCCCGAAGGCGAGCAAACCCGAGCGTTCGCTCGCGTCTGCATCAACGGCCGGTTCAACGAACATTTCGAGGGGCTCGAGACCGAACTCGAGGAGGGCGACCGCGTGGCCCTCATCTACCCGTTCATGTTCTGTTGCTGAGCCGGTCTCCGAACGGGTTCGGAGCAACGGTTTGGATCCGACGCGGCCCCGCTCGTGCCCCGATTTCAGTCCGCGACGCCGCCGGAAACGTGGTTATCGCCGCGCCGTTCGCCCTCGTGGAGGTAACACTGCGGATCGGGGGCGAACAGATCGCCGGTAGTTGCCAGCGCACGCAGTCGGGAGCCGCCGCGACAGATCGACTGGTACTGACAGTCCGCACACGTCCCAGTGAGGTGCTCCTCGCGATTGCGAAGCGCGTGTAAGAGCGGGTTCGACTCGTCCTCCCAGATCTCGCCGAACGGCCGATCCCGGACGTTGCCGAGGCTGTAGCCCTGCCAGAACTGGGTTAGGTGGACGTTGCCCGCGTAGTCGACGTCGGCGATTCGCTCGCCCGTCGGGTCGCCGCCGTTTCGCTCGAGGTGGTCGTAGACGGCCTGCGCTTTCGCCTCGCCGAACTCCTCGCGGGCGTACTCGACGAGGAAGGCGGCGTCGGCGTAGTTGCCCACCAACAGGGTCTCGATCTCCTCGCCGCGGTCGTGGTAGTCGAGCGTGAGGTCCGCGACTCGCTCGACGGCCTCGCGTTTCTTTTCGGGAGAGAGATCGATATCGACGATATCGGCCCCGCGGCCGCCGTAATCGAGGTGGTAGAAACAGAACCGGTCGAGCCCCTTCTCGGCGAGCAAGTCGACGACGCCCTCGAGATCGGGCGCGTTGGCCTCGGTGATCGTGTACCGTAGCCCGGTCTTGAGCCCGACTTCGAGACAGTTCTCGATGCCGCGGACGGCGGCCTCGAACGCGCCGTCTTGCCCTCGGAATCGGTCGTTTCGTTCGGGAAGTCCGTCGACCGAGATGCCGGCGTACTGGAGTCCAGCGTCCCGCAGCGCCGCGGCTTTCTCGCGCGTGAGCAGCGTGCCGTTCGAGGAGAGCACCGGCCGGAGACCGAGATCCGCGGCGTGATCGACGAGTTCGACCAGATCCTCGCGAACGAGCGGTTCGCCCCCCGAAAAGAGCACGACGGGGGCCCCGTAGTCGGCGAGTTGTGCGAGGAACGTCTTCGCCTCGCCCGTCGAGAACTCGCCCGGCGCGGCCTCGAGATCCGCGCCGGCGTAACAGTGCGAGCAGTAGAGGTTACACCGCCGGGTTGCGTTCCAGACGACGACCGGCCTGCGCTGTTTGTCCTCGGTGATCTGGGGCTTCGAGGAGTCGGCCGCAGCGTCGTAGCGCAGGCCGTCCCCTTCGGCGTCGAGGTCACAGAGGAGTTTGCTGATCGAGATCACGCGTCGGTCACCCGTTTCTCCTCATCGCGCGCTTCGCCTTCGGTCTCCTCGTAAACGCGCGGTTCGTCGCGCTCGTCGGGGTCGTCTCGGTCGTGCGGTTCGTCCGCGTCCGACTCGAGCCCCCGCGTCGAGTAGCGCTCCACGTCGTCGGCCGGACAGAGCCAGACGTCGACGGCGGACCAGCCGAACAGCCTCGAGGCGTGTTCGTGGGCTTCCGTCCCGCTTGCGGCGGCCACACTGCCGACGTGACGCAGCGGCTCGTCGGGCTCGTCCCGGCAGAACACGTCCCACTGCTGTGTCGGATTTCCCCGATCATCGGTAGCTACGCGCTCTCGTCGTGCCTTCTCGACCATGCGGACACGTAGGGAACCCGGCCGAAGAGCCTTCACTGAAACTCCCATCGCGTGGGAACTTCCCACCCGCCTACCGAACCCGTTCGGCAGTGTTCCCGACCGACGAGAACGACGGAGAGCTATTCAACCGATCGTCGTCGATAGCCGACGATGCGCCTCGGTACCCTCGATACGGCCGAGCGACCGCCAGCCCTGATATGCGGCGATTGACCGGAGAAACGCCGCGGACAGAACCACGTGCAACGGCACGTGCTGGATCGAGGTGAGCAGAGCGAATCCCGACTCTCGGGAGAGTCTCGAAGACGCGAACGGCAAAGCCGTGAGCGTACGGCGAAGCTCGATTCACGGCCACGCGAGGGAAGAGCGAACGGAACGCGGCGCGTAGCGTTCGAGACGTTCTCGTAGTAGAACACTCGGCGTCCGCGAACGATACCAGCCGTCGCAACCGTGACCGAGGACGGGTCGGCGGGTGGCCGGAACACCAATGACTGACCAGTCAGACGCCGGAGTCGGGCACCACCCCGAATCCGGTGTCGCTCCGGATCCACCCGAACCGATCGTCCGGTGTGTCACCTGCGCACCGATCGTCCGAAGACGACCGGGCGAGACGGTGTCGTCGCAGCGGCGTCGAACGGAGATCGCTCGAGGCCGCGTGCAACGGCCGTTTCGAGCCTCCCCTCTTCACAGCTGGCCCGCACATATTCACTGACGGAACCCGAAACCAATTCCACTCTATTCCGAGAACGACTCATCGGCCGGCCGAACGCGCCGAATCGATCGAGACGACGCAACTCGTGAGAAATAGACGCGCTACTCGAGACCGATATCGCCCTACTCGAGGACGACCAGCACGTCGCCCATATCCACGCTCTGGTCTTCCTCGACGGCGATCTCGGTGACGGTGCCGCCCTTGGAGGCAACGATGTCGTTCTCCATCTTCATCGCCTCAAGGACGACGAGCACGTCGCCGGCGGCAACCTCGTCGCCTTCCTCGACGTTCACGTCGAGGATCGTCCCCTGCATCTCTGCGTCGACCGTCTCGCCGCTGCCCTCGAGGTCTGCTCCGCCGCTGTCCCCGCCCGCGGGCTGTGGCGGTTGGGCACCGCCGCCGACGTCGACGTCGCCGGCCGGGATGGCGGGCGCGCCGTGTTCCTCGAGTTCGACCTCGAAGCGCTTGCCGTTGACCTCGACGGTGAACTCGCGTTCGACGGTCTCCTCGTCGTCACCGCTTCCGCCGTCGCCGATGTCGCCGCCCCACTGTACCTGGGCCTCCTCGATGCGGCTCTCGTCGATCTCCTCGTCGAGATACTTCGTCGTGTGCGTGCTCGCGACGAACTCCTCGTCGGTCAGCATCAGACGGTGGAACGGAATGATCGTCGGGATCCCTTCGATCTCGTACTCCCGCAGGGCGCGCAGCGAGCGCTCGATACACTCGTCGCGGTCCTCGCCCCAGACGACGAGTTTCGCGATCATCGAGTCGTAGTCGGTGACGAGGTCGTCGCCCTGTCGCAGGGCATCATCCATGCGGACGCCGACGCCGCCCGGTGGGTCGTACGTCTCTAACGTGCCGCCGGTCGCCGGCGCAAAGTCGTTGGCCGCGTTCTCGGCGTTGATTCGGAACTCCATCGCGTGGCCGTCGATGTCGACTTCGTCCTGCTCGAAGTCGATCTCCTCGCCGGCGGCGACTCGAATCTGGCGCTTGACGATATCGATGCCCGTGATCTCCTCGGTGACGGTGTGTTCGACCTGAATTCGGGTGTTGACCTCGAGGAAGTAGAAGTTGGCGTCGGGTCCGAGCAGTTCGCCCGGCTCGCGCTCTTCCTCCTCGACGAGGAACTCGACGGTACCGGCGTTGGTGTACTCCGCGGCGGAGACGCCCCGACGGGCGGCCTCGCCGATCTTCTCGCGCAGTTCGTCCGAGAGGGCCGCCGACGGCCCCTCCTCGATGACCTTTTGGTGACGCCGCTGGAGCGAACAGTCGCGCTCCCCGAGGTGGCGGACGTTGCCGTGGTGGTCGGCGACGATCTGGACTTCGATGTGACGTGGCTGTTCGAGGTATCGCTCGAGATAGACCGAGTCGTTGTCGAAGTAGGCCTCGCCCTCGCGCTGGGCGCTCTCGAGTTGGTCCTCGACTTCGCTTTCGTCCCAGACGACCTTCATCCCGCGGCCGCCACCGCCGCCTTCGGCCTTGATAGCGATCGGGTAGCCGTGTTCCTCGCCGAACGTTTTGACCTCCTCGGGATCGGTGACGGGGTCGGTCGTGCCGGGAACGATCGGCACGTCGGCCTCGTTCATTATCGTCCGCGCCTTGGTCTTCTCGCCCAACGACTCCATCGCGTCGCTCTGTGGACCGATCCAGGTGATCCCCTCTGCGGCTTCGACTTTGCTCGCGAACTCGGCGTTCTCTGCGAGGAAGCCGTAGCCGGGGTGAATCGCGTCGGCGTCCGCGCGACGTGCGGCGTCGATGACGGCCTCGTGATCGAGATACGAGTCCGCCGCCCGGGCCGGGCCGACGTTGTACGCTTCGTCGGCGTAGCGGACGTGTCCGCCGTCCGAGTCGGCGTCGGAGTAGACGGCAACCGTGCCGATATTCAACTCCTCGCACGCTCGCATCACTCGAACAGCGATCTCCCCTCGGTTCGCGACGAGAACCTTCCTGAACATTCCTGGCAAAACAGACGCGAACCGGCTACGTTACTTTTTCGCAACGGGTCGCCACTGGATGGATAGGGCAACGGCTATGTACTCGAATTCGAGTTAGTTCGTCCGAAAGGGATGTGGACGAGGGAGTGGGCGAGACGTGGGGCGGAGTGAGTCGCTCGTTCCCGGGAGACGAGCGAGCGACGGGCCGGAGCGACGCGCAGTGCCGGTCGTGACGTGAAAAGCGCCTGTCAACCGGCACTTGAACGATTGCCGCCACGGGATAAAAAGTCAGCGGTCGCGGGATCGTCTCGTCGCCTGACGGTTTCGCCCGCGCTCGGTCGGTCGCGATCGTCGATTGCGCATCTCGAGACTACAGTCGCCGATCCCGGAGCGCCGGGAAATCCTCGCGCACGCGCTCGAGCGAGCCGAGATCGATATCGGACACGACCAGCGCCGGCTCGTCACCGCTTGAGGCCAGCGTCGTTCCCCAGGGATCGTAGACCGTCGAGCGGCCGAGTAAGGTCGCGTCGGCGTCGTCGAACTCGCCGGAGCCGTTGATCGTCGCGACGAAACACTGATTTTCGATCGCGCGGGCACGCGACAGCGTCTCCCAGTGTTCGATCCGCGGATAGGGCCACGCGCTCGGCACGAGCACCAGTTCCGCGCCGGCGTCGATCAGCCGTCGGTAGAGCTCCGGAAATCGCAGATCGTAACAGGTGGTCGCGCCGACGGTGACGCCGCCGATTTCGGCGGTTTCGATGCGCTCGCCGGGGACGAGCAGTTCCGACTCGGCGGACTGGTAGCCAAAGAGGTGGTGTTTCCGGTAGACGAGTTGACGGTCGCCGTTGGAGTCGAACAGCGCGGCCGTGTTCGCGAGTCCCGCTTCGGCGGGCGTTGCGACGGCCTCGGTGGCCGCCAGATCCTCGACGATACTCCCCGCGAGGACAGAAATATCGTGCTCGGCCGCGGCTTCTTGGAGTCGCGTGAACGTCTCCCCCTCGAACGGCTCGGCGAGGCGCTCGTAGCTGTCGAACGCGAAGTACCCCACGTTGAACAGTTCCGGGAGCGCGACCAAATCCGCGCCGCGGGAGGCGGCGCTCGAGACCGCCTCGAGGGCTCGCTCGACGTTCGCGTCGACCTCGGTGGGTTCGACCTCGATCTGGGCGAGCGCGACCCGGAGTCCGTCCGCGGTCGAGGCCGCCATCACGACTCCTCCGACCGGGTCCGCTCGATATCCCGCTCTAGCGCCCGGCGGAGATTCTCGAGTTCCCCGTCCAGATTCCGCTTGAAGAACTTCTCGACGCCGGGGAGTTTTCCGTCGACGGTGAAGTTGTTCTCGAGGCGGGCCCCGTCTTCCGTCTCGACGATCTCGTGTTTCCCGGTGACCCGCATTACCTTCGATTTCCCCACGAACTCGACGTACTCCGGTGGCTCGCGCGTGACATCCTCGGTCTCGACGGCGACGGTCTTGCGGACGAGCGGGATCGGCAACTCGACGTGCCAGGTTACTCGCCGACCCTCAGGGTCGTCGGCGGTATACTCCTGGACGACGCTGATTGCCTGAGCCCGGTTCTCCGGGTCGGCGATGAACTCCCAGACGCGTTCGGGTGATGCCGACAGCTCGAACGAACGGTCGACCCGTACAGTCATGGCTCTACTAGCGTGAGTCACTATTAAAAAGACCGTGGACCGAGCGGGGATGACGTCCGGACACGCGAAATCGCGTGTGTACGTGGATTTAACTAATGGTGACTTTCCAGGTCGTCGAACGGGCACGGCCCCACTTTTCGATGTCGACCTCGTCGGCTTTCTCCGCGAGGTGGGGGAGACGGACACCTACCTGTTTCGAGGACAATCCGATCGCGTCCGCGATGTTCTTCGCCCGGAAGTACTGTTCACCTCGGGCGGCGCTCTCTCGGAGGTGTGAGAGAATTCGCTGCTCTTCGTTGGAGTAGTCGGTCATCGTCCGTGGTTGTCTCTAGGGCGTCGTTGCTCTTAACTTTTATAGGCCGTTTCAGGTCGATTGCGCTGACTGTCACCGGCGTTTCGACCGGTGTGAGGGTCAGTCCCAGTAAAGGTGGATGCCGACGACCGCCAGCGAGCTAAAGACCATTGCCGCCGCGAACCCCCAGGCAGCCGTCATATCTGGTGCACCGACAAACATCAACAGTGCACCGATCGCCGCGACTGCGCCGAGCGCGAGCGCCAGTCCAACACCCATATCCGTCGTAGACTCGGTTTCCGTGGCCATGCTCGGGGGTTGTGTGTGGGGTCTCTTAATTGCATTCATTGATTCCCAAGACGGTAGACGCGCGAGGCCGAACTCGAGGGGCAAGCGTACAGAAAGACAGCGGTTGACTCCGCGTCAGAACAGATCGGTTCGTCCGGCAGCCGACCAGGCGTTCGTCGGCGCGTCACGCGGGACGCGGACGGTCCGTGACTGCTGGGCCCGAATCCGACCCGCGAACGCCCAGCGCTTCTCGTCCCACGTCTCCTCGCCGTCCGCGGCCGCCGCTGCGGCGACCGCCAGCGCGTGGTCGTGGAGATGTGCGCCGACGGCTGCTGCGATGGCCGCGGCCTCCTCGTCGTTCGCATCGTCGGGAAGTTCGAGGGTGACGTCGGCGGGGAGCACTCTCGCGGCCGTCCCGCTTTCCTCGTCCGTCGCGGACTGACCCGCACCGGCCGCATCTGCCTGTTTCTGGGATGCCATGCGTTACAGGGGAATGTTTCCGTGTTTCTTGTCCGGGTTCTGTTCGCGTTTGGTTTGGAGCATCTCGAGGTCGTCGATCAGCCGCGGTCGGGTCTCGGTCGGGACGATGACGTCGTCGAGGAAGCCTTTGTCCGTTGCAGTGTACGGGTTGGCGAACTCCTCGCGGTACTCTTCGATGAGTTCGTCGCGCAACTCGTCAGGGTTGTCGGACTCGGCGAGTTCTTTGCGGTAGAGGATGTTGACCGCACCCTGGGGACCCATGACCGCGATTTCGGCGGTCGGCCAGGCGTAGTTGACGTCAGCGCCGAGATTTTTAGAGGCCATGACGCAGTAGGCACCGCCGTAGGCCTTCCGGGTGATGACGGTAAGCAGCGGGACGGTCGCCTCCGAGTACGCGTAGAGGAGTTTCGCACCGTGTCGGATGATTCCGCGGTGTTCCTGGTCGGTCCCGGGCATGTAGCCGGGGACGTCGACGAAGGTGACGATGGGGATGTTAAAGGAGTCACAGAAGCGGATGAATCGCGATCCCTTCATCGAGGAGTCGACGGTGAGCGTGCCGGCGTTGACGCGGGGCTGGTTGGCGACAAGCCCGACCGAGCGGCCGTCCAGACGGCCAAAGCCGACGACGATCTCCTTGGCGAAGTTGTCCGCGACCTCGAAGAACGAGCCCTCGTCGACGACGCTGTCGATGACGTCGGTCATGTCGTAGGGCTTTTGCGGACTTGGCGGCACGATCGACTTGAGTTCCTCGTCGCGGCGGTCGCGGTCGTCCCACGGCTCGACGCGTGGCGGGTCCTCGACGTTGTTCTGGGGGAGATAGGAGAGCAGTCGCTTGATATCGTCTAAGGCCTGTTCCTCGCTCTCGCAGGCGAACTGGGCGACGCCGGTCTTCCCGGCGTGGGTCATCGCGCCGCCCAGTTCCTCATGTGTGACTTCCTCCCCGGTGACGGTCTTGGTGACGCCGGGCCCGGTGATGTACATGTGGCTCGTGTCTTTCACCATGAAGATGAAGTCGGTGATCGACGGCGAGTAGACCGCGCCGCCGGCACAGGGTCCCATGATAGAGGAGATCTGCGGGACGACGCCGCTGGCTTCCTGATTGCGGCGGAAGATTTCGGTGAAGCCGGCGAGGCTCTTGACGCCCTCCTGAATGCGAGCGCCCGCGGAGTCGTTCAGTCCGACGATGGGCGCGCCCACTTCCATGGCCATATCCATGACCTTGCAGATCTTCTCGGCGAAGACCTCGCCGAGCGAGCCGCCGAAGACGGTGAAGTCGTGGGCGAAGACGAAGACCGTGCGCCCGTTGACCTCGCCGTAGCCCGTGACGACGCCGTCGCCGGGCACCTTCTTCTCTTCCATCCCGAACTGACTGGTCTGGTGGGTCCGAAGCTGGTCGAACTCGGTAAAGGTCCCCTCGTCGAGGAAGTAGTCGATCCGCTCGCGAGCGGTCATCTTCCCCTTGTCGTGTTGTTTCTCGATTCGCTCCTCGCCACCGCCGAGACGGGCCTCTTCGCGAAGCTTCTCGAGTTCGTCGATCCGATCCTCCATGGTCATTCATGAACCCTCCCGTTCATTGCCCGAGGAAACGACCACGTTCCTCAAAAGCGTTCGGTAACTCGTAGTATTATCCCAGCCATGTGTGTGAATATCACCCATGTTGTCGGGTTAGCTGAATAGAGGCGCTAAGCCCCTTTCCTCAGCGAGCGCCGACCGAAAAGGGAAGGCGCGAGCAGGGAGGGAATACAGCGCCGCACAGTTTTCATACACGTTCGACGCTCGGCCCACAGGCCAACGTCTCGCCAAAACCATTATGCGTGCAACGTGCATACCGTGCATTACGGTGAAACGGAAGACAATCACGATTCGGGAGGACCAAGATGAGTGGATTGAGGACCAACACCTCAACCTCTCGTCGTTCGTCCGCGAGCAGTTGGACGAACTGATTGAGGAACGAGAGTAACGGATGTACTACGCCTACAAATACCGCCTCAAACCGTCTGACGCCCACCGCGAGGAGTTGGACCGTCACCGCGATATTTGTAGGCAACTGTACAACCACACGCTCTACCGCCTCAACGAGTACCAAGACGAACACGGTGAACTGCCGTCCATGACCACACTACGGTCGGAACTGCCCGACCTCAAGAAGTGGTGGGACGGCCTCTCCGACGTGTACTCGAAGGTTCTCCAAACCGTCGTGGAACGCCTGTTCGACAACCTGAAAGGACTCTCGGCGCTCAAGAAGAACGGATACGGTGTCGGTCAACTCAACTGGAAGCCGCCACGGGAGTTTCGCAGTTTCACGTACAGTCAGTCTGGCTTCAAGCTCGACAAGAAGGGCGGTCAGACTGTCCTGTCACTCTCGAAACTCGCAGACATTCCGATTCGGCTTCACCGCGCCATCCCCGACGACGCGAAGCTCAAGCAAGTCACGGTGAAAAAGGAACCGACGGGCGAGTGGTTCGCCACGTTCGGTATCCAAATGGACCGCGAGCCACCCGAACCGCCCGAGAGTCCCGAGAAGTGCGTCGGTATCGACGTGGGGATTCTCAAGTACGCCCACGACACTGACGGCACGGCAGTCGGGTCGCTTGACCTCTCCGACGAGCGCGAACGCTTGGAGCGCGAGCACCGGAAACTCTCGCGGAAGCAACACGGGTCGAACAACTACGAGAAGCAACGACGGCGCGTTGCGGAGTGTCATGCTGACCTCCGCCGGAAGCGCCGCGACTTCCTGCACAAACTCTCGAACTACTACGCTCGGGAGTACGACTTCGTAGCGGTCGAAGACCTGAACGTGAAGGGGATGGTGGAGTCACCGTCAAACAGCCGCAATACCGCCTCCGCCGCATGGCGAACCTTCCTCTCGTTGCTCGAATACAAGTGTGAGCGGGAGGGAACGCACTTCGTCGCGGTCAACCCGAGAGGGACGACCAAAGAGTGTGCGTCGTGCGGTGTCTCGACGGAGAAGCCGTTGTGGATCCGTGAACACTCCTGTCCCTCATGCGGGTTTGAGGCGGACAGGGACGCGAACGCGGCGTGGAATATTCTTTCTCGCGGCCTCGAAGACGTAGGAGTGGTTTACTCCGAATCAACGCCTGTGGAGACTGCGCTCCCTGTGGATACGCCTGTGTCTGCAAAGCGCGTCATGGAAGCAGGAAGCCCTCCCCTCAAGGAGCGAACGGCGTCAGTCGTGAGCGAGTAGAGTAGGGTAGTTCACAACGAAGCTACGTGGAATCCATTTCGCGAGTTATTCGGCAGCCAGCGCAGCTAAATTAGATATTCGGAGCGATTATCGAAGATCAAGTGAAAATAGTACAGATATTCGAGATGTTAATCCCACACTCAGAAACCATGTATACCGTTCACAAAAGACATATATAGGAGTTGTTGCCACTGTTACCCATGGTGCAGCGACTCAATCGACGACGGGTGCTCGGTAGTATCGGCGCTGTTGGTACGGTCGGCCTCGCCGGCTGTATCGGGGACGAAGACGAGGTCGGCGGTGACGGACCGGACGTCCTGAACATCATCGGCTATCCCGAGAGCGGCATTCAGATCTTCCGAGATTTCTACTCCGACCACGACAACGGAACCGAAATCATCGTTCCGGACGGGATGCAAGACGGCGACCTCCCGAACGAAGTCGGGAACGACATGGAGAACGTCACCGGGACGGGTCCGTCCTCGGACGGGCCGAACGAAGCGGCGTACACCGACCTCTACGAGGACGAGTACGACGCGACCCCAGGGGTCTTCACCGCACACACGTTCGACGCCGTCGCCGTGTGTATCCTGGCGAACATCGCGGCCGGCGAGAACGACGGCGAAGCGATCCGCGGCCAGATGCGACGGATCGCGAACCCCAACGGCGACGAGTACGGACCGGGCGAACTCGAGGAGGCGGCCGCAGCGGCTGCCGATGGCGAGGATATCAATTACGAGGGTGCCTCGAGTACCGTCGACTTCGACGACGTCGGCGACCCGGCGGAGGCGGCCTACGACATCTGGGAACTCGGTGGAGACGGCGTCGAGACGGTCGATACGGTCACGTTCGAGGGATCGGATCCCGACGGTGAGATGGCCGACGACTCCCCCGGCGGAACGGACCGCGACGACGTGATGGTCTCCATGTTGCTCCCGGAGACGGGTGACCTGGGACAACTCGGGACGCCGATGGCTCAAGCTGGCGAACTCGCCGCAGACCAGTTCGACGGTACCGATTTCGACATCGATCTGCAGGCCGAGGACACCGAGACGGACGAAGACACCACCATCAGCAACGGTGGCGCGCTTATCGACGCCGGCTATCCGTCGATCGTCGGCGCGGGGTCGTCCGGGAACACCGTCTCGTTCGTCGGGGACAGCAGCAGTGCGAACGTCGTCCAGTGTTCGCCGTCCAGTACGGCGCTCAGCCTCTCGAACATCGACGACGACGGCTACTTCTTCCGAACTGCTCCCAGCGACCTACTGCAGGGGCAGGTTATGGCCGAAGTCGCCGCGAACCGTCTCGAGGCCGAGACGGTCGCGACACTGTACGTCAACAACGACTACGGCCAGCAACTGTCCGAGCAGTTCGTGAGCGCCTTCGAAGACGAACAGGGCGGCGAGGGACTCAACCAGGTCTCCTTCGAATCCGAGCAGGGCTCCTACAGCGGCGAACTCGAGTCCGCACTGTCGGAGTAAGCGACGACCGAGAACAGATCCGATTTCTTTTGCGTCGGCGTACGGCTTGCTCGAGCCACAGCGACGTTCGTCCGGTTTCGACACCGCGGTTAACTGGTGGACTACAGCGCGGGACCGCGTGGCAACTCGCGGTGAGCGAGCGATCTGCGATTAAAACAGGATGAGCCGAATCGAACGACGACTACCCGCCGAGGAACTGCTGGCGAACCTCCTCGTCGTTCAACAGCGCGTCGCCGGAGTCGACGTAGCGGTTCTGGCCCTGGACCAGCACGTAGCCCCGGTCACAGCGTCGGAGCGCCTTCTTCGCGTTCTGCTCGACGACGAGCAGTGCCGTCCCGTTGTCGTTGATCGCGTCGACGTGATCGAACATCTCGTCGACCAGATCCGGTGCCAGCCCAGCGCTCGGCTCGTCGAGCAACAGCAGATCCGGATCGAGCATCAGCGCACGGCCCATCGCGACCATCTGCTGTTGGCCCCCGCTCATCGAGCCCGCCTTCTGGTCCTTTCGCTCCCGCAGGATGGGGAACTGGTCGTAGACGCTCTCGAGCGCATCTTCGGGCACCTCGTCTAAGATGTACGCGCCCATCTCGAGGTTCTCCTCAACCGTCAACGACGCGAAGACGTTGTCGTTCTGCGGGACGTAGCCGATCCCCTCGTGGATGATCTCGTCGGGCGTGCGGCCGGTAATCTCCGCTTCTCGGAACTCGACTGAGCCGCCCATGTACGTCGTCAGCCCGAAGACGGATTTCATCGCCGTCGACTTCCCGGCCCCGTTGGGGCCGACGATGACGACGTACTCCTCTTCGGCGACCGCGAGGTCGATGTCGCTCAGGATCTGCAGGTCGCCGTAGCCTGCGTCGAGCCCGCTGACGTCGAGCATCGACATCAGACCTCACCTCCGAGGTAAGCCTCGATAACCTGCTCGTTCGACGTGATCGTCTCGGGTGCCCCTTCGGCCAGCACCGACCCCTGATGCATCACGATAACGCGTTCGCAGTTCTCCATAATAAGGTCCATGTCGTGTTCGACGATGAGGAAGGTGTAGCCCTCTTCGCGGAGTTCGTGGATGTGATCGAGGAGTTTGTGCTCGAGCGTCGGGTTGACCCCTGCGAACGGCTCGTCGAGCAACAGCATCTCCGGCTCGATCATCAGCGCCCGCGCCATCTCGAGCAGTTTCCGCTGCCCGCCCGAGAGGTTGCCCGCCTTCTCCTCGGCGATGTGTTCGATCTCGAAGAACTCGAGGACCTCCCAGACGCGCTCGAGCAGTTCGCGTTCCTCCCGTTCGACCTCCTGGCGGGCGAACGGCAGCACCGACCGCCAGAGCTGCTCGCCCAACTGATTCTGTGCCGGGAGCATCAGGTTCTCGAGGACCGTCATGTTGGCCATCTCGCGGGCGATCTGGAACGTTCGGACGAGTCCGTAGTCGGCACACTCGTAGGGTCTGATACCCGTGATATCCCGTCCCTGAAACCGCACCGTGCCAGCGTCCGGGCGGTGAATACCCGTGATGCAGTGGAACGTCGTCGACTTCCCGGCCCCGTTCGGACCGATCAGTCCGGTCATCGCGCCGGATTCGACCTCGAAGCTCGCGCCGTCGACTGCCGTAATCCCGCCGAAGCGTTTGACGAGTCCGTCGACGGACAGTTCGACGTCGTTTCGTTGCGGTTCCGGATCGACAGCATCGTCCGGTAGCTCCGAGGATTCGATTTCGGTGTCGCTCACGACGAATCACCCCCGCGACCGGCGGTGCTCTCGTCGCCTGGCCGTCTCGTCAACGGTATGGCCGCCGCCGTTTCCTCACGATGGCCCAGTAATCCTTCGGGCCGACGATGCATGAGGAAGATGAGTGCGACGCCCATCAGGACGAACTGGAGCGTCCGGAACTCCTCGAAGGTGTAGCGCACGAACGGCGCGGGGTCTCCCGAGAGGATCGGTGCGACGGAGCCGGCGAACGTATTCGGCGCGTCGCCGAACGTGATGACCTGATCGACGAGTCTGCGGAAGTACTGCGGCCCCTCGAAGAGGACGGCGACGAACAGCCCGGACCCGAGCACGCTGCCGGTGTTCGAGCCCGCGCCGCCGATGATCAGCGCGATCCAGATGTAGAACGTCACGTGCGGGCGGAACGCCTCCGGCGTGACACCCGTTCGGCGGAAGCGCCAGAGGATGCCGGCCAGCCCCATTAGCGCACAACCGAGCACGAACACCTTGATCTTGAAGTGGTTCGTGTTCTTGCCGAGCGACTGGGCCGCCTCCTCGTCCTCCCGGATCGCCTTCAGCACGCGACCGAACGGCGACCGACTGGTTCGCTGGATGAGCCAGTAGATCCCGACGAGCACCAGCACCAACACCATCGAATAGGCGAGCGCCCGCGCCTGCGTCGGCCCGAACCCGAACAAACTGTTGGTCAGATCGACGAACGAACTGAACACCTCGAGTTCGAAGATCACGTTCATCGGGTCGTCGTAGTTCCGGATGAGTCCGCGGCCGCCACCGGTGCCGAGTTGGGTGCCGAAAATCGTAAACTCCTGTAACGCCCCGGAGGTGATCCCGAGCCGAACGATCTCGGCGAACGCGATCGTCGTGATCGCGAAGTAGTCAGCGCGTAACCTGAGCGCCGGAATCGCGACGATCAGTCCGGCGAGTCCGGCGGCGACGACGCCGCCAATGATGGCGATCGGCATCGGCAGTCCGAGTCCGGCGTACTGGGCGGCACCGGTCGGATCGGCGGGTTTCGCCAGGATCATCGTGACGTACAACCCGACCGCCATGAAGCCGGCGATACCGATGTTGAAGAGGCCGGTGTACCCCCAGTGGAGGTTCAGCGCGAGCGTCACCATCCCGTAGACGGCGATCAGGTACGTCATCCGCCGCAGGGTGTTGACGATCCCGTCGAGCGAGTAACCCAACGCGAGGCCGACCAGCGCGTAGGTGATGTAGATCGTGCCGAAGACCGCGAGGATCTTGACGGCATCGTGTTCCCAGAGCGATTCCAGTTGGGCTCGCCTGTCCGTTGTGTTCGTACTCATGCTGTTGTCTTCCCTCCGAAGAGACCGGATGGTTTGATCATCAAGACGAGAATCATGATCAGGAACGCCGTGATGGTCGTAAAGTCACCGCCGGGGAGCCACACCATCGACAGGTGCATGCTGATCCCGATAATCAGACCGCCGAAGATGGCGCCGTAGATCGACCCGATCCCACCGAGGATCACCGCGGCGAAGATCAACAACAGGAGCAGCCAACCGAACTGCCAGTCGATCGTTCCCGTCCACAGCACCATGAGGTAGCCGGCACTCCCGGCTAACCCGCCACCGATCATCCAGGTCCAGCGAATGATCTGTTCGGTCGGAATCCCGGTCACGAGCGCGAGATCCCGGTTGTCCGACATCGCTCGCATCGCCTTCCCGAGTTTCGTCCGCTGGAGCATCAGGTGGACGCCGAGCATAAGCGCCACGGCGGCGACGATCAGCGTGCCGTCGTGGACGTCGATGGAGACATAGCCGTCGACCAGCAGCAGATCGAACGAGGGGAGTCCACCGAGGGTCGTTCCGCGCGTGCGGTTCGAGTAGACGAACACGATGAGATAGCGGAGTGCGAAGGCGACCCCGATACTCGTAATCAATAGCGGAATCCCACCCGAGCCGCGCATCGGCTTGTAGACGATCCGGTCGATCAGATACACGAACAGGGCCGTGCCGACGCCGGCGACGAGTAGCCCCGCGATAATCGCGAACGGTGTCGAGGTGATCGCGATCTCGAGTTGTGCGCCACCGACGCCGCGTTGTGGGGCGACGAGCACCAAGTGACCGAAACTAGCGGCCCCCCAGCCGGCAACGAGATAGGTAACACCCCACCCGAAAAACGCCCCCGACGTAACGTAGTCCCCGTGTGCGAAGTTCGCAAAGTTGAGGATACTGTAGGTCATCGAGAGCCCGATCCCTGCGAGCCCGATGATTAGTCCGTAAAGCGTTCCTTCCACCACGTATCGAGCGACACGTGAGATACTGTACGTTCCGTTGAGGATTCCGATAATCAGATCTCCGAGCAACAGGAACGCGCCGAGTCCGACGACGAGCAGAAGTAACTGCTCGGTGGTCATCCCCCGGCCACGATCGATTACTGTATCGACGGTAGACATTCACAAACCTCCGTTCTGGTCGCTAGATTCTGCGTAGGTGTGTTATATGTTGTGGTGGGGAACGGTTGTTGTTGACAGCCGAAACGCAATCCGAAATTCTGGGGTAGCACGTCGGTGGTCGCCGTCCTGACAGCCTGAATTCGGCGGTGGACAAGCGAATCGGACGTTTTCGTTCAGCCAGACGACTGATCGAAGGGCGACGAACCCTCAAAACGGACAGCTCCCGGGATGCACTCACCGGTAACTTACCGGACGGGAATAGACATAGTACGACTGATAGCTCTTCGACTGTTGGCAGTCGTGCCAATTGGTACCAATAGACCTGTCGTATGAAAATAGTAGCCTGCAACGGGCTGTCGGAATCGTCCCGTCCGCTCGAGCGAGCGACCCGAGGTGACAACTCTCATATGATAATTCCAATGTCTAGTAAGGCATTTAAAAGTGGGTTGGATTGGCTGCCGTATGGTAGAACGCGAAACCTGGGCGACGCGAACAGGCTTTATCCTCGCCGCGGTCGGGAGCGCGGTAGGATTAGGAAACATCTGGCGGTTTCCGTTTGTTACGGGAGAAGGCGGCGGTGCGGCGTTTCTGCTCGTCTACCTTCTGTTCGTGGCGTTGGTCGGCTTCCCGGCGATTCTCGTCGAGTTCGTCGTCGGCCGGAAGACCGAACGAAACCCGGTCGGCGCGCTGATCGAACTGGGCGGTAACGCCTGGAAGTACGTCGGCGGCATCTTCATCGTCACCGGCTTCGTCATCCTCTCGTTCTACAGCGTCGTCGCCGGCTGGTTCATCCGCTACTTCCTCGAGGGCTTGCGCGGGAGCTACGCGAGTCACCTCGCCGGCTACGAGGACGCCGCGGCTGAAGTCGGAGAGCCGGCGGCGCTTCTCATGTTCGGCGACCTGTCGGTCGGACTGGACGCCTTCTTCTTCCACACCATCTTCATGGCGGTGACCATCGGGGTCGTCGCGCTTGGGATCCGACAGGGGATCGAACTCGCGGTGAAGGTGATGGTTCCCGCAATCGTCGTCCTGCTTGTCGGGATGGCCGTCTGGGTCTTTACGCTCCCCGAAGCCGGTGCCGGCTACGAGTACTATCTCTCACCGGAGTTCGGCGTCATCGCCGACAACTGGATGGAACTGCTCCCCGCAGCGGCCGGCCAGGCCTTCTTTACGCTCTCGCTCGGGATGGGCGTGATGATTACCTACGCCTCCTACCTCGGTGAGGACCGAAATCTGGCCAAAGACGGGACGGCGATCATCGGTTTCGACACCGGGATCGCGTTCCTGACCGGACTGGTCGTCTTCCCCATCTTCTTCTCGGCCGGTATCACCGAGCCGGGCGATGGTGGTCCCGGTGCGATTTTCGTCTCGATGACCGAGGCGTTCGCGACGATTCCCGGCGGCCATCTCATCGGGCTTCTCTTCTTCGGCACCGTCGCCATCGCCGCCCTCTCGAGTGCGATCTCCCTGCTCGAGGTCGTAACGGCTTACGTCATCGACGAAAAGGGAGTCGAACGGTGGAAGGCGGCGCTCGGGATGGGTGGGGTCATCTACCTGCTGGGCGTGCCGGTCACCTACGACCTGATCTTCCTCGACCTGCTCGACGGCTTCGCCGACGGCGTCTTGCTGGTGTTCGGTGCGCTCATGCTGGTCATCCTCGTCGGCTGGATCACGCCGAAACTCGCCGTCCGAGAACTCGAGAAAGGGATCGGCGACCTCGGCTCCCTCGGTACCGCCTGGATCTGGGCGATTCGCGTGCCGATTCTCGTCGTCCTCGTGGTCACGCTGGCGCTGGGCGTCGTCGAGTACGTCGAGTTCCTCACCGGAACCGAGCCGGATCAGCTCTACGGCTGGCTGCAGGAGGAAGGCTACCTCTAACGGCCATCAAGTGAGCCGTCTCTTTCACGCGTCGCCGTACACAGGCACAGCCGCGCCGCTGGTCACTGACGCACCGTCGCTACAGAGAAAGGCCATTACCTCTGCAATCTCGGACGGATCGACCCACGAGTCGTGATCCGAATCGGGCATCATCTCGCGGTTCATCGGGGTGTCGATCACGCTCGGCATCACGCAGTTGGCTCGAACCGTGCCGCGGTTCTCTTCGGCCAGCGTCTCCGTTAGCAGCCGAATTCCCGCCTTGGTGATTCGGTAGGGACCATCGCCCTCGCCGCCCTCGAGCGACGACCGCGCGCTCACGCTGACGATCGAGCCCTCGCTCTCCTGTAGGTGCGGCAGTGCATGTTTCGCGGCCAGAAACGCGGTCTTCAGGTTGACG
Source organism: Natronorubrum tibetense GA33 (assembly GCF_000383975.1). Lineage (NCBI taxonomy): Archaea > Methanobacteriati > Methanobacteriota > Halobacteria > Halobacteriales > Natrialbaceae > Natronorubrum > Natronorubrum tibetense. Next base: position 128,926 of record NZ_KB913017.1, on the reverse strand, counting down.
TTCATGAGGAGGTCGAACTCGGCGAGTTCGGTCTCCTCGATCGGGTTGCCGCCGCGCCAGGTGCCTGCAATGTTCACCAGGTGATCGATCCTGCCGTGATCGTCGACGATAGCCGAGACGAGTCGCTCGACGTCGGCTTCGTCGGTCAGATCCCCCTCGTAGAAGTGGGTTCGGTCGTCCGGCTCGAGCAAGCTGTCCTCGTCGTCGGGTGCGACGACATCGACGGCGCAGACGGTCGCGCCGGCCGCCCGAAAGCGGTCGACCGCCGCACTTCCGAGCGCCCCGCTCGCGCCCGTGATCACCGCAACGGTTCCGTCGAAGTCGACATCAAACTCGGTCGAAGGCATACCGTCACTGCCACGGCCCGCCGGATTAATCTCGGGGTGGCCTGCCGGTGCCGGGCAAGACTGCAGACGCGCGGAAAGGAAACACGGCACTCGACGCACAGCCGCAGCGAGCGTTACGAAAAGATCGGTGGCAACGCCGCCTTCTGGAGCCAGAACTCCGCGACAGCCTCGACCATCGCCGCGTACTCATCCGGATCGGTCGGCTTGGTCAGATAGGCGTTCGCCGAGAGTTCGTAGCTGTCGAGGACGTCCTCGACGGCCTCGGAACTCGTCAGGACGAGGACGGGAATCCGCGCGAGCGTCGCGTCGTCTTTGATCGTCTCGAGGAACTCGAGGCCGGTCATCCGAGGGAGGTTCAGATCGAGGAGGACGAGGTCGGGGACGGAGTCTGGATCGCTGTCCCGGCACTCGGTGAGGAACTCGAGGGCCTCGTCACCGTCGGTAGCGACGTGAATCGTCGTCTCGGTCGAGAGCTGTTCGAACGCGTCCCGTATGAGTCGAACGTCGCCCGGATTGTCCTCGACGAGGAGAACGGTGATCGGATCGTCGATTCGGTCGGTCATAACTCGATCATCACCTAGCGGTAGTACGACGTACTCGTGTCTGGTGCATCGGGGAGTGTAATCGTTTCCCCGTAGCCCCGATACGCCTTTAACCGTACTTGCTAACTAATTTGGAACTCACGTCGGGGTGTCGCCGAGAATCGCTGGACGGCAGCCGTCCGGGGCGACGGTCGATCGGGCCGATGGCGCTGCCGCGGCGTCTCGAAGCGAACGAGCCACTAAAGCCGCTTGCGGCCGTTGTCCCACCGAATGCGTCTGATCGCTCATCGAGGCTTTGCCGCCACGTCCCCCGAGAACACGATCGCAGCGATTCGATCGGCCGCCGAGTACGCGGACGCCGTCGAGTTCGACGTTCGACGGTGTGGGTCGGGCGAACTCGTCGTCATCCACGACGACACGATCGACCGCGTGACCGGGAGCAACGGGACGGTCGCCGACACCACACTCGAGGAACTCGAGACCCTCACCGTCCTCGGCTCCGGCGAACGCGTCCCCACGCTCGAAGCGATGCTCGAGGCCCTTCCGCCGGAGGTCGAAGTTAACCTCGAAATAAAGGCCACCGGAATCGCCGCGGACGTCCTCGAGGCCATCGAAGATGTCGAAAATCGCGTCGTCACGACCTCCTTTCTGCTGCCCGAACTCGAGGCGATCCGCGAGGTCGATCGCAGCCAGCCGACGGGGCTGCTGGTGAGTCGCCGCCTCGAGACGCCCGTCACGACCGCGGTCGAACTCGACTGCGACGTCATCGGCGCGAACTACTGGCGGTGTCTCACGACGAATCTCGTCCCGCGAGCGAAGTCGGTCGACCTCGAGATTCATGCGTGGTCGCTCGAGCGTCGTATTACGGCGAAGCTGCTCGAGTGGCGCGGCGTCGACTGCGTCTCGGCGGACCGACCGATTCGAGTCTGAGCACCCCGGGAGGCTACTCGCCGACGGTCGTCACGGACACCGTCCGCGTGCGCGGCCCGTCGCACTCGACCAGCAGTACCGACTGCCACGTTCCGAGCGCCAGCTTGCCGTCTTCGACCGGTATCGTCACGTCCGGTCCGAGCAGCGCCGCTCGGAGGTGTGAATCCGCATTTCCATCCAGTTGATCGTGTGCGTGCCCCTCGTCGGGAACCAGCTCCCGGAGGAACGACTCGAGGTCCCCGCGTAACCGCGACTCGTTCTCCTGGACGATCAATCCGGCCGTCGTGTGCTCGACGAACCCCGTCGCCGTCCCGGACTCGAGGTCAGCGGGAACGGCCGCGGCGATCCGATCAGTTACGTCGACGGTCGTCAGCCGCGCGTCGGTCTCGACGGAAAATAGCTCTCGTGTCATATGCGACTTCTCGTCGGCCAGACACCACTGCGTTACGGTCGCCGGAGTCGAAGACGGAATCAGGAGAGTCGGTCAAGCGCCCAGTCGGCCCGCTCGCGGACGAGCGACGCCGAATCGTCGGCTGCCAGTGCCTCGAGTCGATCCGTGGCCGCCTCGACGCGCCCGTGTCCGAGCGCGACGCACGCGTTCGCCCGCGCTCGGTCGGACTCGTCGGAGAGCAGTTCGAGCAGCGGCTCTCGGGCGGGACCGATCTCCCGATCCGTTGCCGCGGTGACCCGGGCGAGCAACACGGCGGCGTTTGCACGCGTCTCCGGATCCGCCGACTCGAGTGCTCCACCGAGGTCGTCACAGACCGGTTCGACCGCCGCGGGTGCGCGGTTGGCGACATCCGCCAGACAGCCGATGGCGTTGCGTCGAAGCGGCAGGTCGTCGTGGTCGACGAGAGCGATCGCCTGCTCGACGAACTCGAGGCGCTCCGGGGGTGTCTCCGATCGAGTCAACCGACCCAGCGTCGGGAGGACGGGAACGCCGTTGGTCTCCGGATCCGCCGCCAGCGCGTCGGTGAGTACCGGGAGCGCGGAGTGCACCGCAGTCGGCGTCGTCCGCGACACCTGCTGAATCGCGCGGAGTCCCCAGTCGTCGTAGCCGGACCGGCGGTCGACCACGTCCGCGATCGTAGCCGTATGCTCGACCACGGCCGACGGCTGCTCGTCGGCGACGACGGCCAAACACCGGAGGAGTTCTCGAGTCGCCGGCCGGTTCGGATGCTCATCGACGAAGGACACGATCACGCCGACCGACGGCGCGACGTCAGCGGGCGACTCGGCCGCGAGTTCGGCCAGGCAGTACGCCACCGACTCGTGAAACTCGAGCGCTGGCTGCTCGAGCAGTGCGCGGAGCTTCGGGACTGTCGGCACGCAGTCGCCGGGACGCTCGTCGAGCGTGTCGCGAATCGTTTCGACGGCCGCTCGTTGGTCGGTCGGTTCGCGTCTATCCAGTTGTGCGAGGACTGACGGCAGATCGAACGAGTCAGCGTCGACTCGTCGCTGTTCAACTGCCTCGCCCCCTTCCCCATCCATCACGTCCCGAGCATGTGCGATCGTCGGCAAAAGCCTTCCGAGTGTTTACTGCGGTCGAAAACGGTCGAAAGAACGGTCAGGCGAGCCACTCGTCGGGTTTCGTGTCGTAATCGACGTCGTCGGCCGAGAGGTGTTCGACCTCCTCCCACGGAACGTCGTCGATCGTCACATCCTCGCCGTCGTATCGGATGAGTTTGCCGCGCTCTTCGGGTTCGGGCTCCCTGTTGCGCCGTTTCGCCACCTCGATATCGTGTTCGTCGACATCCTTGACGATCGTCAGCAGGTTCACGGGACGGCCCCAGAGTTCGAAGATCCGCTTCAAGGTCTCCCTGGCCTGCCCGAGATCGAGCATAACGCCGTTGTACTGGTGGCCCAACAGGAGTTCGTTCGCGTTGTTGTAGTTCCCGTCGTAGACCGCGATGGTCGGCTTCCCGAAGTTGGTGAACTGCAAGAGCAGCTTCTTCTTGACGTCCTCGGCAGCGTCGCTGGCGACGTGGAACTGCCCCGTGGCCTGGGAGTGTTCGTAGGTGAAGTAGTTGTTCTCCGTGATGAACTCCGTCGTGAGGAACTCATCGAGGAACGTGACGTCGTTGTGACTCTCGCGGATGTCGTACATCCGATCCCAGCCAGCAGCGAACGCCACGTCCGCGAGCGCTTCCTCGACGGTCTCGTAGCGCGCGTCGTCGAAGAGGTAGCGACCGATCTGCTCGAGATCGTTCTGATTCACCCGAGTCAGGAACCCGCGATGCTGGCGCTTGACCAGCGAGTAGTGGCGACGGGCCAACCCCTCGGTAGTCAGCACCTTCCACGGATACTGCTCGACGTCGATCTCGCCATCCCGCGCCTGCTCGAGCGCTTCGCGGTCGACCCACTCGTCGGGAACCTCTTCGAGTCGATCGAGCGTCTCCGGCGTGATCGTCGCGATGGCGTCCGGCGGCTCGAGCGTCTCTAAGACCGCCTCGAAGTCGACGACGTCCATCAGGTTGCGCCAGGAGACGCCCTCGACGCGGAGCAGGCGCTCTAAGACTTCCCGGCGGTTCGTCCGGTTTTCGACGTACTCCCAGAGCTCCATCCCGAGGCTGTAGGGGTTGAGCCCGCCGGATCCGAGCACTTTGGCCATGTGGTCGGCGTAGTTCATGAACTCGTCGTCGCCGGCGAACCCCTCGTCGGTCATCATCGTCGACTCCCAGTAGGCAGCCCAGCCCTCGTTCATCACCTTCGTCATCTTCTGGGCGGCGAAGTAGTACGCCTCCGCACGCATCATGTCGAGGATGTCTCGTTGCCACTCTTCCATTTCGGCCGCCCGACCCGCCTCGTCGTCGAACTGCTTGCCGTGTTCGCGGACGAACGAGAGAACGTCCTTCTGGGGCTCTTCGGGGAAGGTAACGGACTCGTCGCGCTCCTCGAGTTTCTCGAGCCATTCTTCGTCGAACACTTCACCCTTGATTTCGTCCGAGAGCCCGAGTTCGTCGAGTTTCTCCGCGATGTCGTCGTCGAGGTCGTCGCGAGGGCCGTCGATCTCCAGTCGCCGACTGAACACCTGGTGCTGATCGATGTTGTCCTCGAGGCTCAGGCAGTGATCGATCCACTTCTCGACCTCCGCGCGGTCGATCTCCGGATCGGACATGTACTCGTCGATGGCGCGAGCGTGGCGCTCTAACATCGCGGCTGCGTTGACCTGATCGTCGTCGGCCCGACCGCTGGTGAAGAGGCCGAACCACTCGTTTTGTGCGAAGAAATCGGAGTGGGCCTCGACGTGGGTGATCACGGCCTTCTGGTCGGCGATCGTGTTCGACTCCTGGAGGAAGGCGTGGGCCGGATTGTCGTTGTTGACGATCTCGAAGGCCTTCCCGCCGCCGTACTGACCCTGCTTCTGTTGTTTGTCGTACTGCATCCCCCACCGCCAGTGCGGGTAGCGACTCTGGAAGCCGCCGTAGGCGATGAGTTCGTTCATCTCGTCGTAGTCGATGATCCAGTACTTGACGGGGTACGGCTCGAGGCCGAGTTTGACGGCGAGGTTTCTTGCCTCGTCGACCGGTTCCTCGAGATCGGCGGCGATCGCCTGTTTGCGGAATCGATCCGCGTTGGAGTTGCGTTTACTCATTGTCGTCACTCTCCGTGGAGAGGATCTCGTAGATCGCGTCCGTCACGTCCTCCTTGCTGTTGACGTACGCCACCGCGACGTCCTCGGCGTCGGTACCGAAGTGTCGCTCGAGTTCCTCGGCGTGGGTTGCGTTGATCGCGTTGCCGCTGGGTTGGGTCTCGACGTAGGCGTGGAGGTTGGCGTCGATCTGCTCCATCATCGGGATGACGCGCTCGCCGGTGTCGTTGCTCGAGTTCTCCGAGTCGCCAGCCGCGAAGACGTACCGGTTCCAGTCGCTCCATGGGTACTCCTCTAACAGTTCGTTGGCGAGTTCGTACGCGCTCGAGATCTTCGTCCCGCCGCCGCTACGGATGCCGAAGAAGTCGTCGCGTTCGACCTCCCAGGCGTCGGCGTCGTGGGCGATGTAGACGAACTCGGCGTTGTCGTACTTGCCCTGGAGGTACCAGTCCAGCGGCGTGAACGTCCGCTCGACGAGTTCGCGTTTCTTCTCGCGCATCGAGCCCGAGACGTCGCGGATGTTGACCACGACGACGTTCTTCTCTTTCTCCTCGATGATCTCGGGGTGGCGGTAGCGTTCGTCCTCACGGCGGAAGGGGACGTGTTTGATCCCCTCGCGGCGGATCTTCTGCTGGACCGACTCGCGTTCGACGTTCTCTTCTACTTCCTCGATCGAGGCCCACGTGCCGCGTTCCTCGTCGGGAATCTCGCTGTGGGCCTCTTCGACCCACGCCATCGAGACAGGCAGGCTCTCGCCGCGAGCCCACTCGAAGACCTCGCGCGGCTCGATGCCCTCGACCTTACAGAGTTCCTTCAAGAACTCCTCGTCGAAGTCCATCGCGAGCTTTCGCTTGAGTCCCTCCTTGAACATCCGCTCGAAGTCGAGCGTGCTGTTGGGACCGGTCCGCGTCATATCGGTGAAGGGGCCTTCCTTCTCCTCGACGACTTTCTTCCCCTTCGGATCGAGGTCGAGCCCTAACTCCTCGTCGAGCTCTTGGGCGAACTCCTCGGGGTTCATTTCGTAGTACTCGTGCTCGCCGCCCTCCTCGCCGGGCTCGCCATCCTCGCCGTCGTCGTCTCCCGGCTGGGGCTGGGGCTCTCCGACCGGCTGGCCGGGCTGGGGCGTGCCGTCCTCGCCCTGCCCGACGCCGCCTTTGTCGCGTTGGTCGTACTCGAATTCCGGCAGCGAGACGATCTTGACCGGGATCTGGATCGATCCGCGGCCGCCGGCGAGGTCGCCGTACTGAATAAAGTCAGCCAGATCTTCGCGTCGCTGTTCGCCCACCTCACGGAATCGTTCGAGGTCGTCTCTCAGTCCCATCTGTAGCTCACCTGTCCCATAACGTGTCGGCTGGTTAGCTCGGCCGAGGCCGCCGAGTAGTCGAAGAGGTCGACCATCGTGTCGATCGTTCGCTCTTTGACGGTCGCCGTCTCCGTCTCGCTCGGCGGGTTGTCCCACTGACGTGGGTCGAAGTCCTCGAATGTCCGCTGGACGTCGTCCCAGTCGTGGCTCTCGAGGACGCTCTTGATCACCGGAATCGCGGTGAGATCGACGTCCTCGACCGAGAAGTCCTCGTCGCGGTGCTCCCAGGCGTGGCGGTTCAGCGACGTGATCACCTTCTCCCGCCGGAAGTTCCGGACGCTCTCGCGGGGGAGGTTGCCCTCGTACTCGGCCTCCGAGAAGCGACCGAGGTGTTCGATTTCGAAGAGCTTCATCTTCAGCGGATCCGGCTCGACCTCCTCGCCGCGGTCGTTGTACAGCGGCTCGTCGGTCTCCCAGGCGTAGACCTGTTCGACGTAGTCGGCGACGGTCTCCTCGTCGACGCGCTTGTCGTGCATGATCGCCTCGATGACGTCGCTCTCCTGGCGATCGAAGATGTAGTTCTTTACGGGAACGATCCGGTTCTCGAACTCCGAGCGCTCACCCGTCGAGAAGACGGGGGCGTCCGCGAGCCCTTCGGCCATCGTGTTCAGCACGTCTCGCGGCATCACGACGTCCTCGACTGCTAGCTCGGAGTGGTGGCGATCCCGATCGGTCTGGATGAGTTCCGCGAGCGTGTCCCGCGTGTAGGTAACCGGAATCCCGTGTTCACCGTCGTGGGCCTCGCCGTTGAAGTCGAAGTCGTCTTTCTCGCGTCGCGTGTCCCCTTCCTGCAGGTAGCCCTGATCGTAGATCAGCGCCTTGTCGACGAGATCGAGGCCGTTGGGCAGGTTCTCCTCGTCGAGTCGCGTCACGACCGCGTACAGCGCAGCGGCTTCGATCGCGTGGGGCGCGAACTCCTCCGTTCGCGTGTCGCCACCCTGATCCTTGACCGAGACGCGAACCGGCTCACGGATCCGCTCCTCGAGTTCCTCGTAGCTCTCGGCCTCCCAGACGGCGGACTCGTTGGTCAGTTCGCGGCGGATCAGCTCCGACTCGAGGCTCAGGTTCGTCAGGTAGCCAAACTGGTGTTTGTCCAGCCGGCGTTTGAGCGCCTTCAGTGGGTCCATCCCGTTCCGGTCGGAGTGCTGGTTGAGCTGGGCCTCGAGGTCGGGGTTCGAGATGATCAGCATCTGCGTGTCGACGTCCATCCCGATTCCCTTGTCCAGTTTGACGGACTGTTCGTCGGGGACGTTCAACAGTTTCTGCAGCAGGTCGGCGTGTTGGGCCGCGTCCTCGACGATGGTGAGGACGCCGTTGCCCTGTGAGAGGACGCCGTCGTAGGAAAACGCCTGCGGGTTCTTGCGCCCGCGCGAGTCGAGTTCTTGGAGCATGCCGTGCATCCAGGAGCCGACGAGTCGCTCTTTAGGCGGGCCGTCGTCCTCGCTGTGGAGGACGCCGACGCCCTGGCCGACGTCGACGACGTAGTTTTTCACGCGCAGGTGGTCGTCGTCGGTGATCGCCGAGAATAGCGCTTCCTCACCGTCGCGGCGGTAGCGCTCCTCGAGGAAGTCGTACGCCTCCCGGGAGAACGGGTCGAGTTTCGCGTCGACCCGAACGGGAACGTGGTCATCGAGATCGCCGTTGAGGTCGTCGAGCACTCGCTCGCGGACCTCCTCTGGGAACACCGACAGCGGGTGGGCCTGGACGGGGCTCTCGTACCAGTGTTGGTCGTCGCTCGCCGTGGGGTCGCCGCTACCGTAGCTCAGACCGCGGTCTTCGGCTTCGGCCGTCGTGACGTTCCACTCGACCGTGTACCGGCGACCCTCGGGAGTCTTCGAGTACTCGCGCAGCCCGTTGACCAGACAGCGCTTGAGTTCGGATTTGCCCGTCGCCGTGGGACCCTCGAACCAGATGATCTTCTCGTCTTTCGCTCGGCCCGCAGCGATCGATCTGAGGTCGTCGACGAACCCGTTCAACACCTCGGTGTTGCCGAGGATCGCGTGTTCGCCGTCGTTGTGCGGGTCGTCGAAGAAGCGATACCGCTCTTTCTCCTCGCCTTCCTCGACCACGGTCCGAGTGCCCGCCGCCTCGATCGCCTCGAGGAGGTACTTCGAGGCGTGGGAGGCGATCGTCGGGTTCGCGAAGATCCGATCGACGTAGGTCGCGAGGTCCATCGGCTCCTCGTAGGTCTCCTCTAAGGTGCGGTCGGCCTCGGTGACGTAGTCGTTTCCGGTCATATCAATCCATCTCGGCTTTGGCAACCTCCGCACCGGCGAACTCGAGCACTTCCTTCGCGCCGCCTTCGGAGTAGCCCTGTTCGATCAGCGCGTCGATCCACGAGGAGCGCTCGTCGTCGTCGAACTCGTTGGCGCTGACCAGCGCGGAGAAGTTGATGTTGTGCTTCTTGTCCTCCCAGAGTTTGCGCTCGAGTGCGCGGCGCAGGCGCTCGTTGTCTTGTGGGTTGAACGCTTCGCCCTCGCGTGCGCGACGGGAGACCCAGTTCGACACTTCCTGGCGGAAGTCCTCCTTGCGGTCCTCGGGAATGTCGAGTTTCTCCTCGACCGAACGGAGGAACGTCTCGTCGGGTTCCTGCTCGCGGCCGGTCAACTCGTCTTCGATGGTATCGTCGTCGATGTAGGCCATCACGTGGTCCATGTACTTCTCGCCCTGGCGCTGGATCTCGTCGATATCGTAGGCCAAGGCGTGACGGACGTCCTCGATGGCTCGCTCCTTGTACTCCTCGCGCACGGTCTCGAGGTAGCGGTAGTACTTCTCGAAGTTCTCCTCGGGGATCGAGCCGTGGTGCTCTAAGTTCTCCTCGAAGAAGTTGAACACCGTCAGCGGCGAGAGGAACCCGCGGCTACGGTGTTTGGAGTCCATGATCGCCTCGGCGATCTCGTCGCCGATGAACCGGGGCGAGACGCCGACCATACCCTCACCGATCTCGGCCTTCTGTTCGGCCTCGTCGCGGAGCTTCTTGATGTCGATGTCGTCGCCCTCGTCGATCTCGCCGTTGTACGCCTTGGCCTTCGAGAGGAGGTCGACCGTCTCGGTGTCGGGCTCTTCGACCCGCGTGAGGACGCCGAACAGCCCCGCCATCTCCAGGGTGTGGGGCTCGACGTTGATATCCGGCACGTCGGCGTTGTTCAGCATCTTCTCGTAGATGCTGGCCTCGTCCTCGTAGGAGAGGACGTAGGGGAAGTCGATCCGCTTGGTGCGGTCGTTGAAGGCCTCCATCTTCTCGTCGCCCTTCTTGTCTTTGTACTCGGGCATGTTCGTCCGGCCGACGATCACCTGGTCGATGTCGATCCGGGGGTTGTTCTTCGGCTTGATCGTCTGCTCCTGGGTCGCGTGAAGGAAGTCGTAGAGGAACTCGCGCTGCAGCTTCAGGAGCTCTTCCCCGCTGAAGATCCCGCGGTTCGCGTTACAGAATGCACCGGAATAGTCGAACGCGCGCGGGTCGCTCTCACCGTAGATGGCGATCTTCGAGTAGTTGACGTCGCCGGTGAGCTCCGTCTCGTCCTGGTTCTTTTTGTCCTTGGGTTCGAACGTCTCGAGGCCCTGTCGCTTGTTCTCGTCTGCGACAAAGCGGACGATCTCGACGTGGTTCTCTAAGACCTGCTGGAGGTCGTCGTCGTAGTACGCCAGCAGTCGGTCCATGTAGAACTCGCTCTCGGGGTCTAGGGCCTGCTCGTTCTGGATCGTGTACGGCGCATCGAGTCGCTCGTTGAGGTCATCGAGCACGCGCTGGCGCTGCTTGAGCGGGAGGAGCACGAGCGGATCCTGGTTCATCGGCGACCGGACGGTATCGTCGGAGGGATCCTGGTCCTTGATGACATCACAGAGGTTGGTCCAGCGGAAGGTGTACATCCGTCCCTCCTCGCGGAGCGTGTAGTCCTCGAAATACTTGCGGACCTGTTTGTCGAAGTGGGACTTCCCGGAGCCGACCGGTCCGAGCAGGAGTTTGATACGCCGTTCGGGACCGAGCCGGCGGGCACCCGATTTCACCTTGTTCACGAACTCGTGGATCGACTGGTGGATCACCTTCCCGTAGAAGGTGTTCTCGCCGTCGCCGAGGGGATCCTCGCTCGCGAGCAGGTACTCGACGACGCCTTCCGTCTCGTCGTAAGCCGTCCCGTAGTAGTCGAACATGTCCGCGACGCGCTGGTGAGCGTTGCGGGTGATCTTTGCGTCCTCGTAGCACTCCTGTAAGTACCAGTCGAAGGACTTGGTCTCCCGCAGGTCTGCGGGCATCGATTCCTTGTAATCCGTACTGAGCGTCTCGAGTGTCTCGATGTCACCGGTCATGGTATCATTGCCAGTTGCGATCTCCCCCGTCTGCATCGTCCGTGATCACACGGAGTGGTCGGAGCGGACGTCGTTCGACCACCACTCTCGTCGCGGTCAAACCGTCGGGATCCGTCGAGCCGTGTCACCATCGACCACACATCGTCACGGCAGTCGGCAGGCTTCGGGAGTAACTCGCTCTCGAAACGAACCGAACTGCGGCGGGCGGCGGTCTGTCGTGCCATATGTGATCGATCACCACTCACGTTGCGCGACGACCTCCTCAGAGGCTCGGACAACGGCGCGCCGGGGACGGGCGCGGAGTGGATCGGTCCGGCGAACGGATACCGATAGTATTTAATGAGTGAGTAATCCAGGTACTTAAATTTGGCCCCAAAAGATATTTATCAGAATATTATTCCACCGAACACCTGGGTGGAATGTATATTGTCCCACGCTACCACACCACATTTTAGTCGATCGACGGCATAAGTTCCGGGCCTGCAGCGGCCGGTTTCGCTCGTGCGCGCTCGTCATGTAAACACACCGCATACCTTTGCCTCGAGTCCCAGCGACGACGAGGCTTTAGGACCGCCCGACCTACTGCCACGTATGACGAACTCGGAGACCGACGCGGATCCCGAATCGCTGCGTTCGTCGCTCCCCGACGCGTGGACCGTCTGGAGTCAGGGCGACGACGGCCGCCTCGTGCTCGCGTATCGACCGGACGTTTTCAACGCCGACGACTTTCCGGCGGCCTGTCTCCCCACACTGTACCTGACCCACGGAAAACGCACCCGTCGCCCCGGAACTAACCCGACCAGCCGTCCGACCAACGACTGGTACGTCACCCTCTATCTCGAGCCGGACGTCTCCGCCGACAACGAACGGTTCGAGACGCGCGGCGAGGCGCTCGAGCGTGCGCTCGACCTCGCCGAAGCGTTCGACGCCGGCGAGGTCGACTACCGCGGACTCTATCAGGTGCCCCGCGAGGCGTACTTCGATCGACTGGACGAGCTGACGGGCACGGTCGGAGACGGCGATTCCGAGAGCGGACTCGCCTAGCCGGCCATCGCGACGAGCGCGGCGGCCGGCGATCCGTTGGTCGACAAGTCGACACGTGAGTCTTAACCGGCGTCGCGAAGTAGAGATCCGTATGTCGACCGTTACGCTCGTCGGAACCCGGCTCGCCGACCCGGGAACCGAGTTCGTCTACCACGGCGAGGCCGACGCCTGCGCCGGCTGTCCGTATCGCAGTCAGTGTCTCAACCTCCAGCCCGATACCAAGTACCAGATCACGTCCGTCCGGGAGAACGCCCAGACCCTCGAGTGCGCCATGCACGACGGCGGCGTCCGCGCCGTCGAGGTCGAACCCGTCTCCGTTCGTGCGAACATTCCCTCCAAGGGAGCGTTCGCCGGCAGCAAAGCGAGTCTCTCCGGTCCCTGTCCCTACGTCGAGTGCCCGAGCCACGAGTACTGCGAACCCGACGCCGTCGAGTTCGACGAGGAGTACCGCATTCGCAACATCCTCGGCGACCCACCACACGAGGTCTGTCACCTCGACCGATCGCTCGAGCTGGTCGAACTCGACATCGACGAGTAGGGTCTCGAGGGGTTCCGGCCGAGCCGTGTGAACACCACTCATTTCGTTCTCGCAGAGCTATCATGTACCGAGTTGTTTTTGATCGGCCCACACGAACTACCGAGATATACCCGTGCTGTCGGTTGAACTCCACGCTCACTCCGCGCTCTCCTACGACGGCCGAGACTCGGTCGAGTTGATCCTCGAACAGGCCCAGGCCGTCGGTCTGGACGCGATCGCCGTCACCGACCACGACGAGATCGACGCGAGCCTCGAGGCCGCCGAACGCGCCCCCGAGTACGGACTGGTCGGCATCCCCGCCATGGAGATTTCGAGCAAGGCCGGCCACATCCTCGGCTTCGGACTCGAGGACGCTGTGCCGCCCGGCCTCTCCTACGAATCGACGCTCGAGGCCATCTGGGAACAAGGCGGACTCGCGGTGATCCCCCACCCCTTCCAGGAGTCGCGCCACGGCGTGATGGCCCGCATCTCTCGGGACCAACTCGCCGAGGGCGACGCGATCGAGGTCTACAACTCGCGGCTGCTTACCGGCCGCGCGAACCGACAGGCCGAACGGTTCGCTAAGTCCCACGACCTGCCGATGACCGCCGGCAGCGACGCCCACATTAGCGAAATGGTCGGTCAGGCTGTCACCCGCGTCGAGGCGGACGACCGCTCCGCCGACGCCATTCTCGAGGCGGTTCGCGAGGGGAAGACCACCGTCGAGGGCAAACGAACGCCGTGGCATATCAGCTTCCGACAGGCTGCAGGAGGTGTCACCCGCCGCGTACGAAACGGCGTGCTGGGGCTCTTCCAATGATGCTTCGCGGCGCCGACCCCGACATCATTCGCGACGCCCTCGAGAGCGGCGATCCGCTGCCGGGAACGACCGGTTTCGCCGGCGAACTCGACGGCACGCTTGTCCGCGACGTACTCGGCCGCGTGCCCGTGTACGTCGACCGCGAGAGAGATAGTAACACACCAGCCGCCGACTGGGCATTCGAACCGACGTCCCTCGAGAACCCGACACTCCTCCCCGCCGGGAACGCGCTCGACCTGACGATCCCCGACGCCGAACCAGAACGTCGCTGGACGCTCCCCGATCCCGAGCCGGAGACGAACCACGACGCCGCACTCGAGCAACTCGCCGCGGCGATCGAAACCGCGGCCGACGACGCGCTCGACACCGACCGCGATATCGCCGTCGCCTTCTCGGGTGGCGTCGACTCGGCGCTGGTCGCCGAGTTACTCGACGCCCCCCTGTACGTCGTCGGTTTCCCCGACTGCCACGACATCGAGGCCGCGCGGACGGCCGCCGAGGCGATGGGGCGGGAGTTGACCGTCGTCGATCTCGAGCCGGCCGACCTCGAGGGAGCGGTGCCGGACCTCGCTCGCGCGACCGGCCGTACGAACGCGATGGACATTCAGATCGCCCTCCCCCTATATCTCGTCGGGGAGCGCATCGCCGCCGACGGCTTCGACGCGCTGGCGGTGGGCCAGGGTGCCGACGAACTGTTCGGCGGCTACGAGAAGGTCGTCCGTCTCGACCACCGCGTCGAAGCGGAGACGACCCGCGAGGCCGTCCGCGAACAGATCGCGACGCTCTCCGAGCAGCTTCCGCGGGACGTCCACGCGATCGAAGCGACCGGTCTCGAGCCGGTCGCTCCCCTCCTCCACGACACCGTCGTCGATGCCGCGCTCCGCCTGCCCGACGAACTGCTGGCCGACGAGACCGAGCGCAAACGCGCGCTCCGTCGCGTCGCCGCAGACTCCCTCCCCGAGGAGGTCGCCTCCCGCGAGAAGAAGGCTGTCCAGTACGGTAGCCTCGTCGCTCGCGAACTCGACCGCCTCGCCCGACAGGCCGGCTACAAGCGCCGAATCGACGACCACGTGACGAAGTACGTCCGCTCGCTGCTCGAGGACGATCCGGAGCCGCCGACAGCACCCTGAGTTGCCGACGCCGTCGCTTCGTTCGTTCCTGTCGACTCGACTCCGTCTCGAGATCTGGTAGCTCTGGCCGCAAACGGCCGTCACCAAAGTCGTGCCTGCCGATTCCCGGCCAACCTATTTATGTTCGTTCGGTGGTCGTTTTGCTATGGGAGAGAAAACGAACACCGAAGAGAAGGTCTCGCGGGAAGAGGCAGCGGATCTGGTACAGGAGCTCGCACAGGAGATCCGAAGCGGCGGTGTTGCCGAAGTCCGTGTCGGCAACAAGATGCTTAAACTGTCGCCCGCGCCGGAACTCGAGTACGGCATCGAGGTACAGGAGCGATCACCGATGCTCGGCGGTCCGCGCGAAGAGATTACGGTGACCCTCGAGTGGGAAGTCGAAGAAGAGCCCTGAGTGCCGTCGCCCGATACTCTCGGTCCACTGCGCCGCTCGAACCGACGCGATAGGGGCCGTTAGTCCTCGAGTTCGGTTGGGAGCTGGTTCTCCGGGCCGCCCTCGACGTTGTCGGCGACCGTGCGGCGGTTGGTTTCGCCGATGCGGTCGGAGACCTCCGCGACGAGGTTCTCGACGGTCTCCTGGACCTCGCTCTCGTCGTCCTTGACGATCGCCCCCTCGCTGCCCTCCGCACCGAAGTCGGGGTGGATCGGGATCTGGCCGAGCAGCGGGACGTCGTACTTGTCGACGATCGTCTTCGCCCCTTCGGTGCCGAACAGGCCGTGCTGGTCGCCACAGGACGGACAGACGAACGAACTCATGTTCTCGACGACGCCGAGCACCGGCGTGTCGTGTTTGTTGAACATCTGAATCCCCTTGCGGGTGTCGTCGAGCGCCATCTCCTGGGGCGTCGTGACGACGACCGCACCGGTCACCGGCATCGACTGTAAGAGGTTCAGCGTCGCATCACCCGTCCCCGGCGGGAGGTCGATGATGAGGTAGTCCAGTCGACCCCACTCGACGCCCTCCAAGAACTTCAGCATGAACTTGTTGACCATCGGACCGCGCAGGATCGCCGGATCGTCCTCCTGTTCCGTCATCATTCCCATGCTAATGACCCGGACGCCGTCCGAACGGGGCGGGACGATGTCTTCGTTGGGCGTCACGCCGGGTTCGCTCTCGACCGGCAGGATTCGCGGGATGTTCGGCCCGTGAATGTCGGCGTCGAGCAGGCCGACCATCGCCCCGCGTTTTTCGAGACCCGATGCGATGTTCGCGGCGACCGTCGTCTTGCCGACGCCACCCTTCCCGGAGGCGACGGCGATGACGTTGCGAACCCGCGGCAACACCTCGTCGTCGAAGCCGTGTTCTTCGCCGACGTGTGCGCGCAGGTCCGCCTGAAGGCCCGCCTCGTCACAGACTTCGCGGATTCGGTTGCCCAGTTCCATCTCGGAGGGCGCGTACGGGGCGTTGAACGCGAGGTCGATTCGGGCGGTCTCGTCCTCGATTCGGACGTCGTTGACCAGGCCGAGTGAGACGATGTCCTCGCCGATATCCGGATCTTCGATTCCCTCGAGTTTGATCTGGAGTTCGTGTTCTGTAATGCTCATAATACGTCGTATGCGTTATCCGAGCATAAGGGAGCCGAACGGGATACGTGTGATGGTTCGGCGTACGAACCCGCCGGGGAGTACCGGTTCTCGAAGTCGTGCTCGAACTCGAGACCGGTCCCATACTGTCTGCTGTAAGTCATTCTCGGAGGCCGTGACTCGTCCGCGGTCCCACCGGCAAATCGGTACAGCAAACCGTATCAGGAGAGACTGGGCGCCTGCCCGTAGAAGATGATCCCGATCAGGACCGTCATGATGAGCATGGAGACCCACATGCTGGTCGCGATGCCGACGAGATAGGTGACCCCGAGCAGTCCGGTCTTCGTATCACGCGGCTCACCGGCGAACCATGCGATGAGCATGACGTAGATCGGGAGCAGGACGATTCCGAAGATAATGTAGGTTCCCTCGTTTGGAAACCCGGTCCACCCTTCGTTCGCCTCGTAGCCGTGATAGAGGACCGCCGACAGAATGTCAATGAGTGTCATAAGTGTGTTTGACCACCCGTTGGGGTCGTGGTTTCCCCTGACTGTGCATGGGTCTCATAACGGCAGGCCGTAGTCACCGTCGAACGGTTGGCGAAGCCCGCTCGAGAACGAGGCATCTGCCTATAAACGCACGCCCTTATCGGCGATCAGAGCTGCCAGCAAAAATCGTCAAAAACCGAGACGAAAAACCCAGAAATCGGTTCGACCGATCGGGTTAGAACAGGAACCCGAAGATCGGGATGTCGCCAGTGGGGCCGGGGGAGCCGAGTGGCTCCGGCAGACCGCCGTAGAACACGAAGCCGATGATGATGGTCAGGATGAACATCCCGATCCACATCTGCGCCGTGATGGCAACGAGGTAGGAGACGCCGAGCATCCCGGTCTTCGTGTCGCGGGGTGTGCCGGCGAACCAGGAGACGACCATGATGTAGATCGGAACCAGGACGACACCGAAGATCAGGTAGGTTCCGATGTTGGGGAATCCGGTAACGCCGTCGGTGCCACTGTAGCCGTGGTAGAGCGGTTCCGCGAGTGCGGCGATGGTACTCATGCTTTCACCTCTGATTCAGTCGTCGTTTCATCTTCTTCGTGTCCGTGCGCGTGGTCGCCGCGAAGGTGTTCGACCGCGTGGAGTTCGACGACCGGAACGACCTTCGAGACGACGAGGAAGATCAGGACGACCATCCCGATCGTTCCGACCAGCGAGAGCAGTTCGATGGCGCTCGGGAAGTACGCCCCGGGCGTCGCCGCGTAGATCTCGAACTCGGGGTGGAGGAATCCTTCGACGACGAAGATCAGTTTCTCGATGAGCGTCGCGAACAGCACCGCCAGCGCCGCGACGATGGCTC
Source organism: Natronorubrum tibetense GA33 (assembly GCF_000383975.1). Taxonomy (NCBI): domain Archaea; kingdom Methanobacteriati; phylum Methanobacteriota; class Halobacteria; order Halobacteriales; family Natrialbaceae; genus Natronorubrum; species Natronorubrum tibetense. The sequence continues at coordinate 111,452 of NZ_KB913017.1, read as the reverse complement.
GTCCCTTGCTAAAGAGCGACGGACGAATCGTCTGTGCGAAGATGTACGCAAGCGTCGCGAAGACCAGGGTCATCGCGGTTATGTAGATCGGGTGTGTGATCGTCGCTTCCTGTGCGACCTCCGTGCTCACCGGTGCAGCGAACAGTCCGACAACGTTCTGTTGGAGCTGCAGCCAGAGGAAGAGGAGAGAGAAGAAGCCGAGCCACAGGAGCAGCCCGCGGAAAACGTCGTCAGTCATGATGTGATCCCAGTCGTACGCACGACGGAACGCGTAGGCGACGATAATGACGCCGCTGATGGCCGAAGTAAGCGCGATCGTCAGGAACTGTGGTCCCTGTACTGCGCTGAACCAGGCCGGCATGCCGGGAAGCACCGCGAACAGCCACGGAATCACACCGCCGTGAAGCAGGAGCGGGGCCATGATGATGATCGCGAGTGCGAGCCACCAGACCATCCGCTCGACGATTTCGTCCTCGTCCTCGGTGTAGCCGAGGGTCAGGACGTTGTAGACGGGCGAGAAGTAGCCGGGCAGATCGTCACGGAGACGCGTAATGTCGTACCGAAGCGTCAGTGCGAGGTAGGTCGCCGTCAGCACGAAGTAGGCCGTGATGACGGTCACGTCCCACACCAGCGGCGAATTGTTCACCGTGATGTGGTAGTGTCCCAGCACGCTCGTGACCATCCGGTCCGGACGGCCCATGTGGACCAGAATGTAGAAGCCGGCCGCGGAGAGACCGGCAATGGTCAGCAGTTCTGCGAGGCGGGCGACCGGCATGTATCGATCCATGCCGAGCAGTCGGACCGCGGCGGAGAGGATGATCCCGCCGTGAGCGATCCCGACCCACCAGATGAACGCGCCGATGTACAGCCCCCAGGTCACACCGCCACCGCTCCCCCAGTCGGAGAGTCCGGTGACGGCCATCCCTTCGGCCAGCTGGTACATCCAGCCGACGAGGAAGGCCCCGAGCGCCAGTGCGCAGATCCCGAACAGGATGAAGTACTGTTTCGAGACATTGTTAACTGGGCGAAGGATGTCGGCTTCGGTTGGTGATTTCGTACTCATCGTTACCACCCTCCGAGGTTCAGTCCCGTGTCACCGACGGTCTTCTCGTCGAGTACGTCCTTGCGGTTGTCGACGAGTTGCACGCGGTCGCCGTCCGCGCGCTGGTAGGAGATGTTCTCGTAGGCGACTCCCGAACCGGTCGGCTCACGCTGTTCGGCGTTCGGACCGGGCTCGTTGCCGAGGTAGACGACGTTCGGGTTGGTCCCCATATCCTCTAGCAGTCGGAAGTTCGACGACGGCACGCCGGCGAACGCCTCGAGGAGGTTCTGTGCGGCGTCGACGTCCGGGCCGTCGAACTCGTCTTCGTCCTCCTCTTCGTCTTCTTCACCGTTCTCCTCTTCCTCACCGTTCTCGTCGTCGCCGTTCTCGTCCTCGTCGTCGAGTTCGGTTTCGCCGGGTGCATCGGCGAGACCGAGTTCCGAGAGTACTTCTTCGCTTTCGAGGTCGAGTCCGTGATCCGAAAGCACCTCGAGGGCGTTCTGAACGTCTTCCTCGTAGCCGGCGATGGTGCCATCGCCGGCGGCCATCTCGGTTTCGGCGGTAATCTCGATCGCGAGCAGCAGTCCGAGGGTATCCTCGTCCAGACTGGTCGCGTCGAGGACGGATTCGAGGTCGTCGTCCTCGCCGTCGAGATCCTCTTCGAGGGATTCGGTGAATTCATCGCCGACGGAGAGCAGCGACAGCGTGCGACCGCGGCTCGGGTTCGACGCGTAGACCTGCGGGTCGCTGGTGTCGTCGCGCATGTTCCCGAAGTTGATCGCATCCGGCGGACAGGCCTCCTGACAGGCCGTCGTGCCGACTCTGTCGTCGCCCATACCGGCGTCCTGCCGGGTCGGGCACATCGTACACTTGCTCATCGTGCCCCGCGGGGCGCGGCTGTCGACCCAGCGGTCACGTTCGTCGACCATGTGGTCGCCGCCCATGCCCATGTCGTCAGCCTGCTCGGCGATCTCGTCGGTCGTGATATCCGGTTCGTCCCACTGGAAGTAATTGACGCCGTACGGACAGGCAACCTGACAGTATCGGCAACCGATACAGACGTCGTAGTCTGTCAGGACGAGGCCGTCCGAGTCCCGAGTGTGTCGGGCCGTCGTCGGACAGACCTTCTCACAGGGCGCGTCGGTACAGTGCTGACACGGTCGAACGAGCCGGTTACGGCTGTTCTCGGGGGTGCCCTCTCTGGGTTCGTCGTACTCGAGGACGTACATCCAGTTAACACCCTGGTCGAGGTTGTTCTCCTCGGCGCAGGCTTCGACGCAGGAGAGACAGCCGTCACACCGCTCGAGGTCGATGGCCATCCCCCACTGGAAATCGCCGTCTCCCTCGTCGTTGTCACCTTCCTGAGAGATACCGAGACTTGGTTGGCTGTCGTCGACGGTGCCCCACGCACCGAGTCCGACGGCCGCTGCACCGACGCCCATCTTCTTCATGACGTCGCGGCGACTCTCGTCACCGTCGCCGTCGAAGGCCGAAAGCATCCGGCCCATGGCGCCACTCGACTCCTCCTGAGACTGCTCGTAGGCAGCTTCAGTCGGGCGGTCGTCGACGCCGAACTCGTCCATCACATCGTCGTGATACTTCTCGTGGAATTCGGCTTCCGAGAGTTCGCCCTTGGTGACCCGCATCGCGTCCTGGGCCATCTGCATACCGAGATCAGAATCGTACTCGGTCTCGTCGAGCATCCCCTCTAGTTCAGTTTCCCACTCTTGGCCGAGCGGGTGGAAAGATTCGTCGTCCGTGCTCATTCCGATCGAACACCTCGAGACGAGAATCCGCTCGATGCGAAGTAATTACACGCCGACACGCAGTTGAATACGGTCATCTATGGATCCTCTGTACCGCACTCATAACTAGATAACGTTCAAGTGTAGAGCCGATTTCCACGAAATGAGAATTGATGCGAATATGTTCGTCTATATTTAAGGGGCGCATAATAGACACTACCTGTGCTGTCAGGTATAGCAGATTGAGCACAGTCACCGCGAGCGAGAAATAGTCGCGCTGGAACGATAATAAAAAGTATAGCGGTTTTTGAACGCTCGTCGTGAGGTACATGTCACCGACGAACTAGCTACCGAACTCGCGTCCGCAGCTGGCGTGCATACGGCGACGAGACCGGCAGGAACCGAACTGATTCGGGCCGGTACCTACGGTCGAGGAACGCCGAGGGTCGAGTATGACTGATTCCGATCAACCGCCGACACCGACGGAACAACGCCGTCTCGAGGCGCTCGAGGAAACCCCACACGCACACCTATTCGACGGCGAACCGCAGACGATTCGACTCGCGCTGGCCGACGGTGAACGGATTCCGGCACATCAACATCCCGATCGAGAACTCGTCCTCCACGTCCTCGAGGGTCACCTCACGGTGTCACTCGGCAACGACGAGTACGACGTTCGAGAGGGTGACGTCGTCAGATTCGACGGGGCACAGGAAATCTCTCCAAAAGCACAGGCGGACACGACGGCACTGCTCGTGTTGGCGCAGCGAGCCGACTGATCAACTGCTCGCGAGCGGGTCCTCGACTCGCTCCTCAGTATCGACACCTGGCAGATCCTCGACGAACCGTTTGATGATCCCCTCTTCGGCCCGGTGAAGCGTCTCGCTGCAGGTCGATTTCGCGATGTCGAGGTGCTCCGCGAGCTCCGTCAGTGAACTGCGTCGGGGCGTGTCGTAGTAGCCCTCCTCGACGGCGGCGACGACGACCTCGAGCTGTCGGTCCGAGAGCAACTGTCTCTCGTGGAGTCGCTCGCGGACGTGTTCGATCCGGTACTGGAGCCCGAACTCCTCGAGCTGTTCGGCGAGTTCGGCGAGCCGGTTCCGCGAGCCAGTCACCTCGACTGTCGCCTCGCCGTCGACAATCTCGACGGGAAGTTCGATCGGCATTCCTGACTCCCGAGAGGAAAAAAGCAACAGCGGGGCGGTCGTCTCGAAGTGAACGGTCACCTCGTTCTCGCTCCACTGTGCGAGCGAGAGCTCGGTAATCTGGGGATGGTCGCGCATCTCCTCGACGATGTCTGCGACCTCCGGGCCGGCGATCCGGACGAGGGCGAAGCCGGTCTCGGAGTCGGGGACCGCGGCCAACACCCGAAAGCTCGCGGTCGAATACGCCGTCGAGAGCTGTTGAATCCAGACCTGTTCGGGCATCGTGATTGTGAGTGTCGCCTGGGCCATAGGAACGTGTTCCGTTCGTTACTATATACCCGTGCCGTCGAATATATCCGCGACCGTTCCCAGCCCGCGGGAATAGCAGACGTTCGAACAGGTTTGCCCGAACCTCCTCCGTCGTTCGCCCCGGTTATCGGCATATGGCACCCGAACACACTGCCACCGAGACGACGCTCGACGTCCGCGAGATCGACGGCCGGCCGTTCGACGACGCCTCGAGCAGCCGGACGCAGACCGGCGACGAGGACGAGGCCCTGACGGTCATCTGGCGGAACTGAGACCCGGAGGGCCAGCCGGGGCCGTCAGCTCACGGACCGTCCGCGAACGACTCGAGCAGCAGTTCGGTCAGCCGCTCCGGCCGCTCGTGCTGAACCCAGTGGCTCGTGTCGGAGAGGAGTTCGAGCCGACTGCGGTCGCAGTACTGGTCGGCGTCGATCGCCAGTTCGGTCGTCAGCGCGACGTCGTCCGTGCCCCAGACGATCAGCGTCGGGACACCGACTCGTTCTCGGGGGAACGTGGGCGGGTATCGCGCGGCCGCCCGGTACCAGTTGAGCATCGCCGTGAGCGCCCCGTCCTGCCGCCAGGCGCGGCGGTAGCGGTCGAGATCGGTGTCGGTGAACGTATTCGGTGCGGCCATCTCTCGGAGGGCCCGCTCGAGCAGTGCGAAGTTCCCAGCACGGGAGGCGAGTTCGGGGAGCCACGGCACCTGGAACGTAAACGCGTACCAGCTTCGGCGTAGCTGCTCCGGGTTCGAGAGCAGGTGATGGCGGTAGACGACGGGATGGGGCGCGTTGACGATCGCGAGGTGATCGACGACTTCGGGGTGTCGGAGCGCGAGATCCCAGGCCACCGCGCCGCCCCAGTCGTGACCGACGACGCGAGCGCCGTCACGACCTTCGCTCGCGATCAACTCGACGACATCTCGCGAGCACTCCCGGGTGCGGTACGGACGGACACCGTCGGGCTTCTCGCTTAGATTGTAGCCCCGCTGGTCGGGGACGAGCACGCGATAACCGGCGTCGACGAGCGGTTCGATCTGGTGTCGCCAGCCGTACCAGAACTCCGGAAAGCCGTGGAGCAAGACGACCAGCGGATCCGCTTCGTCGCCGGCCGCAACGACGTGCAACTCGATCCCGTTGACGGTTCGAACGGTCGATTCCGCCTCGAGTGACGACGGGAGCTCCGCGGCCGTCTCGAGGCGCGCTGACGTGCTCGAAGCCATACCTACACTGGCCACGCGGTGTGTAAAATCCGTTGGGGCGGAGACGCAACGAACAGCGGGGTGGCTCTCGAGCGTCGAATCGACGTTTCACGAAGTGGTGTCGCGCTCGGTCCATCCCGGAGCAGATCCGATCCGACAGTGACGACCTGCGTGAGCCGATTCGTCCGACTCTCGTTCGTTTCAGTTGTGGTCCACTGACGGACGTCGCTTGCGCCCGGTTGCAGACTCGCTTACGGAAGTGCAAGGAGAAAGCCCCGTGCTTTAGCGCGGGGATGAATCCAACACCTCTGACACAATCTACCGTTCGATGGCACGGCAGGATATTCCACGCTCGTATCCATACCTTCAAGTAGGTTTGTCTACATAGATTACGTATGGCGAAACGGGTCGTCTCCCGAACTTATACTGCTTCCATCAGGAACCAGTCACGGGTGCAAGACGACCTTGACGCCCTCGGGTTTGCCGCCTCAAAACTCTGGAACGTCGGACGGTGGACGTGCAGCCGGGTCTGGGATGAGGGCGGTCACATTCCAAACCACAACGAACTCACCACTTACCTGAAGTCGCACGAACGCTACGATGACCTACATTCTCAGTCAAGTCAGCGAGTCCTTCAAGAACTCGCTGAGGCGTTCAACGGCTGGTACGGCAAACGACGCAACGGAGATAAGAGAGCGAACCCGCCCGGCTACCGTAAACACGGTGACGAGCACCCACGAAGCACGGTGACGTTCAAAGCCGCTGGCTTCAAACTTGACACTAAATACAACCGCGTTCGACTCTCCCAAGGCTCAAACCTCAAGGACTACTGGTCGGACTTCATCCTCTGTAAGTACCAGACGCAGCCCGATGTTGACCTCTCTGCCGTAGAGAACGTCCAGCAAGTGCGGGCCGTCTGGATTGGCGAGGAGTGGGAACTACACTTCGTGTGCAAAGTCGAGATCGAGGTGGCCGAATCTCCCGGCGAGAAGACCGTCGGTGTTGATCTCGGGATCAGCAACTTCGCCGCGCTCGCCTATGAGGACGGCCACGCCGAGCTGTATCCGCTCAACTGTCTGAAGCAGGACGACTACTACTTCAGCAAGCGACTCGCTCAGTGTGATGAGTCGAACTCCGAACAAGCCACACGGTTGAACCACAAGAACTCGGAGCGTCGCACACACTACTTCCACACGCTCTCGAAACATGTCGTCCAGCGATGTGTTGAGGAGTGTGTTGGAACGATTGTGGTTGGTGACCTCTCCGGCGTCCGCGAGGAACATAAAACCGAAGAGTCGCAGAACTGGGGCAAGCACGGCAACCTTGATCTGCACTCGTGGGCGTTCGACCGCTTCACAGACTTGCTCACCTACAAAGCCGAGATGGAGGGCATCTCGGTTGAGCAGGTGTCCGAACGCGATACATCGAAGTCGTGTTCGTGCTGTGGTCGTACGCGGAAGGCAAACCGCGTCGAACGCGGGTTGTACGTGTGCGATGAGTGCGGAACGACGGCAAACGCGGACGTGAACGGTGCCGAGAACATTCGACAGAAAGTATCTCCGAGTCTTGCCTGTGATGGGGGAGATAGGAGTAACGGCTGGTTGGCACAGCCATCGACGTTCCTGTTTGACAAGGAAACTGGCGCATTCGCGCCTCAAGAACAAGTCACGTCGTAAACCACAATATCCCAACCCAGCGGCGCGGTGCCGTGGGAATCCTCGTCCTCGAAAACGCTTCGCGTTTTCGGGTGCAACGAGACGCTTTGCGTCTCGTCATGCCCCTTCAGGGCGGGGAGGATGTCAAGTCCAGACGCGCAGACACTCGTTCGAACAGAAGTGTAGATCGATCCGTTCGCCGGGGCTATCCGAAACGTGAGTCGTCAGCGTATAGGCGACCTCCTCCGACGAACAGTTGTCGCAGTTCATACCCGACTCGTATCGATGCGGGATATTCACTATGAGGAGACTATAATCGATTCGAAACGGTTAGTGGAGAAATAACTGGCGTCAATCTGCCGTTGACGGGGCCGAAATCGGCGTCGGGAACGCGGCTGCAGCGCGTCTCGATCAGGCCGGTGCGCCCTCTTCGGCCTCGAGTAACTCGTGGTACCGATTGCGGATCGTGACCTCGGAGATGTTCGCGACCTCGCTGACGTCGTTCTGTGTGACTTTCTCGTTGGTGAGCAGTGCGGCGGCGTAGACGGCGGCGGCCGCGAGGCCGACCGGCGACTTGCCGCTGTGGATCCCCTTTTCTTTCGCGGTCGAGAGGAGACTTCGGGCGCGCCGTTCAGTCTCGTCCGAGAGGTCGAGGTCGCTCGCAAAGCGCGGCACGTACTGTTCGGGATCAGCGGGCTTGACCTCGAGACCGAGTTCCCGAACGACGTAGCGGTAAGTGCGTGCCACCTCGTCTTTCTCGACGCGGCTGACGGCCGAAATCTCGTCGAGTGATCGAGGGGTTCCCGCCTGCCGTGCGGACGCGTACAGCGACGCCGTCGCGACGCCCTCGATCGAACGGCCCGGGAGGAGATCTTCCTCGAGGGCGCGACGGTAAATCACGCTGGCGGTCTCGCGAACGCTCTCGGGAAGGCCGAGGGCGCTAGCCATGCGGTCGATCTCGCCCAGCGCCTGCTTGAGGTTGCGCTCTTTCGAGTCGCGAGTACGGAAGCGCTCGTTCCAGGTGCGAAGCCGCTGCATCTTCTGGCGCTGGCGACTCGAGAGCGACCGGCCGTAGGCGTCTTTATCCTGCCAGCCGATGTTGGTCGACAGCCCCTGATCGTGCATCATGTTCGTCGTGGGTGCGCCGACGCGAGACTTTTCGTCCTTCTCGCCGGCGTCGAACGCGCGCCACTCGGGGCCGCGGTCGATCTCGCCTTCCTCGACGACGAGACCGCAATCGTCGCAGACCGTCTCCGCGTGCTCCGTGTCGGAAATGAGGCGTCCACCGCATTCGGGACACTCCTCTCGCTCGCTCGACCGTTCTGGTGACTTTTCGGACTCCTGCTGACGTCGCTCACCGCTCCGTGTTTGGATGGTGGTATCTGACATTGTGTTGGGAAACTATCACAACGCTCGCTGGAAAACGTGCTATCGTGACGTATACGGACGAACCGCCGACGCTTAAATTCTTCGATAGTGTCGTGAGATGAATGCTAGAGTATCCTGTGAGACTGCTGTACGTGTCTGTCGTTTCCGACAGCGGGTCGACGGCGTGTGTGCCCGGTATTGGGAGCCTACGGGTGGGTTCGGAATACGGAGGCCCGACGGTGTGCGTATCGAAACCCTTACTCCCCGTTGGCCAGTGCGTGCACCCATGAGCGACGCCGTCAGTGCCGAGGAGGTCCGCCACGTCGCGGAGTTGGCTCGCGTCGACCTCGAAGACGACGAGGTCGACCAGTTCACGCGACAGTTCGCGGACATTCTCGAGTACTTCGAGACGCTGGACGAGGTGCCCGAGGTCGACCGCGAGGCCGACCTGACGAACGTGATGCGCCCGGACGAGGAGCGCGACTCCCTCGACCGCGAGGCGGCACTCGAGAACGCATCTGAGACCGAGGACGGCTACTTCAAGGGGCCGAACGTTTCCTGATCATGAGCGGCGATATCTTCATCACCGAGGAGACGATCGACGGCGACGACGACGGTCCGCTCGCCGGGACGACGGTCGCCATCAAGGACAACATCTCGACCGAAGGCGTCCGGACGACCTGCGGATCGAAGATGCTCGGAGCGTACGTCCCGCCGTACGACGCGACGGTCGTGAGTCGCCTGAAAGAGGCGGGCGCGACCATCGTCGGCAAGGCGAACATGGACGAGTTCGGAATGGGGTCGACGACCGAGACCTCCCACTTCGGCTCGACGGAAAACCCCGCCGCACCCGGCCACGTCCCCGGCGGTTCCTCCGGTGGCTCGGCCGCCGCCGTCGCCGCGGGCGAAGCCGACGTCGCGCTCGGCTCCGACACGGGCGGCTCGATTCGTTGCCCCGCCGCGTTCTGCGGCGTCGTCGGAATCAAACCCACCTACGGACTGGTCTCGCGATACGGACTGGTCGCCTACGGCAACAGTCTCGAGCAGATCGGTCCCTTTGGCGAAACCGTCGAGGACGCCGCAGCGCTGCTCGACGTGATCGCGGGACACGACGAACGCGATGCGACGACTCGCGAGACGCCGCTCGAGGACGAGGTGAGCTACGCCGACGCCGCCACCGGCGATGTCGACGGGCTCTCCATCGGTGTTCCGACGGAACTGCTCGACGGGGCCGACGACGGCGTCGTCGAGACGTTCTGGGACGCCATTGCTGACCTGGAGGACCGCGGCGCGGAGTACCACGAGGTCTCGCTGCCCTCGGTCGAACACGCCGTCGAGGCCTATTACGTCATCGCGATGTCCGAAGCCTCCTCGAACCTCGCGCGGTTCGACGGCGTTCGCTACGGGCACTCGAGCGACGCCGAGGGCAACTGGAACGAGCGCTTCGCCCAGACCCGCAAAGAGGGCTTCGGTGACGAGGTCAAACGCCGCATCCTGCTCGGGACGTACGCCCTCTCGGCGGGCTACCACGACAAGTACTACAAAAAGGCCCAGGACGCACGGGCCTGGGTCAAACAGGACTTCGACGAGGCGCTTTCGGAAGCCGACGTCCTCGCGTCGCCGACGATGCCGGTCCCGCCGTTCGAGTTGGGCGAGAGCCTCGACGATCCGCTCCAGATGTATCTGGCCGACGCGAACACAGTCCCCGTGAATCTCGCCGACTTACCCGCGATTTCGGTGCCGGCCGGCGAGACCGACGGCCTCCCCGTCGGGCTACAACTCGTCGGTCCGGCCTTCGGCGAGGAGCGCCTGATCCGGGCCGCGAGCGCGCTGGCCTGACTCGAGCGCGGCTCAGCCGCTGAAGTGAAAGATAGATTTTATAGCATTTTTGCTAACGGTACCCATACCGAACCGGTCGCTCGGTGATCGTCCAATGAAGATTACTCAAGAACACGAGGTCGAATTCGACGAGTTCTCTCGAGCATGTGATCTCGTCGAGGAATATTTCGGCGAATCCGTCGACGACGTTGCGCTCCACGCGCCCGTCTCCCGTCGCCAACTTCGCCGTGCTCGCACGGACCCAGCTCTCGGGCCGCCAGTTCGCGCTCGAGGGCCTGACGGAGAAGGGAGAGGTCGTCTATCAGTCGAACGACGAGACGTTGCTCTGGCTCGACGCCGGCTTCTGGTCCGATATGCGCGGTCGTCACCACTTGGAACCCGACGAGGGGCGAGCCGCACGCGAGGTCCACAGACGCCTCATCGAGTCGATCGACGGCGACGTCTCCTACTATAACCGCGAACGGGATCCGTTCGTGCTCATCGAGCGATTCGATCCGTACGACTAGCGGGCTGTTTTCCGGTTCTGTTGAAATTAACTGGGAGCGATTTCGTTCCGCTCAATACAGGCGAAGGAGTTCCCACAGTGATCGCAAGTAGTCTCGTTAATTACGTGAAATCTATTGAATCAGGCGAGCAGGTGAGGATGGAGGTGACCACCGTCTGCAAAAAGACCAATAGTGACAACTACAATTATTAGTATCGTGAGTGATTTCAACCGCTTCTGGCCGCATGTTGTCGGGGAGAGTCGGAGAGGAGGTATTCTCCTGCTGGCAGTGATCGCTCTCTTGCTGCTCTTCTCTGGTGGGTTTGTCGTAGAAATGCTGGATATTGGCTTTTCTCTTGGCTGGATCGGAGTGGCGGTCGGAATCGCTATTGCAGCAGGAGTAGTGAGGGCGGGTCTCGTACCGACTATCGGTGCGCTGTGGCTTTTCTCCCTCTGGTGGTACGTTTTCCCCCCGCTTGTAGGCTATCACACCGGTGACTGGGGAACAGCCTCTCGGTATTCGTACCCTCGAGTGTTGGGATACGCGTATAGTTCTGCACATGCGGAATTAATCGGTGGGATCGAACGCGGCGTTAAATCTGGCTTCCTGTTTGCAATCTTCATTGGAACGGTTGGGTACATCATTGGAACTATCGTTTGGTATTCGAGACGATCAAAAGCCAATTGATAATTCACCCGCCCGTACTGAACGATTACTACCTTCGCAAATAGAGCCAGATATCGTGCAACAGTCGCGCTTTGTATTCAGCACGACTCGATGAATCTCAGTGCTATCTGACAAACACTCTGTTGTTCTGTCCGTCTCTCGAGCGTGTAGCTTTTTCGGGGAAATAAAAATTGCAGCCGTCCGATTCACCGACAACTCTCGTGGGAGGGGCACTCGAGAAACGGGGTGATTCGCTAACCGAACGACGGCCGAAAAACCGACTGCCGAACTACTCTTCGTACGCGAGGTTCATGATCCACTGCGAGAAGGCGTCGCTGTTGGGATCGACCTCTTCCTCGCCGATAAACGGCGATAACATGTCGCCGGCCATCAGCAGCGTGAAATCGAGGTCTCGAGCCGTCGGCGAGATGTAGTAGGTGTTGTGTCCGGCGTAGACCGTCTCCTCTCGGTCGACCAGTTCCTTCTCGACGAGCGACTCGACGATCCGGCTTCCCTTCCGTGAGGAGACGTCCAGCTCCTTCCAGAAGTCGCTCTGGTGGATCCCGCCCGTTTGGCGGACGAGTTCGAGACCGGCGCGCTCGTCCTCGGAGAGCTCGGCTTCGATTGCAGACACGCTCACGGTGACCACCGCTCCGTGCTCGTCGCTCGGGACTGAAGTGCGTCCATGTACGTATGAGATAGAGCGAGGCGCTTAAATGTGCCCTTCGGCGTCGCACTCGCCGCTGATTCCGACCGTCTCCGCGCTGCCGGGGGCCTCGAGGACGACCGGTTCGAACGGTATTCGACAGGGCGGCCCCGACGCGAACGCGTGCCGCGTCGGACCGTTTCCGAGTGCGATCAGCGACGAGGATCGCGTCCCGTATCCGTTCTCGTGGACGCAGACGCCGTACTCGTGATCGCCGAGCACGTCCCCGGCGCGCTCGAGCCAGTCCGCGACCGACCCGTCATCCGGATCGGACAGCGCCTCGCGAACCGCGCGGGCATTGGCGGCCTGCTCGCGGGCCACGTCGGGACGGACCGACGGAATATCGACCGTGTCATCCACGGCGACGTTGACCACGACGTGGACGCCGGGGTCGAACGACGTGTACGAAAGCGTTCCGTCCCACCGGTAACAGCAAGCGGTCGAGGCGTCGGCGAGCACGAGGTAGAATCCGTCGTATTCGTCGGTTCGAACGGCGTCCTCGACGATCGACTCCGCGTCCGCCGCGGTTTCGGCCTCGAGAACGTCGGCGACGAGGAGCCCGCGCGATCGCTCGGCGGCGAGCTCAGCGTCGGTCCACCGGTTCGTAATCCCGACGAAGACCCCGTGTTCGTTGTAGCCGATCCAGGTGCCCCCGGCTTCGGCGTCCCGCGGGGCGACGATCGACGGCTCCTCGCGGTAGATATCGGGAGGAAGAGCCTCTCGATCGAGTGCTTCGTCCCTGTTTGCGGCGACCGCGACCGGCGCGTCGTCGAAGACCTGCCAGGCGAGGGTGAGTGTACACACGATCACTAGTTGCAACGCGAGCGTCTTAACTTCGGTTCCGGCGGCTACAGTCGCCGACACCCGCTCAGGAGAGGTCTGAAACGTCCGTCCCCGACTCGAGCAACTGCGCTCGAACCGCGTCGCGATCGACGGTTCCTGACGCCGTCCGCGGGAGCGAGTCGGCGACGGCGATCGTCTTCGGTCGTTTGAACCGGGCGAGGCGCGTCTCGGAGTGGGCGAGCAGCGACTCGAGGTCGATCGTCCCCGGGCCGGCTGACTCACGGCCGCCGTCTGCGGGCACGACGAGCGCCGCGACGCGCTCGCCCCACTCAGGGTCCTCGAGGCCGACGACGGCGGCGTCCTCGACCTGCGGAGACGACCGCAGCGCCTCGAGCACCGCGCCGGGATCGACGTTCTCGCCGCCGGTGACGATGCGGTCGCTGCGCCGATTGAGTACCCACAGCCGTCCGTTCGCGTCTTTGTACCCGATATCGCCGGTGTGTAGTCCGTACTCGCCGAACGCCGCTTCCGTCTGCTCGTCCGAAAGGTATCCCGGCGTCACCGTCGGCCCGGAGACGACCAGTTCGCCGGTCTCGCCGGCCGGAACCCGCTCCCCGTTCTCGTCGACGACCGTCACATCCGTACAGACGAGCGGCTGGCCGACCGTCCCCTCGTGAGTCGCTGTCTCCCCTGGAGTCGCCGTCGCGATCTGGGAGGCCGTCTCGGTCATCCCGTAGGTGGGGTAGACCGGCACGTCGGCCGCCCGACAGCGCTCGAGGAACTCGTTCGTGGCCGGCGCGCCGCCGAGTAGAACGAATCGCAACGAGTCGGGCGGATTCCACCCCGCATCGAGCAGCCGTTTGCACATCGTGGGGACGAGCGAAACGCCCGAAATATCGTACTTCCTTATTACGCGAGCGGTTTTCTCGGGATCGAACTCCCGCTGGATCACGACGGGCGTGCCGTACAGCATCGAGCGGACGACCGGGGCCAGCCCGCCCATATGATACATCGGCAGACAGCAGAGCCACCGATCGTCCGGCGTGACGCCGAGGCGGAACGCTGACGCGGTCGCGCTCGCGACGAGGTTGCCGACCGTCAGCCGAACGCCCTTCGGGGTGCCCGAGGTACCCGACGTAAACATGAGCAGGTGCGTTCGGTCGCGTTCGAGCGGGACCGGATCCGGGTTCGTATCGTCCGTCGACTGGTGCGATGAGAGCGAGGTAACGCCGTCGCGTTCGGGTCCGGGTTCGTCGACGGAGACGATCGGGCAGTTCGCGACCTCGAGTGCGAGATCCTCCGTCCCCGACTCGCAGATGATCGCGTCGAGATCGGTTCGACGAGCCTTCGACTCGAGCTCGGGGACCGTCTCGCGAACGTTCAGCGGTACGACCGTAATCCCGCGTCGCATCGCGGCGAGGTAGACCTCGGCGAACGCGACTCGGGTCTCCATCAGGACGCCGAGTCGTCGCTCGGTATCGGCTGCAACACTCTCGGGATCGGTGAGAACCGTCTCGAGTCGTTTCGCGACGATATCGACCCGCCGATCGAACTCGCCGAACGTCCACGACTCGCCCCCGTCGGCGTCGATCACGGCTGTCGCGTCCGGCGTCGTCGAGGCGCGGTGGGACAGCAGGTCACGGGTGGGCCACTCGAGCGGCGCGCCCGTCACTCCTGCCACACCCCCTCGACGCCGAGCCCTTTCGCCTGCGGGACGACGGCCGATCCCTTCTCGAGGAGCACGGGATCGCGGCCCAGGTCCTCCGCCAGCAGTTCCGCCGTGGCCACCCCACAGGCCGGCACGTCCGGAATCGACGCCGCGAGGTGAACTGCACCGGTCCTCGCGACGACCGCATCGATTGTCGTCGTCACGATGGGCGTTACCTCGAGCATCCCGACCCAAGCCGCGACCTTGCGAGCGACGTCGACGCCGCCGAGCGCCATCGGCTTGAGCACGAGCACGTCGGCCGCCTCTGCGTCGCAAATCGCGTCGACGCCGTGTTCGAGCAGCCCTTCGTCCAGCGCGATCGCGACGCCGTCGTCGCCCGCCCGTCGCCTGAGATCGGCGTGGCCCTCGAGCGCCCCCGCCGGCAGCGGTTGCTCGAGAACCGATACCTTGAGGTCAGAGAACGCCTCGAGCGCGGTCGTCGCCTCGTCGTAGGTCCAGGCCTCGTTCGCGTCGACCCGCAGTTCGACGTCGGGGCCGACTGCCTCGCGGGTGCGTCTCACGCGCTCGATATCGGTCTCGAGGTCCCTGCGGCCGACTTTCAGCTTACAGCAATCGAAACCGCGGCCGACGGCGGCGGCCGCCTCGCTCGCGGTTTCGGTCGGAGAGCCGTCGCCGACCGTCGCGTTGACCGGCACCCGACCGACCATCGGCCCCTTGCCGATATACCGATACATCGGCGTCGACTCACGGGTCGCCTGCAGGTCCGCGAGCGCGAGCGTGATCGCGTGTCTGGCCGCGACCTGTCCTTCGACCGCCTCGAGCGCGGCGTCCGGATCGGTTCGGATCGCGTCGCTGGCCCGTTCGA
This sequence comes from Natronorubrum tibetense GA33, assembly GCF_000383975.1. Taxonomy (NCBI): domain Archaea; kingdom Methanobacteriati; phylum Methanobacteriota; class Halobacteria; order Halobacteriales; family Natrialbaceae; genus Natronorubrum; species Natronorubrum tibetense. The sequence continues at coordinate 95,980 of NZ_KB913017.1, read as the reverse complement.
GCGCGGCCTCGCAGTCCGCCCGGGACTCCGTCCAGCCGGGAAGCGGCGTCGCCTCGCCGTAGCCGACCACCGGGTCGCCGTCGCCGGGCGTCGCGTCCAGAATGCGGACGAGAAAGCCGTCCCGCGACTCGATCGTCCCATCGGCCGTCTCGAGCGGGCTGGAAAGCGAGAGCGAGAACGGCCGATACTCGAGTTCGAGGTCTCGAGCGTAGTCGCAGTCGCCGCTCACAGCACCACCCCTGCAGCGAACAGGGCCGCGTAGATCGCGAGCAGTTTGCCGGTCCCCTCGAGGGCCGGGTTGAGCGCCTCGCCGTCGGTTCGGGTACAGACGGTTCGGGCGATCACGGCCGCGTAAGGGAGCGTAACTAGCGGGAGCAACACGCCGGGACCGAAAGCCTCGCCGAGCCAGAGCCAGACGGGAGTAACGTAGGCGAGTCCGAGCAGGGCCACGTACTCGGCGCGACTCCATCGGTAGCCGAGTCGAACCGCCAGCGTGCGCTTGCCCGTCTCGGCGTCGGTCTCGAGGTCGCGAACGTTGTTCACCACCAGAATCGCCGTCGAAATTCCGGCGACCGGGAGGCTCGCGAGGAACGCCTCGCGCGTCACCGTCCCCTCCGGAATCCCCGTCGCGAGCGGATCCGCGAGCGTCGCCGCGGCTTGGACGTAGAACGTGCCCATCACGGCGACGACGCCGAAAAAGACGAAGACGAACAGATCGCCGAGACCGTGGTACCCGAGCGGGTAGGGACCGCCCGTGTAGGCCCAGCCGCAGACGACGCTCACCAGTCCGACGACGAGGATCGGCAGCCCGCCGACGTAGACGAGGTACGTCCCGGTAGCGATCGCCAGCGCGAACGTGACGATCGTCGCCAATTTCACCCGTTCGGGCTCGATGATTCCCGCCTGCGTGACCCGCGTAAACCCCTCCCGGTCGTCCGTGTCGGCACCCTTGATCGCGTCGTAGTAGTCGTTCGCGAAGTTGGTTCCGATCTGGATCAGTGCCGCCCCGACGAACGCCATGACCGCCGGCAGCAGGGCGAACACGCCCTCGTGAATCGCGAGTCCCGTGGCGACGATTATCGGCGCCGCCGCCGCGGGCAAGGTCTGGGGGCGTGCAGCCATCAGCCACGCCTTCGTCCGTGAAATGTCGACCTCCGCCGTACTCATTGCTCGAGAGTCCGACTCGCGGGAGTGTCAACGTTGGCATTGCAGCCGACCGAAGCAGGTCGTCCGGATCCTCGGCGTTCGATCCGACGGTCGTTTGCGGCTGCATTCCGCCGCTCGAGGGCAGTACAGGCTATCGACGACTGACGTAGAACAGTGTCGCAGCGGTCACGGCCACAGCCAGTAGCGTCGTGAACCCGGGAATCCTGTCGTCTCCGCCGGCCTCCGATTCGCCGCCGTCACCGATCGTGATGGTCGCGTCTCGCTCGAGCGACGCTTGCGGATAGCCGGTGACGAGTATCGCCTCCGCGTCGGTGATCTCGAGGCTGGTGGTCGACGGCGCGTCTTCGGCGACCTCGAGCGTGATGATCGCCGCCGTCTCCGTTCCGACGGCGCCGTCGCCCGAGGGCTCGCGCTGCTGTTCGATCCCGACGGTTCCGCGCTCGTCGTCGATATCGACCGAGCCGTCGACGGTGGCCGAACCCCCGCCGTTAGCTTCGCCGTCGCCATCGGCTGAGCCGTTCGCGTCAGCGCCGTCGTTCCCGGCCGTCAGCATCGGGCCGTGTTCGACGTCGGTGACGGTCAGCGCGTCCGAATCGTAGGCCAGTTCGATCGACAGTTCGTCGATCCCTTCGCCGCCGTAACCGCCGTGCGTGCTCGCCACGAGATCGATCGTCACGGTCTCACCCGGCTCCGCCTCGAGTTCGTGCGGATCGAACTGGACCGTCGTCGCGTTGTCGCCGGCGGTGACCACTACCGGAGCGAACAGCACGCCGACGAGCGCGCACGCGATGACCAGCGCGAGGACGGCCGACCGGCGTGGCGACGGCGATCCCGTCATCCGTCCTCCGGCACCGCCAGTTCGATCGGCGACATCTCGAGAAACGCCGTCTCGTAGCCCTGATGGCGAGCCACCTGCGGCGGCGAGTCGACTGTGATCGTGACCGAATCGCCCGGCTGGACGTCGGCGAGCGACGTTCCGTAGTGCAGGTCGTACTCGCCGTCGATGGTCTGCTCGAGCGTCGCGTCGTCCGTGACCGTCTCGCCCTCGCGCTCGACCGTCGCATGCAGCGACATATCCGCGAGCGGGACGCGGTTGTACGGCGTTCGCGGCGAGACGAGCAGGTAGTAGTCGTCGCCATCGGCCAGGCGGGATTCGGACTCGAGGAGCGTCGTGACGAACGCCGCGTCGCTGCTTCGCGGGAGGTCGTCCGACTCGTGATCTCCGCCCTCGGGCTCGGCGGGTTCACCGGAGCCGTCGACCGGCTCGAGGTGGGTCCCCGGATACGCTGCCGCCGCCGGAAGTGCAGAGTAGGGTATCTCGGCGTGGTGGTCGTGGTCGTCGTGGTCGTCGTGTTCGTCGTGGTCGTCGTCACCCTGATCGTGCTCGTCGCCGTGGTCGTCTCCATCACCGTGCTCGTCGTCCGCGTGCTCTCCGTGTGCCATCGGCTCGAGCGCGCCGGGTTCGCCCCACTCCGACTCGTCGAGGTACTCGACGCCGTCTGTTACCTCGAGCATGAACTCCCGGTCGTACTCGAACTCGAACGTCGCGCTCGCCGACTCAGTGAATCGACCCTCGAGGTCGCCGGTCGTTCGGACCGAGAGCGGCGGTATCTCGACGTCGATGACGTAGGTTCCTTCCTCCTCGAGCGGGACGTTATCGCCGAAGTGAAAGCCCATCTCCTGTGAGATCATCGGCCACGCGGATTGTGGCGAGCCGACCTGCTCGCCGTCCAACGAGACCGTGATCTCGGCACCGGTGTCGACGGGGAGGACGATGCCCGTCTCGTCGTCCCAGACGGCGAACATCAGGTGGACGCCGCCGCTTTGCTCGGGGTCGACGCGCTGAACGTCGTCCTCGCCGCCGCTGCCGGTCACGAGCCAGAATGGGTGCGGGTAGGACAGCATCGGCGCGAGCGTGTAGTCGCCGGCCGAGACCGGCTCGAGTACCCGCATCGATTCCCTGTGCGTCGGGAGGTAGACCGCGTCCGGTGGGTCCTCGACCTCGGGGAACGCCGGCGCCGGCAGTTCGTCGTCGGGGTCGTCTCCGGCGTCTGAATCGTCGCCTCCGTCTTCTCCGGAGTCGTCGCCGCCGAACCCCGCACAGCCCGCCAGCGCGAGCGCCCCGGCTGTCGCTCCCGTCGATCGAACGAACGTCCGTCGGTCGATGTCGCGTTCGTGCATTGGTATTTTCGTGGGCTCGGTTGTCCGATCGTCACGCTCCATCCGGCGCCGGCGGCGGAAGCGCTCGCAGCGATCGAGGTGGGATCAAGTAGTTGCCGCGCTGATTCGGAAAGATGTAACTCCGAATGCCGTTGTTCGCGTTCGGTGCGTCGAGATCGTCGCCCTCCATCGCCTCGCGAACGCGGACGAACTCGTCGATGCCCGCCTGCAGCGAGAGAAAGTGGAGTCCCGGCGTGTCGCCGTCGACGGTGTTGAAATCGCGTCGGAGCAACAGCGGGTTGCCGTCTTCCCTCGCTCGAGCGGCCTTCTGGGCGTGGCCGACGACCCCGCCGCGGGCGTCTGACTCGGTCCCTTCGATTCGCTCGTCGGTCAGCCCGTTCGAGGCTCCCAGCGCCTCGCCGATGTCGCCGGTCAGGTCCTCGTCTGCGTGCTCCGGGCTGAACATCTTCGCGACCCGCTGGTAGTGGCTGTCCTGCTCGAGCCAGGTCCGTAGCTGGATGGTCATCGACTCGACGTGTTGGGTCGTCGCGCCCGCGAACGGCCCGTCCTCGATCGTCACCCGATCCTCGGTGGCCTGGCTCTCGGCGAAGCCGGACCGAAAGCCCATGAAAAACGGGGCGTCCTCCGGAACGGAGTCGGGAACTCCCGAGAGATCAGTGTGGTCCGCGGGGAGTCCCGCGCCGACGAAGCCGGTTCGACGGCGGTCGTCGACGCGCTCGAAGACGCCCGTTAGATCGGTCTCGATCTCGCGCCCGTTGAACTCCTCGCCCTCGCCGAACAGTCCCTCCTCGGCCTCGAGGACGACCTGCGAGTGATCGCTCGCGAGGTGGAGGACGGCGTCGAACTCGTCGAACGGGTCGACCGGATCGACCTTCTCCTCGCTCGTTTCCGACGCCGGGAGATCAGTGTCGATCTTCCCCACAATCGCCTCCGGCTCCGGGAGGTCGACCTCGTCGGGCAGCGACTCGTCGAACCGGTCGAAGTACGCCGGCGTGTAGCCGAGCGTGAAGAGCAGCCCCTCGTTGCTCCACTCGTAGGCGTGCTCGAGGTCCTGCAAGGAAGATTCGACCTTCGCTCGAGTCTCGTCGGTCGGCTCGTCGACGAGCGAGAGCGCGACCAGGACGTGGTGTTCCGGCGGTCGGACGTTGCCGTCGTCGTCCCGCGTGAGGGCGTCGTTCCAGGCGTGCTGTCGCTCGGGAAGCGAGTCCGGGTCGTCCGTGCCCGATGGGACGTCGATCTCGTCGCTCTCGGAGGTACAGGCGGCGAGCGCGCTCGCGCCGCCGACGGCGACCAACGCCCGGAGGTAGTCCCGACGGGACAGCGCGGACCGATCGGGAAGTGTCACTGGCTGGGTTTCGGTGCTGGAAGACCCAAAGCGTTACTCTTCCCGTCGACGCTACCGGAATTGGGTCGGGGTCAGACGAGCGGGTGTGCTCGAGTGCAACGGCGGGCAGTACTCGGCAAGGAAGTTGGTAGGATCGGTCAAACGCTCCGCGGTGGCGCGCGCTGTCGTTCCAGCCGAGCGAAGCGGGGTTCGAACGGAGTGAGATCCTCGGACAGAGAACGGTGAACGGAGTGAACCGTGAGCGACTGCGAGGTCGGATGACGATACTGCGCGAGGGGTGAGCGAGCAAAGCGAGCGAATCGGTTGGGGAGGGCGTGGAAATCCCCGCCGCCAGCATGAGCAGTACGCTCGAGGAGACAGCACGTGCCTCAAGCGGAGACGGACACTCGATACAAAAATAGACCCAAAACGTTCACAGCCGCACGCGACGGTGACGGATCAAATCGCTTCGCTCAGTAGTGCCACGGATAGTCGTCGAACTCGGGATCTCGGCCCTCGACGAACGCGTCCCGGCCCTCCTTCCCCTCGTCGGTCATGTAGCCCAGTCGCGTCGCCTCGCCGGCGAACACCTGCTGGCCAACCATCCCGTCGTCGGTCATGTTGAACGCGTACTTGAGCATCCGCATCGCCGTCGGACTCTTCGCGTTGATGCGTTCGCCCCACTCGAGAGCTGTCTCCTCGAGTTCCTCGTGCGGAACCGCCTCGTTGACCATCCCCATCTCTTCGGCCTCCTCGGCGCTGTACGTCTTTCCGAGGAAAAACACTTCTCGAGCCTTCTTCTGGCCAATCTGCTTGGCGAGGTAGGCCGAGCCGAAGCCGGCGTCGTAGCTCGCAACGTCCGGATCGGTCTGGAGGAACTTCGCGTGCTCCGCGCTCGCGAGCGTGAGATCGCAGACGACGTGCAGCGAGTGGCCGCCGCCGACGGCCCAGCCGGGAACGACACAGACGACGACCTTTGGAATGTGTCGAATGAGTCGCTGCACCTCGAGAATATGTAGCCGTCCCTGTTCGGAGGCTCGCTCCTCGTCTCCCTCGTACTGATATCCGTCCTCCCCGCGGATCGTCTGATCCCCGCCGGAACAGAAGGCCCAGCCGTCGTCTTTCGGCGACGGGCCGTTTCCGGTCAGCAGGATACAGCCGACGTCGGTCTGGCGCTTGGCGTGATCGAGCGCGTCGTACAGTTCGTCGACCGTCCCCGGCCGGAACGCGTTGCGAACTGCGGGTCGGTCGAAGGCGATCCGAACCGTGCCGGAGTCGACCGCGCGATGGTAGGTGATGTCCTCGAACTCGTCGTTCAGGTCCGCGACCGGTTCCCACTGTTCCGCGTCGAAGAGTTCCGAAACCATTGGCTCGTGTTTGGTGGGCAGCGGGTGAAATAGGTTCGCGTCGTGTCTCGAGGAGTCGAAACCGTCGGCGGGCGAACGACGCGGAGCTCGAGAGCTAACGGTTGAGACGGAACCACCGTGAACGCCATACCCGTCGGTGCCCTGTAGCACAGACGATGACAGCCGACCACCCCGACACCGACGACCGAACGACGATCCGCGCCGGACGTAACTTCGAACGGGAGTATCGTCTCGACGCGAGCGACGCCGGCGAGTTCCTCATCGCGATCGGCGAACAGCTTCGCGACGGAGAGGACCTCACGATCGGCGACGACGAGTGGGTGCTCCCGTTCGCGTTCGGCGACCCGGTCGCACTCGAGATCGATTTCGACGGGATGGACGAGCCGAAACTCGAGATCGAACTCGAGCTTCCCGGTCGGACCGACGAGACGGGACCGCGAGTCGAGTAAGGACTCCGGCCAAGGTGAGACCGCCGACACGAACTCGACGGTGCCGACCTCCCATCCTCGCTGAGTTGGAATCTCCACGACCAGCGACGACCACCTCCGGCTTCTCGACCGCTGGGGTCCGCTGCGATTGTTGATACGGACGCACCCAACGTTCGAAAACTAGGGCTCATGCTTCGTTAACCGCATTTCGTCCGAAATCAGCCGAAACTGCGGATCGCACACGACTCCGATTTGGTATATCACTATAGACTTCATTTGTCGTACTAAGACCGTTCGAGGAACTGGTGATCAGCGTGCGAACTGCCGAAAGGTCGGCTTTCCAGGCCGTAAATCGGAGGGTCAAGAAAATATACCGAGACGTGACAGTATATTAACCCGAGCGGTTTTCTGATCGGGGTGTCAACGAACCGTCGATGGGGCAGACGTACTACGAGGTCCTCGAGGTCGACCCCGACGCGACCCGCGCCGAGATCCGGACGGCCTACCGCGAGCGCGTCCTCGAGACGCATCCGGATCACAACGACGCCCCCGATGCTGCCGCCCAGTTCAAGCGGGTCTCGAGGGCCAGATCCGTACTCACTGACGGCACCGAACGAGCGCGCTACGACCGTCTGGGCCACGATTCCTACGTCCGCCTCGCCGAGCGCTCGAGTGGGACGAACTCCCCGGATTCGAGTCCACCGGACGGGGATACCGACAACGACGCCACTGCCGAGCGGACGACTCGGTCGGGAACCGAAACGGCATCCGCGGATCGATCCAGTACCACCACCTCGCGAGGGACCGCCAACGAAACGGCCGCGGGCCACGACCGCCGAGGCAACAGGAATCGAACGCGAACGGGGAGCGGTCGAGCGCACTCGAGGGGAGAGTCTTCCCGCCGGAATCGAGCCGGAAATTCAGACGGTCGAACCGGGAGCCGGAGCGGTCGAACCGGGAGCCACCACGCCCGTCAGCGCGCGCGACGCCAGCAGAAGACGGCCCAGCAGCGAGCCAGCGGCGGGTGGACGTTCGTGACCGAGGGCGGCCGCTCGAGTGACGGCTCGAGCAACGCAGCATCCTCGAATGGCGACGCATCCTCGAGTGGTGTGACCGGGACGGCCAACGGTGTCGGTGGGGCGACCACCGCTACCGGCACCGGGACGGCTAGCGCCGCCGGGGCGTCCAGCCCCTCAGGTACGCCCAACGAGGGCGCTTCCTCGGGCTTTCGGTACGCCGTCCACGACTGGGAGGGGGAGGTCGACCTCGAGTGGGAGGGCCAGGCGATAACGCAGACGACCGCAGTGACGATCGGTTGTCTCTGGCTGCTGTATCCGCTGTTCGTCGCGGCAAGCGTGACGCCGCTGTTTCCGCTCGCGATCAACGCGATCGTCGCCGCGTGCACGCTCGCCTTTGTCGGCTATCTGCTCACGAGACCGCGTATCGCGACCGCGGTGTTCGGATTCTGGAGCGTGCTGTTCCCGCTCGGACTCGATCAGTTGGCGTCCGTCCCGGCGTTTTCGATCACGGGATTGGTCACACTCGGCTTCGTCTGGATCCCATTCGGCTACGCCGTCGCGCTCTGGTGGGCGCTTCGGCCGTAACGGAACGACTCGATCGAATGCCGAAGAAACGGGTGTCCTGCTCCCGCTGGCGGCGATGAATTCCACGCCCTCCCCATCCGATTCACTCGCTCCTTGCAGTCGCTCGATCATCCATAGGAAGACGCTTTGCGTCGTCCACGCAGTCGCTCGTTTCATCTGCTTACGGACGCTTCGCGCCAGTTCGCACGGTCCGCGGGACCAAAGGTCCCGCGCTACTCGCGACGACCCCGCACGTCAGTATCGCCTGTCCTCGCTTTCGCTCACGGTTCACTCCGTTCACCGTTCTCTGTCCGAGGTTCTCACTCCGCTCGAACCTCGCTTCGCTCTGACGGCCGACAGCGCGCGCCACTGCACGTCAGTTCGGCGGCCCGGGTACTACGCAGAGAGCCACGGTTAGCACCTGGTCCGGAAAATCCGACCGTGCTTTACCGGTCGTTATTCGCTCTCGCGTCGAACTTCGTCACGAATCCGCTCCTCGAGCCCCTCTCGCCGCCGGTGACTCGCCTCCGAGTCGAACTCGAGGGCGAGCACCTGCGTGCCCTCCCGCTCGAGCGACCCGCGATAGGCGTCGACGAACTCGGCCGGACCGACGCGCTCGAACTCGAGGCCGTAAAGTTCGGCCACCGTCTCGAACTCGAGGCCGTGGGGCGTCTTGAACTGGTCCGTAAACGGCGGCTCGAACTCCTCGATGGGGAGTTTGTGGAAGATTCCGCCACCGTCGTTGTCCAACAGGACGATGGTGGCATCGACGCCGCAGCGCTCGACCGCGAGTAGGCCGTTCGAATCGTGGTAAAACGCCAGATCGCCGGTGACGAGAACGAGCGGGTCGTCCGTCGTGCTGCCGGCACCCAGCGCCGTGCTCGCGATACCGTCGATTCCGCTCGCACCCCGATTCGCGAGCACGGTCAGATCGGCTGCTCGCGGCCGTCCAAACCGATCCGCGTCCCGGATCGGCATGCTGTTCGAGACGAAGACCGTCGCCGGATCGGGCGCGTGGGCGAACACCGACGCGAGGACGCTCCCCTCGAACGGATCAGTCTCGAGTGCGTCCTCCGTGAGCGCGTCGTCGCGGATGTCCCAGTGGCGGCGCTCTGCGGCCGCGAACCGAGCGACCCACTCGTCGTTCGCTGCAGGTGTGGCTCCGTTGTCGCCGTCGTCGGATTCGGACTCGAGTCGCTCGCACAGCCCCTCGAACACGCTCCCGGGCGACGCCGCGAGCAGGTCGGTCGCGGTGAACGTCGCCTCGCGCCACGCGCCCGCGGGATCGAGCAGGAACTGCCGGGAACCGCTGTCGCGCAAGGCGTGGCGAAGCGGTTTCGAGGTCGGCGATGCGCCGAAGCGGACGACGACGTCCGGCGACGGGAGATCGGAAATATAGCCGTCGTAACCGCCGTAGACGGGTCCATCACTGGCGTCGGTGTCGGAAACGTGGGGCCCGAAGCGAAGGTTCGAGAGCGGATCCGCGAGAATCGGCGCGCCGATGCGTTCGGCGACGGTGACGACAGCACCGGAATCGAGTTCGGTCAGGTCGACCGGATCGGCGGGTCCAGCCACGATCAGCGGACGATCGGCGTCCTCGAGCGCCCGTACGAGCGGTCGATACTGGCCGTCATCGAGCGTCATACTCCCGGAATTCGTCTCGACGAACGCGCCGTCTCGTCCCTTGCCGGCCAGCGTCTCCGAAAACGAATCCGGGACGGCGTCGGGCACTTCGATCGGCTCGAGTGGCTTCCGGAACGGACAGTTCAAATGGACGGGTCCGGGATCGGTGCCGCCCGTCTCGGACAGGGCTCGCGCCGCGGTCGTTCGAAGGCTTCGGACTGTTCGCTCGTCGGCTTCGGGCTCCGGCAGTTCCGCGTCCCACCGAACGGCGTCGCCGTAGAGGCCGACCTGACCGACGGTCTGGTTCGCGCCGCTATCGCGGAGTTCGTGGGGCCGATCGGCCGTGAGCACGAGCATCGGGACCCGGGCTCGATCGGCCTCCATCACGGCGGGATGAAAGTTCGCCGCTGCCGTCCCGGAGGTACAGACCAGCGCCGTCGGTTCGCCGGTTCGTCTCGCGCGCCCGAGTGCGAAGTAACTCGCCGAGCGCTCGTCGAGGTGTGAGAAGACGCAAATCTCGGGGTGGTCGGCGAACGCGACCGTCAACGGCGTCGATCGGCTGCCGGGGGCGATACAAACTGCCTCGAGGCCCCCCTTCACGAGTTCGTCGACGATGACGCGGCCCCACAGCGTCGCGCGGTTCGGCGCAGTCACGGAATCACCTGTACGTACATTGTCTCACCGCAACTCGTCGAGGATCGGGCGGAATTTTAGCTGTACTTCCTCCCACTCGTCGTCGGGGTCACTGTCGGCGACGATGCCGTTGCCCGCAAAGAGCGTGACCGTCTCATCAGTCGCGATCCCTGAGCGAATGCCGACGGCGAACTCGCCGTCGCCGTTGCCGTCGAACCAGCCGACCGGGGCTGCATACCAGCCTCGATCGAACGTTTCCGCGTCACGGATCGTCTCCCAGGCCGCCGCCGGCGGAACCCCGCCGACGGCCGGCGTCGGGTGCAGCGCTTCGACGATCTCGAGGACGTGTCGATCGCCCTCGAGCGTCGCCGAAATGGGTGTCTGGAGGTGCTGGATGTTCGCCAGCCGTCTGATCGTCTGGTCGTCGATCTGGAGCTCCGACGCAAGCGGCTCGAGCTGGTCGCGGATCGCTTCGACGACGAGCCCGTGTTCGCGCTGTACCTTCTCGCTGTCGCGCATCTGATCCGCGTACGCCTCGTCCTCCTCGGGGGCGTCGCTTCGGGGCACCGAACCCGCGAGGGCTTCGGTCTCGACCCGGGTCCCGTGTTTAGAAACGAGGCGTTCCGGCGGCGCGCCGAAGAAGGTCCCGCCGACCTCGTGGCCGATCAGGAACCGATAGCAGTTCGGATACCGCCGGCGTAAGCGCTCGAGCGTGCCGGGGATATCGACCGGCTCGTCGAGCTCGACCGACAGCGCCTGCGCGAGCACGACCTTCGTGAGCGCGCCGCGTTCGATGCGTTCGAGTGCGGTTTCGACCTGCTCGGTCCAGATCTCGCGGGAAGTCGTCCGTGTTGTCGAGTCGATGCCGGGCGCCGTCCCGCTGGGTTGCATCGTCGGCATATCGTCCAATCGCTCGATCCAGTGCTCGAGGCGAGCCGTCGCCTCGTCGGGGTCGTTCCCGACGGTCGTCAGCCAGGTACCTTCGTCGCTGCGGACGACGAGCGTCCGCGGGACGACGAAGGAAGCGGCACCGAACCCAGTCCACGGCGGGCCGGACTCGTGTCCGTCGTGAAACGAAAAGCCGCCGAATGCACGGGGTCGCGCGACCGCAGGGCCGTCGTGATCGAGCGCGTCGAACACCCGAGCGGTCTGCGCTCGAATACGGTCGAATCGCTCCGGCCCGCTGGCGGTGACTTGAGCGGCGACACCGCGACCGACGACTTCCAGTCCGTCCGGCGTGGCCCACAGCATCCGCGAGTCGGTGGCGACGTCGACGATCGCGCCGAACGACACGTCCTCGAGTTCGCGACTCCGGCTGGTGAGGGTGGTCGGACCGTCGGCTGGCTTGGTCCCCGTCTCACCCGCCAGTCGACGCTCACCCGACGATTGGTCCATCGAACACAGTTCGGGACTGCCGTGCCTTCAGCCTAACTATCCCGGTCACTGTGTGGGGGTTGACAGGAATGTGCGGTGTGTCTAGTCGACGGAAACGAACGGCGGCGGTGAGACGAACGGTCGTCGATCAGCTGTATCGCTCTTCTTGCCACGGATCCGCCGTCTGGGAGTAGCCGCGTTTCTCCCAGTAGCCGCGTTCGGTCTCAGTGAGGAACTCGATGCCGTCGACCCACTTGGCCCCCTTATACGCGTACTTGTGGGGGGTGACCACCCGCAGCGGGCCCCCGTGATCCGGCGGGAGCGACTCGCCGTCGTACGCCCACGCGAAGAGGACCTCCTCGCGCAGGCAGTCCTCGAGCGCGAGGTCGGTCGTGTAGCCGTCGAGCGCGGAGAACATGACGTGAACTGCACTGTCGTGGACTCCCGCCTGCTCGGCGAGTTCCGGAAACGGGACGCCCGTGAACTCGCAGTCGAACTTGCTCCAGCCGGTGACGCAGTGGAAGTCCTGTTTCTGCGTCTCGCTGGGAAGCGCCCGGAACTCCTCCCACGAGAAGGTGAGTTCCTCCTCGACCGCGCCGGTAACGGTGAACTCCCACGTTTCGGGGTCCCAGTCGGGCGTCGGCCCCTTCGAGAGGACGGGAAACGCCTCGGTCTCACGCTGTCCGGACGGCAGTCGGTCGTCGCCGAACTCCCGGTACAGCTCCGTGACGTCGGTGACGTCGTTGGTCATACGCGTGGGTTAGTGCCGACGGACGTAGATGTGACGTTCGGCACCGATCGATTTTCGCGATCGCGTCGGGCGACGCGGCGTCCGGTCGAACGCCGCCGTGCGCTCGAGCACTACGCTCGTCGACACCCGACTCGAGTGATACGATCGCCGACACGTAACCCCTGTTTTCGGGGACAGCGCCACGGTTGGAACGGAGTGGAACAGTCGAGTCGACATCACAATTCGGGGCCTTCTTGTCGAAACCCTCGCCACCCCTTAGTACGGTCTCGACCATCCTTAGAGCGTATGGAGAGCAGACAACAGCTATCCGAACGGGATGTAAGCGAACAGACAGCAGAAGAAGTCGGCGAAGAGCTCATGGGTCCCGCGGCCATCGCGTCGGCCGCGTCGGTCGGCCTCTCGCTCTACTACTTCTTCATTCGCGGAGAACGACAGCTCGGGGCCTTCGTCGGGCTCTGGCCGCCGACCATCCTCGCGTTCGCGAGCTACCACAACCAGCGAAAGATGCGCAACCAGCTCCAGACGATCACCCAACCGGGAACGTCGCTCAAGAACGCGTTCGACTCGATGATGGGCAACAAGTAAACCGATATCGACGTCGATCGAACCGCTTCGATCGCGGCAGCGAGACGCAACCACCGGATCACGTACCGACCGGCGACTCCCGGTTTTCTCCGTCGATTCCGCTCGAGCGATACCGATACGTTCGCGGAGTAGTGTTCTGCGGAACCACAGTGGTGGTAACGCATCCGTACCGTCAGCAACGCCTGTGCGACGACGGCGATTCCCGAGCCAGCCGGGAGCCACCGCGGCGGTCAGTTCCGACCGGTGTGGAGTCCCCGTCAAACCTAAATACCCCCTCGCCGAAAGCCGAATCAGATGCCGAAAGTAGAGATCACCATACCGGAACACCTCGAGATGCAGATCGCCCAGATGGTCGAACGCGGCGAGTTCGTCAATCGCGAAGAGGCGATCGAGGACCTCCTGTCGACCGGTATCAAAGCCTACAAGACCAGTGGACCGATGGACGAAGACGAGGGTGGCCCCGGCGGCCTCGAAGACGACGGCATGATGGGGCACGACGACGAGTACGTCTTCTAACGACTACGTTTCCGCACCGCGTTCTATCTCAGGGAGCGACGGCGATCAGTGGAATCCCAAACGCGATAGCGACGCCAATCAGCACGATCACGAAGCCGATCCCGAGTTCGCGCGACGAGAACTCGCTCATCGGAGCGGTCGTCCGTTCGGCCTCGAGGTCGTGGCCGACGTCGGCGGCCGTATCCGGTTCGTCTGCTGGGTCCGTATCGTCTGCCATAGCTGCGTGTTTCCGACTCAGAGCCTTAAAGACACGCGATTACGGACCGATCGAGTCGGACACCCAGTCACGCTGGTCGGACGAAAACCAACACATTGTCTGTCCGCGGACGCTATCCGATGCAGACCACTTTACTACTCCGGGTGCCAAGGCTCGGCTAACGACCACATGTTGACCAAGCGCATCATCCCGTGTATCGACGTAGATTTAGACGAGGACGGGAACCCGGCGGTCTACACCGGCGTTCACTTCGAGGACCTGCAATACACCGGCGATCCGGTCGAGATGGCCAAGGCGTACAACGAGTCCGGCGCGGACGAGTTCGTCTTCCTCGACATCACGGCCTCCGCGGAGGGCCGTGAGACCATGCTCGATGTCGTCGAGCGCGTCGCCGACGAGGTCTTCATCCCGCTGACCGTCGGCGGCGGCATCCGCACCACCGACGACATCAAGGAGACGCTTCGCGCAGGCGCGGACAAGGTCTCGATCACGACCGGCGCACTCGAGCGACCCGAACTCATCAACGACGGCGCGAAGGCCTTCGGCAGTCAGTGCATCGTCATCAGCGTCGACGCCAGACGGCGCTTCGACGAGGAGGGCGAACACTACGTCGAGATCGACGGGGAGTCATGCTGGTTCGAGTGTACGAAGAAAGGCGGCCGTGAAGGGACGGGCATCGACGTCCTCGAGTGGGCCAAAGAGGCGGAATCCCGCGGCGCGGGCGAACTGTTCGTCAACTCGATCGACAAGGACGGCACGAAAGACGGCTACGACCTCCCGCTGACGAAGGCGGTCTGCGACGCCGTCGACACCCCGGTCATCGCCTCTTCGGGCTGTGGCAGTCCCGAGGACATGTACGACGTGTTCACCGAGGCCGACGCCGACGCCGGACTCGCGGCGTCGATCTTCCACTTCGACGAGCACTCGATCGAGGAAACCAAGCGATATCTGGACGAGCGGGACGTGCCGGTTCGTCTCTGATTGCGACTTTAGCCGGTTTTAAGGGGAATCAGCGGCCGGTTTTGAGGTCGAGCGCACGGTTCCTTTCACGCCGTCCGTTTCGGCTTCCAATACGCTTATATCTGCACGGTCGTGCTCTACTATCAGTGAAGTGGCGGTGTACGTGGTGTGGCAAACCACACGAGTCGAACGATCCGCCCTGCGATAGCTGCGGCCACAACAAGTTCGAGGAGGCAGTCGTACGCGAGCAGGAGTTCGAGACCGTCGACACCGGCACGCAGTACATGTGGGTCTGTTCGAACTGTGGCCGCCAACACATGAAGAACAACCCGCCCTGTTCGCGCTGTGGCGATCACGAACTGGAGAAGACCGAGGAGACGTTCTCCGACATCGATCGGGACCTCGAGGTCCCGAGCTGGTTCGAAGTAGCCAGACCCTACGCGCCGATCATCGTCGGGTTCGCCCTGATCGTCGCCCTGTTCGCGACGGGAATCATCTCGCCGTCGATCATTCCCGGTATCGGTGCGCCGTCGCCGCCCGACGCACCCGGCGAGGGAACGGAGGCTGCCGGAATAGACCTCGAGGCGACCGAAAGAGAGGTTCACGAACGCCTCGAGGCCGAACGAGACGCCGACGAGTCACGATCCCTCGACGACGCACTGGCGGCGTACGCCGAATACGTGAACCGCGCGGACGTCGCCGTAGAGTACGAGGATGCAAACCCAGATTCGGTGGATGGAAGCGACTTCGGCGTGGAGTGTCGCAACGAACTGGTCGGTGTGAGCGTGCCGATTCCCGGCTCGATCGACGACTACGAAGACGAGGATGCGCTGGCCGAAACCGTGGCCGAAGCGGTGTTGGCGACCGACCGTCTGAACGAACCCGAACTCGAGTCCGAAGGGCTCGATCTCCACGTCGGTCCCGACGGCGCGCTCTACGGCGTCTATCTGACGTGTTGAAAGAGAAGTGCGAGACGCGTCGGCGATAGATCCTGCTTAGGCGGCCGCTTCGAACGCGTCGCGGAACGCCGTCGTTTTCCCGCGGACGTCGCCCGCTGCTGACTCGAGCGCCTCGAGGGGGTCGACGCCTTCGACGGTCTTGATGGTCAGGATCGGCTCCGTCTGGCCGCCCGACTGTTCGGGGTTGACGTCGTAGGTGGCGGCTGTGATGTCGTCGTGTTCGAGCAGCGTTCCCTTCAGGACGTTCATGAACGTGTGATCCTCGCCGGCGATCTCGATCGAGAGCTCGTTCTCGGTGCTCTCGGTGACCCGCAGTTCCATGTCGATAAGTCCGGTCGTCGGCCGCTTGTACCTTTCTGTTCGGACTGGAGCGTTCAGACGGATGCAGGTAGGTCGGTCAATTTGGTGGTGCTCGAGCGTATCGTCCCCGTTTCGTAGTACCGGAGGGGCGTCCGAATACGCTGCTCTCGCTGGCGGCGGTGAGTGCAACGTCTCCTGGCCGATTCGCACGTCTCCCATGTCTCTCGACCGTTTGTCGGTGGTTCACCGCGACTCAGTGCACGCTACCGCAGGTCGTCGATCGAGGCGCAGTAGCCCGGGTGGCAGTCGAGTCACGAGCTATAGAAGTAAATCCATATACACTCTCGCTCGAACCACTGGGTATGCCTTCGCTCGAGACCGTCCAGTGGGTCCTCCTGACGGTCGTCCTCCCGATCGTCACGGTGGGGGTGTTGTTCCTCTCCGTCGCGGTCGTCAGTCGACTCCACCGATCCGACGCCCGATGGGGCGACGTGGCCCGCTCGAGGCTCGTGATGGGCGTCCCGTGGGGGTCGCTGATCGTCATCGCGCTCGTCTGGTGTGTTTACCTGTTCGTCCAGGACGGGATCACGGCGTTCGACGACCCCGTGACGATCCCTTACCGGGCGTACTCGTACTTCTATCCGTTGGGAATGCTGACGGCGTCGTTCTCTCACGCCGGACCGAATCATCTCCTTGGAAACCTCGCCGCTGCCGTCGTCGTCGCGCCCATCGCGGAGTACGCCTGGGGCCACTATCCAGATGGACGGGGAGCGGATTCGGTCGACTCCGACAGACGGGACGCGGGGCCGTTCAACTCGTGGCGAACCAACCCCCGGATCCGTGCGGTTCTGGTCTTTCCGCTCGTCGTCGTCGCGATCACGATCCTCACGAGCCTGTTCGCGCTCGGTCCCGTGATCGGCTTCTCGGGGGTTGTCTTCGCCTTCGCCGCGTTCGCCCTCGTTCATTACCCCATCGTGACGATCGTCGGCGTTCTCGGCGTACAGGGCGTGTTGCTGACGCTCTACCGTGCGCTCCGGAATCCGATCGGGGTCTACGTCGCCGAGTCGAGCGCACCCTCCGCACCGTCGTGGGCCGGCATCGCCATTCAAGGCCACGCACTCGGCTTTTTCATCGGTCTCGTGCTCGGGATCGCCCTGCTTCGGCGACGCGGACACCGCCCCGACGCGCTTCGAATCTGGATTGCGGTGCTCATCTTTGGCTTCGCACAGGGGCTCTGGCAGATCTACTGGTTCGGCGGCGGGAACGTTTTCTACCTCTTCCAGGGTCCCGGCGTGTTGACCGTCACGGTGCTCGCACTCGTGGTTACCGTCGCGATCACGGCCAGCGAGCGACCCGTCGTGCCGGAACGCATCAGCCGTCGGTTCGCTCGAGTCCGCCGAACCCCGTCCGAATCGGTTGTCGCCCGCCCGCTCGAACTCGCTCGGAATAGCGGTGATCAGTCTGAAACCAGTACCCACACAACAGCCCCGACAGCTCCCCTCGAACGAATCAGCGAAATCGCCGCTACGGCACACTCTCGCGACTCGAGCCGACTCTCGAACATCGGCCGGAGACAGGCCGCGTTCACGCTCGTGATCGTTGTTCTCGCCGTCCTCGCGGGTATAGCGATCCCGGTCAACTTCTTCGTGCTGGACGGCGCAACCGCCTCCTCGGACACAGCCGTCGAGATTGAGGATTACACGGTTCAGTACGCCGAGGATGTCGAGTACGAACTCGTCTCGCCCGTCAGAGTCGGACCGCTATCCGACGCCGTCGCCCTCAATGCCAGCGGGGTGATCGTTACAAGCGAGGAGCGACAGCTCTGGGTGGAAGTGGTCCCGGCCCGGCAACTCGAGTTCTCCACCGAGGAGTCGATCGCCGTCGGCGGGCCCGGCTGGCGCGAAACCGTCCACGTCGAGCGGACCGGCTGGGAACCGGTCGGCAACGACAGCGTCTATCAGGTCGAAATCTGGGCCGAGGGCGACGATCCCCAGCTCGCCCACGAGTCGAACGGGTCGCGTGCGGACGTTCGAATCGACGACCAGAACGTGACGATTTCGTCCGTGGACGGCGAGTTCACCCTCGAGGTCGAGTCGGTCGAGACCGGGGATGTCGAGACGACGCCGCTGCCCGACTCGGACGAGTCAACCGGCGCGGCCGGACTTACGTTCGACCGCGAGGACGACACCGTGTACGCCGCCGCCGACGGAACGCGGATCGCCATCGCGAGCGCGGAGTAGCCGCTCCTGATCCCGCGAGACGGATGCCACGGCCTGAACGCCCGTATGCCGTCCGTTCGTGACAGCGACCGATTCAGTTCGGAGAGCCGACTGCGACGGGGTGAAATCGCGAGTCTTGGTGCTTCTATCGGGAGTTAGACCGCGATTTCGCTCGGTTGATGCTGACAGGAACGACTAGTTTAGTGAGACAGTCAGTATTACATCGACGTTTCACCAGACGGGTCTCCGACCGACGATGGTGAACCAGTCGAAACTCGAGACGGTCGCGTACCGATTACTGTGGTGCCTGAGAACCAGTTTGGCAATTTCACCCGACTCGTTAACGGCTACGTGGCCGAGAGAAGCCGGAGAGAAACAATATCCGGCTCCGACGTTCGTTCGAGCGAGTTGAACTCTGGACCGATGAGCAACCACGCACTACGGCAGGCGACCGCCTCGGACGGCGACTCGAGCAGCGACGACGTCGAATCGCCGACGGCCGTTCGGCTCGAGTCCGTCACCCACGAGTACGGGGCGAACGGCGGCCGAGGCCGCTCGGGTGACGATCGAACCGTGACCGCCCTGCGTGACGTCTCGTTCGACGTGCAGGCGGGCGACATCGTCGGTCTCGAAGGACCGAGTGGAAGCGGCAAGTCGACGATCCTCCATGCGGTTTCGGGACTGCTGGTTCCCTCCGACGGCGCCGTCGAGCTGTTGGACACCGATCTCACGACCTGCTCGAATCGGGAACGAACGCGGCTGCGGCGGCGACACGTCGGAATCGTCTTCCAGCGCTTTCATCTGCTCCCGTCGCTCTCGGCCCGCGCGAACGTCGCCTTACCGCTCGTACAGGCCGGGATTCCCCGAGCGACCCGACGCGAACGCGCCGAAACCCTGCTCGAGAAGGTCGGTCTCGGCGATCGGATTCACCACCTTCCGGGCGAACTGAGCGGCGGCGAGCGACAGCGCGTCGCCATCGCGCGGGCGCTCGTCACCGATCCGGACGTTATCGTCGCCGACGAGCCGACGGGCGAACTGGACACGGCGACCGGGGAGGACGTACTCGACCTCCTGATGGACATCGGCCGCGATCGGGCCCTGCTGGTCGCCTCGCACGACGAGTCGACGCTCGCCGTTGCCGACCGCGTGGTCACCCTTCGCGACGGACGGGTGGTCTCGGATGGGGGATGACGACGAGTTCGACGTCACGCGCGACGGCTCTCGCCGAACGCGCTGGCGCGGCCTCGTCGGCGTCTCGGTCGTCAGGCTCTGGAAGCGAACGGTTCGAACGCGCTCGAGTCGCGTCGTCGCGACGGTTGGTGCCGTCGCCCTGACGATCGCACTACTGGTGGTCGTGACCGGGGTCGCGCTCGGCCTCGCCGGCGGCGGCGCCGTCGACGACACCGACGCCGACGTCCAGATTGTTCCCGAGGAGAGCGGCGCGCTCTCGGCCGTCGACGGCGTTGAAGGGCCGCGACTCGGTGAGACCAACGAACGCGCGGAGTCGATGCGCTCGAGCGACGACGTCGACCACGCCTCGCCCGTACTGGTCGAACCGGTGAAACTCGAGTCGGCGGGCGACGACAGACCGGAGACTGTCTTGCTCGTCGGCGTCGTCCCCGACGACGAGCCCCGAACCGTCGGCGGGCTTCCGACCGACGCCCTCGAGCCGGGTGATCCACACTACGCCAACGGCTCGTACGACGGCTCGCGAGAGGGCCAAATCGTCCTCTCCGAGGCGGCCGCGGAACGGCTCGAGGCGGAGACTGACGACGAACTGACCGTCGGCGGCTCGCAGCTACCGGAGAACGCGTCCGCGCCGACGGTGACGGCCACTGCCGTCGAGGAGGCCGGTGACGGTGACGACGAGACGCCGGTCGCGCTCGTCCATCTGAGTGAACTCCAGGCGCTTTCGGGCGCGGATAACGACCAACTAGCCGATCAGGTGCTGATCTGGGGCGACACCGACGCAGCGGAGTCGGCCGCCGCAGACGAGTATCCCGACGCCGCGATCGAGTCCCACGACGGAACCGATCCATCGGCGCTGTTCGGCGACGGGCTGGCGTTCGCGACGAGCCTGCTCGCGTTCGTCGTCGGCATCGCCATCTGTGCCTCGTTCGTCGCGACGACCGCAGGGATGTCCGTCACCGAAGACCGGCGAACCCTCGCCGTTCTCGAGGCCGTCGGCTACCCCACGCGGAGTCGGCTCTCGATCGTCGCCGTCTCGACGCTGCTGACGACTCTCGGTGGCGCGCTGGTGGGAATCGTCCTCGGCGTCGGCGGCATCTACGCCGTCAACGCGGTTGCCAGCGCAACCGTCGCGCCGGGTGCTGTAGCGGTCGTCCACCCGATACTCGTCCCCTACGCGCTCGCTGTCGCGCTCGTCTCGGGGCTCGTCGCCATTCCCTACCCGCTCGCCGTCGCCGCGCGGACCTCCGTTCTCGAGGAGGTGGGGCGATGAACTCGGACCTTCGACGAGCGGGCCGGCGGCTGCGAGCCGTCGTCGGGCTGGCGTTCGCACAGCTTCGGCGCTCGCCCGGACGGACCGCACTGACGGTGTTCGCGGTCGCGCTCGCGGTCCTGTCGGTGACGCTGCTCGCGAGTCTCGGCGTCGGCGTCGTCCAGACCGGTGAGGACGGACTCGACAACGCCGATCGGGACATTTGGGTCTCGAGCGATCCGATCGATCCCTCGGCTAGCGGGACGGCGAACCCGATCGTCGGCTCTCACGCCCTCGCTTCCGAAATGAGCGAGCGCGACGACGTCAGTTCGGCCGCGCCGATCGCCATGCACGATATCTACGTCGGGACGGAAGCCGACGACCTCGAGCGAACGTCCGCGGTCGGGGTCCACGAGACCCACGACGGGTTCGGCTTCGAGGCTGGAGGCGGGTTCGAAAGCAGGATGAACCACACCACGAGCGAACATCCGGACGGCGAGCGCCCGAGCGAACCGGAGAACGAGGAGATCGTGCTCGATCCGGACACCGCGGAGGCTCACGACATTGATGTGGGCGACACGGTCTACGTCGGAACCAGTCGAGAGTCGGCGCCGAACCACGAGTTCACCGTCGTCGGCATCTCCGCGTACTACTCGCAGTATCTGGGTTCGGACACGGAGACGGTCCCGCTGACGGATCTTCAGGCCATCGCTGGGACGACCGGAACGGATCGGGCGACGTTTATTACCGCCAGCGTCGAGGACGACGCCGATCGCGACGTCGTCGTCGAGGAACTCGACGAGGAGTACGCGGCCTACGACATCCGGACCAGCGACGAGCAGATCGGTGCGATGTTCGAAGAACAGCCGCTCGTCCTCGCCAGCGGAGCCACGCTGATCGGACTCGCCGTCGTCGGCGGGATCGTCCTGACGGTCAACTTGTTCGCCCTCGTCGCCTACCAACAGCGGGACGAACTCGCCGCCCTCCGGGCGATCGGGCTCTCGCGGTGGGTGCTCGCGGGAACGATCGCCGTCCAGGGACTCGTTATCGGCGTCCTCGGCGGGATCCTCGGGCTCGTCCTGACACCCCTGCTCGCAGCCGGGCTGAACTACCTCGCGTCGTCGGTCATCGGCTTCGGGGAACTGCTCCAGACGCCGCTCGAGGTCTACCTGCTCGGACTCGCGTTGGCCATCGTCGTCGGGACCGTGGTCGCACTCGTCACCGGCTGGCGGGCGAGTCGCTACGCGCGGATCCAGCACCTCGACGGGTAAGAAGTCGTCCGAAGCGAACGTCTCGGTTCACTTTGTCGCGCCCGCAACGAACGTCGGACCGAGCCGGGATACTCCGGTCGGTCCGAAGTCGATTCGGGAACCGTCCGCGAGTACCGTCGACGGCGTACCGGTTCCGAACGCTGCGTACTACCGGCTCTTACGGCCTCGATACTGCAACTGAGGACTGCGCTGTCCCGTTGATCCACAAAACCTATAAGAATAATCTAACCATCCACGACCATATCGATCGTCGATGAATCTGCCGCGATCGGCTGAGTGCGAGACATATGGACGGAGACCGAAACGGAAGTCAGGGCCAGCCGACTACTGGCGGGTGTCGCGACCGCAGCGATCGGCTCGAAGCGATTCGTAAGGCGATCCGATCGCGGTTCGAACCAATTCGTGAGGCGGTCCGATCTCGGTTCGAAATCGACACGCGATCTCTCGCCGTGCTCCGCATCGCCCTCGGGCTGCTCTTGCTACTGGATCTCCTCCATCGAGCGGTGACTATCGAGCGGTTCTACACCGACGACGGAGCGTATCCGTTGGCTGCGTACGAGGCCGCGTATCCCCAGTTCAGCGGGCTGTCACTCCACGCCGCGTCCGGTGAACTGTGGTTCCAGCAGTTGCTGTTCGTCGTGGCCGCACTGTTTGCGATCGCGTTGATAGCGGGCTATCGGACGAGACTCGTCGCCCTCGTCTCGCTTCTCCTGTTGCTTTCGTTGCACGGGCGAAATCCAGCGGTTCTCAACGGAGCGGATCGACTGCTCAGGGTCCTCCTCTTGGTTGCGCTCCTGACTCCGCTCGGGGAGCGGTGGTCGGTCGATGCAGTTCGACGAGGGACGGCTCGGACCACCGTGGTCGGCGTGACGACCGCGGCACTTCTCGTCCAGCCCCTCGCGGTGTTCACCCAAAACGCGATCCTCAAACACCGCGGAACCACCTGGTACGCGGGCGAAGCGGTCGAAATCGCGCTCGCCAACGATGCGATGACGATCTATCTCGGGAACCACCTTGGGAGCGTCCCCCTGCTCCTCGAAGCGATTAATTGGATCTGGATAACGCTCCTCGCGGGGTCAGTCGCGTTCCTCTTGTTGCCCGACGGCCGGGTGCGTTCGGCGTTCGCCCTCGTCTATATCGGCGCGTTTCTTGGAATGGTACCGACCATCTCGATCGGCCTGTTTCCGTTCGTACTTGCGGCGGCGATCCTTCCGTTTCTGACGACCTCCTTCTGGGAGGCGGTCGACCGCGTACGTTCGTCTCGTCAGGTTCCCGATACACGTCCGATAGCCGCCTACCTCCGTCAACTCAGCCGACGACCCGTGGAACGGCGTCTTCCGAACAGCCTCCGGCGAAGCGAACGCGAATCGGTTAGCTCGGCCGTCAGTAGATACGGTCAGTCGATACTGACGGTGCTCGGTGTGATCGTTCTCTGTTGGATACTGCTCTTCGGCGTCGTACACGCGACCGGACACGACGTTCCGGAGGAGATGGACACGCCCCTTCTCGAGGAGCAACGGTGGGGGCTGTACGCACCGGATCCCTCGGAATCGTACAGCTGGTACGTCGTCGAAGCGGATCTGGACGACGGAACGACGGTCGATGCGCTCGAGGGCGGAGACGTAACGACGGATCGACCGCCGGACGCCTCACAGGAGTACGACACCTTCCGCGATCGCAAGTTCATGGAAGCCGTTCGCGACTCCGGCGGCGAGTCGGACACCGGGATTACCGCCGAGAGTTACGCGGCCTGGGCCTGCGAGCGTGCCGACGGGGGACAGGCCGGTGCGGTCGAGCGCGTAACGGTCCACAAGTTCGATCAATCCAGTTCCATCGAGGGACAGTACGAGGAGCCGAATCGGACGACGATCATCGAGTGGGAGTGTTGACGACCACCGTGAGATCGACGCAGGCAATCAACACGGGTAGCTGATCCGCTCGTTCGACGTTGGATCGCCGACCGCCCCATCCGAATCGACCGGCTGTTTGACGTGATGGATCGTTACCGACTCGACGTCGAACTCCGCACTCTGGCAGAAGTACGCCGCTGCTGGCTCGTAGTGCGTCTCACCGAGGTTCCGCATTTCGAGCCCGTATTCGAGCCAGAGCGCCGATTCGTACGTCTCCGCAGCGTCCGGCGGCCGGTCGAACGCGACCTCCCCGCCATCGGCCGCGTCGACCGTCTCACCTGACTCGAGTTCCGCTTCGAGAACGTACCAACTGGACGTATCGGGCGGGTTCGGCGCAAAGAACGCCCAGCTCGCGTCGGCCAGCTCACCATCCGACACCGGCGAGTCGACGACCCCGATACCCGCCAACTGCCAGACGAGTAGCGAGAGCAGAACGCAGGCGAGTACGAGCGAACAGCACCCCCGAAGACCGCGGCGAATACGAGCGCCAATAACCGGCAAAGTCGTCGCTTCCGGTTCGGGCTCTCCGCCCCGGATCGACTCGATCCACCGAGTTATCGGTTCGAACGCGCTCGAGCCGCCAACCCGACGGACCCCATCGATCCGATCCCAGACCCGCGGCGGAAGAAACAGGAGCAGTCCGGCGATCATGACGAACGGGAAGACACCGAGACGCATCGTCGCAGCCATGCCGAGATGTACGAAACCGAACGCGAGGACGAGCGCGATTCGAAATCGGCCGACGGACAGGATCAAAAAGGGGGACATAGAGAGCAGACCGACCCAGAACCAGTTGGCTGCGGTGAGCACCGTGGTGTACTCCGTGAGGTGCGGGCCGAGCACGACGAAGTACTCTTCGACGTGGAAGATGCGGGGGACCGCCGTACCCGACATCCACGGCTCACTCTGGTACTTGCGGACCGCGTTCGTCGCGTAGATGATCACGAAGTGAAGGAGAATCACCGCGGTGCCGACCGAATAGACGCGACGGTTGTTTTGATGCCGCCGACCGCCGTCGAGCGACCAGCGCGCATCGAGCGGGAGGAACAGACCGAAGAACAGGAACGTGAGCAGAATCGTGTTCCCGCCGTTGATCACGTGTGGATTCCTGGCGTACAGGGAGGCGAGCAGGAGAAGCGAGACGCCCGTGGCTAGCCGGGTTCGGTAGCCGACGAGCAGGAAGATGGCGAAGCAGCCGGCTATCGCGAACAGGATCCCCTGTACCCACGCCGAGCCGGATATCGCGTGAAGGGAAGCGGCCGCGAACGTCGGGTAGACTTCGGCGAGCGCCGACCGTGGAAAGACGCCCTCGTCGGTGTAGAAGGTGACGAGCGCCGGCAGTCGGTAGGCGATCAAATCGACGAGCAACAGGACCCCCAGCACGATCCGAAACGCACCGAGTGCGCGCGGATCGATCCCGAGTCTCGGGCCCAAAGCCGTACGCAGCGGCTCGAGCACCGACGTGCAGTGTTTCGCGACCGCCGACAACCGCGGTGGAGGGCTCGTCATCTGCGGAGTGATAGTTCAGTGAATTTGATGGGTAGTATAAGTGTTTTGTCGTTCCCAGACCAACAATTAGATCGTTTCGTCACCGCAAGCGTAGAGGCGGTAGCGTGGCTTCCGACAGCGACGAACGGATGATTGATGGGACAGACATCGGTTCGACGAGTGTGGGAATAGAACGGACACCGATCGTCGAATCCAGAAGTGATTCCACGAGAGGGACGGTATTTCGACGAAACTTCGTAGGAGGAATGGTGCACTCGGGAACGGAGAGCGTCGTCGAGCAACAGAACCTGGAGTCGGAACGTCGAACACGATACCACGCGTAATCAGTGTAGTCGCGTACTGTGAATCAACGCCGACGAAAGCGTCGCGACCGCGTTCACCACTCGATCCTGAACACTTCCGCCTCGAGCGTCCGCTTGGCGTCGGTGTGAAACTCGAATCGCTTGGCGATCGGGAACTCGGCCCGGAACGCGTGCGTCACGTTGCCGCCTTCGTCCGCGGCGAACGACTCGACGAACGCCTGACTTCCCTCGTTGTGAATCGTGTAGGAGACATCCGCGATCGACTGGGCCGTCTCGAGGAACTCGCGGTCGGCGTGGCGGTTCCCGCGTTGTGCACCGAACGGCGGGTTCGAGACGACCGTCACGTCGGTATCGTCCACCGAGAGCGGCGGCCGAGTCGCGTCGCCGCGAACCCATTCGAGGAGTCCGTCCCGTCCCGCCTCGTCGATCCGCTCGGCGTTCGCTTCGGCCAACCCGAGTGCGTCGCGGTCGACGTCAATACCGACGACGCGGTCGGCCCCCGCGAGCGAGGCCCCGATGGCGAGCATCCCGGTTCCGGTGCCGAGATCGACGACCCAGCCCGCCAGGTCGTCCTGCATCCGCGCCTGATGACAGATGTGAGCGGCGATCTCCGGCGGCGTGAGATACTGCTCGAGCGCGGCTGACGGATCAGAAAAGTCGGCGAGCGCTTCGAGCGCTCGAGCGAGGGTACGTCGCGACGGGCCGGACATTACCGCGTCGTTAGGAGTCGAGGCTGATAGCACCGTCGAGTTCGAGCGCGAGTCCTTCGCGCTCGGCGCGTTCGGCACAGGCGGCCAGCGCGGGACGGACCTTCTCCGGATCGGCGATATCGTCTATCTCGAGCGTGACAGTTCCGACGCCAAGGAAGGCACCGGCCCGCACGTACGCTCGCACGCGGTCGATCTCCGCCTGCGTCGCGAGCGAGCAGTCCTCGTCGAAGCAGGCGTCGACGGTCAACTCCGCCGGGAGCAGCCCGTCCTCGGTCAGGTCGCGCTTCAGATCCCGGAGGTAGCCGGGTGCCGTCGACTCGAGCGTCGGCGCCTCGAGCGTAACTGGCGTAACGTCGGCGGGTCGACAGCCGTCGATCGTCCGATCGGGTTCGGGGGTCGGTGACGTACTCATTGTAACCACATACATGAGTCGCATACAAAAACCTTTGTAAATGCTCAGTAGTAATATATCGTGGGAAGTACCTCGGGGTCGATCGCGTCGCTCGAGCGATTCAAGTGTGCCGGCTTCATGACAAATGTGGATAGAGTTAAGGAGAGACCGTGTGAGAGATGGGTATGGAGTGTCCACGGTGCCAGGGGTCGCTGGAGGAATACTCGCTGGGTGACGTCTCGACGGTAACGTGTCCGCACTGTAATTTCGCGGACGTCCCCGTCGACCACGTCCAGGAGGGGGAAGAGACGGAGTCCTGGCGTGACGCGTTCAATCGTTTCTACGAGCAGTGAGCGATCGGCGCCATCGGGGCGGCGGCTGCTGACGGCTGACTGGGCGACTCTGCTGACTGATCCTCTCGCGATCGAACACGGCTACGCAGCGATAACTCTCACGAGACGCTGTGCAAACGGAAAAACCGGAAGTCGCTTACTCCGCTTCCGCTTCGACTTCTTCGTCGTCCGCTCCCGTGTCGTGGTCGACGTCCTCGTCGGACCGTGCGGCGACGAGGCCACCGCGTGCAACGCTGTACAGTGGCTCGTTGGCGTGCGAGACGCCGCTGATCGAGAACGGAATGTTCGCGTCCTCTAGGTGGTCACGGAACAGCGCCTCGAAGCCGCTGGGGCTCGAGGTACCGCCGGTGACGACGACGGGAACGTCGAGTCCTTCCTCGACATCCTCCTCGTCGACCTCCTTGACGATGTTCTCGATGACGTAGTCGAGCAGGTTCTCGTAGTAGATCGAGAGCGCACCCTCGACGCCGCCGACATCCGTCGTGAAGTCCAGTTCGAAGTCGTCCTCCTTGATGGAGGTAACCTTGTCGACGGGCGTACCCGTCGCGCGGGCAGCCTGCTCGTCGACCCAGTCGCCACCGCGGGCGACGGAGAACTTCATGACCGGCACCGCGTAGTATGCCAGACAGACGTTCGTCATCCCGGCGCCGAACGAGATACCGAGTCCGGTGAAGTTGTTGTCCGCGAGTTCGCTGTAGATGACGGACATCCCTTCGTTGATCGGTTCGGAGTCGTATCCCATATCGTCGAGGAACGACTCGATCGTTTTCTGGTGGTACAGCGTCGAGAGATCCGAGTCGATCGGATCCGCGGGCGAGGAGAAGTAAAGCTTCTCGTCCGGATACGCGGGCTCGCCGACGACCTGCTCGATGATGAGCTTCATCATCGGAATCGCGCTCTTCTCGTCGTTCGAGAGGATCCCGTGTTTCATCGGTCGCCGCGTTTCCTTGTTGAAAATGTTCGCAAAGTTGAGGGCGTCGTCGCCGACGACGTACACCTTATCGTCTTTACGAATGTGAAGCACTTCGCTTCGAGAGAGCATCTGCTCGGCCATATCCGAGTATTCGATCTCTACGAAGGAGTTACGCTGTTGCACGAAAACCGTATCGTTCCCATCCTGCTGTGCAGACAGGATGTTCATCGTTCCAACGTCTAGGCCTTTCGCCATAGTTGGGCAAGGCGGCCGATGGATTATAAATCTATGTGAATAACTTACAGCTCAGACGGATGGACAATAAGAATAGTTTACTCGAAGTATCAAGCGATTACTTCCGTCCGAGAAGCTCACGAAGCCGATCGAACAGACCGGAGAGCGGTGAGCCATCGTTTTCGGCCGTTGCCATCTCCTCCGCTTGCTGTTGCTCGCGCAGTTCCTTGAGTTTCGCCGTCTGATCGTCGACCGTCGATTGGGAGGTCGTGGTCTTCGTCTCGCCACCTTTCAATCCCTTGAGACCGGCCACCTGCGCGTCGACGCCCGTCGAACGGGCTGTCTTCGTTCCGGCGTCGGTATTGACCGACACCGCGTCGAACTCATCTTCGGAGAAGCTGAGACGCTTGTGCTCGGTCTTTTCGACGCCACCCCAGGAGAGTTCGACGTCCTCCATCGCCTCGTCGATGTCCTTGCGGACGTCCGCATCGGAGAGTTCGTCTTCCTCGTCAGTTTCGTCGTCCGGGTCGACGGTCCGGACCTGCTGGGCCATATCCAGATAGTGAGCGATCAGCGCTGCCCCCGTGGACGCGGTGATCCCCGCGAGCCCGACGGCGTAGGTCGCAACGACTTCAACCGTGTAATCGTTTCCGTAGCCGTTCCAGTCGTCGGGATACGCACCAAGAAAGCCGATGACGGCACCGATCGTGATCGCGACGCCGGCGATCGACGTGTACAGCATCCGTCGCTCCGACGGGAGCAACACCACGACCCCGAGCATGAACACGGGGAGTGAGATCATTACGAGCGCGTACGCGGGCTGTACCCAGGCGATGTACGATGCGGATCGAGTCTCGAAGGTCCCGCTCCACACGAAGAGCAGGAGAGCAACGATCGCGAGTCCGATCCCACCGAGAAACAGGCTGAACCCGACGTAAACGTCGGTTCGGTCCTCCGGTTCGCCGATGTATCGACGATAGATATCGAAGAGATACCCGTCTGCAGGCTGTTCCGCTGGCATTGGTATCGGGTTTATACTCCAGTACTATGACTGTTGGGTCGCGCTACCAGTTCTATATCAACGCCGTTGCAGCGTGATATCTACGACCTCCAGTGCGCCGAATTCGAACCGTGCGACCGGGATACGGCTCGCTGTGAGTCAGTAACGAATGCTCACCGTACGGCGGTCAGTTCGCCGTATTCGGCACAGCGTGCAGTATTTACGTCCGTGGTCGTTAGATCGGTCAATGAGTCAAGAGTCGGAGTACACTGAGGGGGACCTCCGAAACACCGGGATGCGGCTGAAACACGATCGGGAGTGGGACTACGAACTCGAGCAGATCGTCGAGGCCATCGAGGAGCGAGATGCGACGAAGGTCGGCCTGCAGTTTCCCGAGGGATTGAAACGACGCGGCCCCGCAGTCGCCGACGATCTCCGTGAGCTCACCGACGGCGTGACGTTCATGCTCTCTGGGCAGCCGTGTTACGGTGCCTGCGACCTCGACACCTACCTGATGAAACGCACCGACGTCTTCGTCCACTTCGGCCACTCGCCGATGAAGGACACGGACAAGGTGATCTACGTGCCGCTGTTCTCGAACGTCGAGGTGCTGCCGATCATGGAGGAAGCGCTCGACACCCTCGAGCCACCCGAGGAGACCGAAGGCGTCGGCCTCGTCACGACCGCCCAGCACATGAACCGCTACGAGGAGATGTGCGAGTTCCTCGAGGAACAGGGCTACGACGTTCAGAGTCGCCGCGGCGACGAGCGACTGACCCATGAGGGACAGGTGCTCGGCTGCAACTACGCGAGCGCGGACGTGCCCGCGGATCAGGTACTCTACGTCGGCGGCGGGAAGTTCCACCCGCTCGGCCTGGCGATGGAACATCCCGACAAACACGTCGTCATCGCGGACCCGGTCAACAACGTTGTGACGCCCGCGGACACTGACAAATTCATGAAGCAGCGCTACGGTGCCGTCCACCGCGCGATGGACGCCGAGAAGTGGGGCGTCATCTTCTGTACCAAGATCGGCCAGGGGCGCTGGGAAATCGCTCAGGACATCATCGACGACAACGAGAACGCCTACCTCATCACCATGGACGAGGTGACGCCGGATCGACTGCGGAACTTCGATATGGACGCCTTCGTCAACACCGGCTGTCCGCGGATCACGACCGACGACGGGCCACAGTTCCACAAACCGATGCTCACCCCTGGCGAGTACCGGATTGCGGTTGGCGACAAGCCGCTCGATAGCCTCTCGTTCGACACCTTCCACGGCACCTGGTAGCGACCCCGGTTCGTCCGTGAGACGGAATCGTCGGTAAGACGGAACCCGGACGATCGATCGTCAGTTCTGCTCGGCTTCTTCGCACACAGATCTCATCGGTTCTTCTTCGGCCTCGAGTTCGGTATCTCTGCGTTGCCCAGCGAGCGAACGCGGAGGGAGGCGGTTTCGATCCGTGCGCTTCCGAGGAAGTACTCATGCGACAAGTGATCGACCACTGAGACTGTATTGCAGGAGAAAGTCGCGGGAAGATGACCGTACTGTCCAAGTATACCTGGAATAGTCGTCTACCATTCATGGATTTTTAGATCTATTCCAGACATATTCAACATTTGGTTGGTAATTACGTACTGATTCCAAAGTGGTTTGGAGCAGTTCTTTTGCCCAATAGCTCCCCACCAGTAATCGATGAGTAATCCCGATGGCAGCGAACGGTCGCCGCGATCTCGAGACGAGGTCTTCGACGCACTCGCAGACAGCACTCGGCGTGACATTCTCCGACTCGTTCACAGCCGACCGTCGAGCGGCGTCTCGAAGACCGATCTCGCCTTCGAACTCGTCGCAGTAACCACTGATACCCCACTCGCGTCGGTGACCGACGACGACCACGAGCGCGCGCTGGTCGACTGTCAGCACAGGCACCTGCCCGCGCTGGTCGACGCCGGACTCGTCACGGAGACCGACGACGGGAGGATAGTGACGACCGACCACTGGGTGTTCGACGATTCCGAATTCGACGCGATTCTCGCCGACCGAACGGACGATGAAACCGATCTCGACGCCCTGTTCGGTGCCCTCGCCGACTCGCGACGCCGGACGATCCTCACCGTTCTCGGGAACCAGTACCATCCGCTCTCGACCGAGACCCTCGCTCGAGACGTCGCGGCTCGTGAAACGGAGACCGCAGCACGCGACGTTCCTCGAGAGCGCGTCGAGCAAGTGCTGACCTCGCTCGTCCACGTCCACCTGCCACACCTGAACGACGCCGGTCTCGTCGGCTACGATCCCGAAACGGGCAGCGTCTCCTACGAGGGCCACCCGACCCTGCGCACCGAGTGGCTCGACAGCCATCCCGACCGCCTGCAGACGGCCGCCGAGTCGACTCCTGGGCAGTCGATCGAGACCGACGCGAGCAACGACGTTCGGACGCTGCGAGGACGAGAGTCGATCGTCACGACCGGTCAGTCGCTCTGTGAATCAGCCGAGGAAGAACTGTTCATGATGTTCACGACGACAGGGCTGCTCGAGGAGGGCTGTTTCCGTCGGGTCGAAGACGCGATCGACCGCGGCGTCGACGTCTACGTCGGCTCGCGGGATCCGCGCGTTCGGGAGATCGTTCGAGACCGCGCGCCGGAGGTCGTCCTCTGGGAGCCACAGTTGGACTGGCTCAACCTGCCGCCGAACGGCGAGTCAGTCGGCAGGCTGGTGTTTGCGGACCGCAAAGCGGTCCTGCTGGGGACGCTCGGAACGCCGGCTGCCGACGGCGAATACGACGAAACCGCGCTCATCGGTGAGGGGGCGGACAACGGGTTCGTCGTCCTCATGCGACAGCTGCTCGGCTCGCGACTCGATCACCTGGATGCCCCCGGCGAGACCAACCAGTCCGAAATCCCACTGTAACGGAACGGGACGGAACGATCGCGACGAACGATTGCCTACCGACTGCCGACGGCTCGGATTACTCCCGATCCCCCGCTTCGGCCCTCCACACCCAGCGTTCGTTTTGCACCGGTCTCGCTGAGGCCGGCCGCGGTCCGCCGAGACAACAACACTTACCCAGTCGGTCCTCGCACGCACGCATATGATCCAAAGTGACTGGGGAGACTGGCTCGTTCGTGACGTCGAAGACGCTTCACCCGACGGGGTCGCGATCTGGTATCTCGGCTGCAACGGCTTCGTTCTCAAGGGGAACGAGGGAACGACGGTCTACATCGACCCCTATCTCGGGCTGGGCGATCCGCCACGAACCGTCCGGATGATTCCCGTCCCGTTCGATCCCGCGGACGTCACGGACGCCGATGCGGTTCTCGCGACGCACGAACACACCGACCACGTTCACGGCGAGAGCCAGGCGCCGATCCTCGAGCAGACTGGGGCCACGTTCTATGCACCCGACGACAGCCTTGCCGTCGCCCGGGACGAAGAGGAGTGGACCGCAGACTGGGACCTCACGGACGAGCAGTTCGCCGAGGTCAGCGAAGGCGACACCCTCGAGATCGGCGAGTTCACGGTCCACGTCGAGGACGCGAACGATCCCGACGCGACCCACCCCGTGAGCTACGTTTTCGAGCACGACGCGGGGACCTTTTTCCACGGCGGCGATACCAAACCATCCGACGAGTTCGAACGGATCGGCGACGAGTACGACATCGATCTCGGCGTCCTCGCGTTCGGTACCGTCGGTCGAATTCCCGACAAGGAGACCCGCGAACCCAAACGGACCCGCTGGTACAACGACGAGAACCAGATCGTCGAAGCCGCGTCGGCGTTGGGACTCGAGCGACTCCTCCCAAGTCACTGGGATATGTGGCGCGGGCTCACCTCGGATCCGAAGGTGCTCCACCACCACGCGAAAAGCTTCGAGTACCCGACGCGACTCGATCTGGTCGAGATCGGCGACCGCGTCGATCTGTAGTCCCGCTACGTGAACCAGATCTGATACTGTCCGTATCATTTATAGTAATGGTCTGGTAACGTTGGCCTCATGAGTAGCACCGCCGACACGGACGACGTGATCGAGGTCGATGCTGACGGGTTATCCGTCCGGAAAACGTTCGCGGCGGACGAGTTCCCGGTACCCGCGATCCGCTTCGAGATCGAATCCGAACGTGACGAACAGGTTGCATTTCGACTCTCCGAATCGATCCCCGAATCGTTCCCGATGGACAAAGTCGGGTTCCACCCCGAGTACAACAGCGACGACTGGACCGCCTTTCAGGATAACCACGTCGAGTTCACCGGTACGCTCGAGCCCGACGAAGAACTCGTCACGGTCTATGGCATCCGCATCGACGACGAGAGCGATGCCGAACAGTTCCTGACCGAACCGGAGGTCGTCGAGGTTAGTTCCGACGGCGACGATGGCGGCTCCGAGGCCGACGAGGTCGACGACGACATTATTGGTAACATCGTCTCGGAGGACCGCAATCAGGCCGTCAAGGATATGATCTCCGGCGAGTCCGACTCCGTTCCCGGACTCGAGGACGACGCAGACGACAACAGCGAGGACGACGGCGGAGCCGAGGCTGCTGACGACGCGGACGAGCTCGAGGACGAAGCCGGGGGGCTCGACCTCGATCTCGGCGATGTCGATCCCGAACCGGAGCCGGTCGACGACGAGACCGACGCGGATGAGGACGACACGCCGGATATCGATCTCGGCTTCGAAGAGGACGAGATTCCGGAACCGGACGACGCTGACGACGGGGATACCGATCTCGGGATCGACCTCGGTGTCGAGGATACCGACGAAGACGACGCGACGGACGAACTCGACCTCGGGGAGGACGCAGACGACGAACCCGAAATCGAACTCGATCTCGAAGCCGCTGCGGCCGACGTCGAGGAAGACGAGCCGGACATCGCCGACGACGGTGTAGACCAAGACGAAAACGAGACACCGCTGGGCGAGTCGAGTGAGGACGATCCCGCGCTTGAGGACATCGATACCGATTCCGAGACGCCGTCGGCCGACGATGTCGACCTCGCCGACACGGAGGCCGACTCGTCGGTCGATGAACCCGAGGTTGACGAGACTGAGGACGACGAATCCGAGGTCGAGGACGACGAATCGACGACCGAAGAGACAGACGTCGAGGAGCCATCGACGGCCATCGACGAATCGGCCGTCGATGCAGAGAGCGACTCCGTAGACGCCGCAGACGACGCTCAGGACCGCGAAGTGGGCGCGACCGACGACAATACGGAGACGGACACCTCGAGTCCGTCGTTCGACGGCTCGGTTGCTGCCCGACTCGCGACAGAGATTCGCGAGGGAGACGTCGACGACGACGATCTCGAGGCCCTGCGCACCGAACTCGATCTCGAACCGTCCGGCCCGGACGTCGCCAAAGTCGAACACCTACAGCGCCGCGTCGAGGAGGTCACCGCTTACACCGACGCACTCGAGCAGTTCCTCGAGGAGAACGGGACCGGGAAACAGCTCATCGAGGAGCTCACGGCAGACATCAGCGGACTCGAAGACGAGTTCGCAGCGCTGGACGGGCGACTCGACGAGACGGAAGCGAGCGTCGACGACGTCGAAGCCGACGTGAGCGATCTCTCCGAGTGGAACGCCGACATCGAAAACGAGATCGGCGCCGTCGAAACGGATGTCGACGACCTCGGGGACAACCTCGACGATGTGGCTGACGACGTGTCCACCGTCGAAGCGGACGTCGATTCGGTCGCGGACGACGTGACCAATCTCGAGGAAGACCTCGACGACGTCGAAGCCGAGGTTGCAGACGTGGCCGAAGACCTCGACGATGTGGCCGACGACGTCGAAGACGTGGAGGACGATGTCGAGTCTATCGAAGGAGATCTCGAGGACGTTCAAGCCGAAGTTACCGACATCCAGGAGTGGCGCGATCAGCTCGGTTCGATGTTCACGGACTGAGGCGGTCTGCTGTCACTGAGTACCGGTGTGACCGTAGGACGGTTCGCGGTCTTCGGAACTGACTGACGGCCGTCCGCATGAACGACGCCGTTTTTCGAGGACAGTCTCGATCCGAATTCTCACTCTCGTTTTCGAAACGCAACGCGTTTATCCGTCGCCGGTCGAGAATTCGTCGATGGGCGAGACGATACCGATCGCTGTTCCGCGCAAGGGGCGACCGCTCGAGTCGGTGCTCGACCGATTCGCACGTCGACTCGACGTGGCCGATCTCGCGGACGATATCACGTCGACGCTTCGTCACGAGAAGGCACTCACGAAGGGGACGGTCGACCCCGAAGACGACGCCGACGAACACGTCTACCATCGTCTCGCAGCGTACAGCACCGTCGAGGACCCGACCGAGCCCGAGTACACCCTCTTGCGAGACGATCGGGCCGGCAAACCCCGACGCATCGTCTTCGACAGCGTCACGATTCCGCTCGAAGGGGTCGACGGCGTTCCCGACGATGCGGCGATTCAACTCGTCGGTCGTGAGGAGCCGTTTCGAGCCCTGCGAACCCACGAGTTCGCGCTCGGATTCGATAGCGCCGATCTCGTCTTAGAGGAAGTCGTCGAACTCCGTCCAGAACCGCTCGACAGAATCGCCGATATCAACGCCCGAATCGATCCGACCGATACCGACGTTCGCGTCGTCACCGGTCTCGGTGATACCGTCTATCACACCTTGATGGCCACTCCTTCGGTGTCGCCGTCGACGGGGTCGATCGATCGAGAGTTTCTCGAGTCCTACGAGGGACCGCTGTGTATCGAACCGCGATACGAACGGCTCGTGCAGGCCGTCCTCGGCACACGGACGCTCGACAACGTTCGCTTCGTGTATCCCGAGGAGGGCCGCGAGGAGGAGGCCGCGATCGCCGACACCGGGTTAGGAGTCTACCTGACCGTGACGGGATCGACGGCTCGAGAGCACGGGCTGTTGCTGGGCGAGCAGTTGTTCCCCAGCGAAACCGTGCTCTTAGAGAGTACGCCGGAAGTAAGCGAGACGGCCGACGGCGTTCGCGCGCTGTTGAACGGAACCGACCTCGAGACTGCACTCGCGGTCGAACGGTAGAACACGCTTCGAAACGGCTCTTTTGCGGGACAACGGTTGATTCGACCCAGCAGATGTACTGACGAGTCACGTACTGCTCGAAAGTGGGACGACGTACGCTTCGATGAAGTCGACGAGTGTGTCGACCAGTTCTGGCCGATCAACGAAGTACCGAAATCTGAGGTCGTACGCGTCGTCCATCTCGTCGATGGACGCACTGCTGAATCGTGGTTCGTACACGTTTCGTTCGCTATCCGCCGTGGCTTCGGCGAAAATGCAGAACGTTCGCGGATCGCGAAGTCGTCCGACGTCGTTCCTGAGACGGAAGTATTCGGGGATCGCTCCGGCTTCGGCACCCGCACCCGTCGTTAGTCCAGCCTTCGTGAAAACGAACGCGTTCCCCTCGCTGGCCTTCGCGAACGCGATCGATTGATCGATGACGGCCATCCCCGTCTCGTCACACTCAGGTCGTTCCGCTTCCTGTTTAGTCGGGATCTCAACAACACTCGCGATGAACACCGTCGTCGAAGTCTCAGCAGACACTCGCTCACAGATCGTCCGAAGGGTCGCTTCGATTTCGTCGGGAGCGCCGGTGCTCCGATCAGGCGCGAGCGGATCTGACGGCAGCGGATATTCGGCATCCGGATAGAGGTACGACGGATCGAGCAATCTGTACGGTCCCATCAGAAACACGAACGTGTCGTCCGGTTCTGCGTCCGGGATCGACTGGGCGATGATGGTTCTAATCGGCGTCCCCTCGTACGTCGTGAGTCCGGCCATCGTTCTTCAGATCCAGACCACTATCAGGTAAACATTCGTGTCTTCCCGCTGTCTTAATAACGATTAAGCCTAAGTGTCCTGAACGACTAGAGACAGCTATGAGCGAACGAGAGGTCCCGACGAACCAGCGAACCGCTGCCCAGGACCGCATCGAGTCGGATCTCCTCGAGGGGACACTCGACCTCGAGCGGGAAGCCAACCGACTGTCGGTGATGGGTGAGCCGACCCGATTTACGATTCTGTATCTGCTTTCCGAGGAGGGACAGGTGCGAAGTGGCGAACTAGCGGAATTGCTCGACCGTCGGCAGAACGACCTGTATCACCACCTCAACGCGCTCGAAGATGCGGGACTGGTCGGCAAGTTCCGCGACGGCGGGAGTCGCGTCTACGAACTGTCGCCGCTCGCGGAGGGGTTCGTCCCGCGAATCTTCGACGCGGTGAACGCTCGCGCCGAAGCCGTCTAATATTGGAATAACTGAGTTAGTTCGAAAGCGATCCGCCAGTCTAGACTCGATTCGATACGAGACGCCTCCGTACGTCGGGACACGGAACCTCCATTATTCGTCGCCAAGCGACCCGAGAGCGGCTGTGTCGTTCGGTTTCGGACATCGGAATGCCGAACAGCCCACCACCAATTAGATATAGCGAAGTACGATTTATGAGCCTGTTTTCGAGCATGATAGATTACTACAGTCTTAGTAAATTCTGGAGTTGATACAGTCGATCACCGACGAATCGTCGTGAGAACGTCTGGCTCTCGATGACAGCTACAGGCTGCGCCGCGGTCGATAACGCCCTCCACAAGTTACTGACTGACAGCGTAGATGTGCTCGAGGTACGTCTCTCGAACGCGATCACCCCAGTTGTGAGTGTAGGTGTCGATCACGTCGCCGGCCACATCTCCCCGAAGATACTGGACGATCCCGCGGTCACCCGTTCGATCCCGCAGGTGGGTCGTGAAAAAGTGCCGGAAATAGTGGGGAGTGACGTTCTCCTGTGTCCCGCCGCCGGTTCGGTACCAGCCGCGCTCTCGAGCGTGTTTCTCGACGATATAGCGCACGTCCGACGGCGTCAGGCGCTCGCCCCACGACTCACCGGTGTCGAGGAAGAGCGGGTCGGCGTCCGAAACTGGGTCCGGGCGGATCGCCAGCCACTCGAGGAGCGACCGTCGAAGTTCGTCGTCCACGGGGACGACGGTATCTCGCTTGCGTTTGTTCGACGCCGTTCGCTCCTCGCCGTTGACGGTCGCGCCGCGAGCGGGTGCCGCGGCGACGAACACTGACGAGGGCCGCCGCTCAAGCCCGACGCGGGGGTCCCACTCGCGGTCGATTTCCGGCGCCTCGAGGTTCAGATCCTGCAAATCGAGGTTACAGCATTCGCCGACACGCATCCCCGTTTTCAACAGCGTGACGACGACGGCGCGCTCTAACGGATGGTCAACCGCGGCGACGAACGCCCGCATCTCCGGCACCGAGATATCCCGTCTCGTCGGGTTCGTGTCGATCGATTCGGACAGCTCCTCCATCACCAGGGCCATCGGGTTGTCGTCGAAGACTCCGACGCGGTTCATGTAGTCGTAAAACCGGTTGAGATACGAGGCGTAGGTCGCGATCGTGCTCGGCTCGAACCCGCCTCGAAGGGAGTGAATCCAGGCCATGCACTCCCGTCGCTGGGCCGCCCCCACCCGATCGACGTCGAAGCGTTCGCTCACGAACGCCTCGAACCGTCGGAGAACGCGCTCGTAGGCCTCGAGCGTCCGTTCGCTCTTGCCGTGATATCGCTGGTCGTCGAGGAAGTACGCGATCGGATCCGTGACGTCCGTCGGGACATCGGTCCCGCGTTCAGTCGCCATCGACACCACCGTCGACGGCGGTGTACCCGCCGTGGCGTCCGCTGTATCGAACTCGGTTGTTCGCCTGGAGTTCCTCGAGCGTCTGGTCCAGGCGAGATTCGACATCGTCCGACACCGCTTCGAGGAGTTCCTCCCAGGAATACGTGTCAGACTCGAGTAATTTGAGGACCCTTGTTTCGAGGGCGTTACCCCCGGGGTCTGGGTCCGGAGAATGGGGTTCCTCGTAATCGGTATCGAACCCCGCTCGGCCGGCCTGCACCATCGTTCGAACGAACTCGGCCTGACTCATCCCCAGATCGTCGGCGTGAGACTGCCATTCAGATTTCTGGTAGGACGGGACGTAGGTTTTGACGGTGGTTCGTTCGGTGTCCGCCGAATCGCTCATACGACATTGATCAAACGCGGTGATAATCAATCTACCCATTATTCGAGCTAAGTGTTTTTATCTCTCTTCACAGGACTAGTTTTGCGCCAAAAGTGGGTCCGCAATTTCAGATTTAATTGTAGAAGGGCACACTAATTGAGATATAAAATAGGTGTTTCTGGGACCACAGTTCGAGATATCAAATCCGGTTGCGGTATTTAGAGTTCAGTATCGAGCGAGAAAGTCCGTGAATAGACGCCTGATAAGCTCGCCGAAATAACTATCACATACATGGTAAGTGGCGTGTTTTCGACGGATAAATAACACGATAGTACTTGTGAAAATAGTCACTTATTCCAGTCTCGATTGGGAGAAAATATTCTCGAGTTCGTATCGCGATAGAGCGGAAACGGGAGGACGTTCTCGCGGTGAATGTCGGCGATCGATCGAGGACCGATACGGTCCGGTGATGGGGCTGGAATCTCACTCGAAACTGGGATATCGTCATCGGCCCGACACTGGGGAGTCGTCGTTCGGTCATCCCGTCGTGACGGCCCACTATCCGTACGGGTGGGCGACTGTCACGTCTGTCGGTCGACGACGGCGCTCGGGAACACGCGATTCACGAGAGTCGCTCGGGCAGGATCGAGCCTCGACGCTCACGGCTGCGTCGATCCGTGCGTACTCCGGAGAGAGCGAACGGGCTCAAATCCTGTTCCTGCCCGCAGCGAGTCGGTAGTGGCAATTCACGACGTCACGTGGGGCTAAGTCGTCCCACGCACTGCCGCGGTCGGCACGAGCCCAGGTCGGCTCGTCTATCGAGGGGTAACGGCAACTCGGGCCCAATTGAGCCCCCTTCTCGAGGGTTCGTAGGCCGTCGGAAGGCATCTCCGCCCCAATCAGTTCGGAAATGGAGAAAATCGCGTCAGCGGCCATACAGCGGCGTTGCGAGAGGGCCGTACGATGCGTTACCGGTGCGGGGCGACGGGCCAGCGCGACCCGCTGGACTTTGGGCGTGTTTCGAATTCCCTCGATGCGCTCCGGGGAAATCGATGGAGGACGATCGTCGGAAAGTCGGACAGGGTTTCGTTCCGCTGGCTACCCGGACCGGCGTTCTGCACCGCTTCGAGACGGTGTGGGGTGCACAACGACCGCCAACGGTGCAGGGCATCACGGGCGGACAGACGCGGTCTCGAGGCGTCTCGAGCGGGACGGCTCTTCTAGGGGTACGAGACCGACGAGACTGTTCGTCCGTCAAGGCTCGTCGTGACCACTGTGAAGTCTTCGCCCCCGAGCGCCGATGGCACCGTCTCGAGCGATTGCAGCGGAGGCGTGGAGAGCGGAAGACGAGGTGCGCAGAGAGCCAGTGGCGATCCGGTCCGATACCGATCTCGGATCGTTACGGGGCAGCTGTCGCGTCGTAGTGGTCGGCACAACGCGATGTTCGGAAGGGATCTCTCGTCGTGTCTCGTGGCGGCGTTAGTAGCATGGCTCTGGACACGACCGAGGTGTCGTCACGGGCTGTCGTGGACGGAGTCTGGTTCCGAACGGAGCTGACGTCAGGTGCCCGTTCCAGTCCGTCGGCTTTCAGCAGTCGTCGTGTGTCCGACACCGTCGCTGTGTGGGATGGAGTCCGTCTTCAGCGCCCGATGACGGAATCGATAGGCTCGTGTTACCACCACACATATCGGCGATACGTGGCTGCTGTCCGACTCATGAATCATATAGTGCTATATCGAAATGTGTTCAAGTTCCAGATGGCACAGACAGTGCGTGGCTCCGGTTCGAGAGTGAAACACACAAGCCGAAATCGCACGCAGGCGGTACGGGTCGAGTCGCCACCGTGGGACCGCTGCCAGCCCGAGAATCGCAGCCACGGCGTAGACAAGCACCGTTGCGTGAACACGACACCGAGCAACAACAGCGTTGCCGTGATCGATTGGCCGAATCCGGTGCTCGCGGGTCGACGTACGCGATACTCGAGTACGACGACTGCGAACTCGTCGTCTCACTCGAGGAAGAAGCGTGGCGTTCGGTGGCCACAGCTCCTATATTGGGCCCGACGCATAAGAAGATGTGAACGCGACCAGTTGGAGTCGAAAACCGACTCGATCGGAACCGCTCGTCGTTCGGTCAGTGAGTCGCTGCGCGGACGTCGTCGACGCGATACAGGTCCTCTTGCAGTCCGTCGCCCTCACACTCGTCGTTCGGACATTCGTAGTGCCATCCGTCCTGGGTCGCATCGCCTTCCCGGAACCGGTCGCCACATACTTGACAGAAAAGCTGTCCCTTTTTGCACGTATCGCGGTGTAATTCGAGGGCAAGCTCCGTCTGGAAGGACTGGTTGCAGTTGCGACAGGTGTGCATATTTCGTCTGACGCGAGCATCCAACAAAACTGCTTGGGTTCGTTTCTTCCGTTCGAAACGGACGTGATTCGGCTCCACTGTGCCGATTTACCCAAGGTAGTCCGGGAATAAAGAACGATCAATCGACCTGTTTACTCAGTCTTGGGTACTCCATTTCCTGTCACGTCTACGCACAGCAACGTCGTGTGACTCGGTTACACGGACCAGTATCAACTTGGTGGTAGGTGTACCTTCTAATAAGGACGCCGTGTTAGAAAAATAGTTTCAGTTCGCGACTCGAGTCAGTCGTCCTGACCGAGGATGCCGCGCTCGGTCATCTTCCGGGGATCGAGGACCTCGTCGGCTTCCTCCTCGCTGAGATAGCCCTTCTCGAGGACGACCTCGCGAACCGTTTTGTCCTCCTTGAGTGCAGTTTTGGCGACTTCGCTGGCCTTATCGTAGCCGATGTGAACGTTGAGTGAAGTGGCCATCGCCATCGACTGCTCGACGCGCTCTTCGCAGTACTCCGCGTTCGCCTCGAGCGGATCAACGAAGCGCTCGGCGAAGACCTGGCTCGAGTTCGAGATGAGTTCCGCCGACTCGAGGAAGTTGTGCGCGAGGACGGGCTTGTAGAGGTTGAGGTCGATCTGACCCTCCGCTGCGCCCGCTGCGACGGCGGCGTCGTTGCCGACGACCTGTTTGTGGACCTGATTGACGGCCTCGGCGACGACCGGGTTGATCTTGCCGGGCATGATCGACGAACCGGGCTGGTTCTCGGGCTGTTCGATCTCTCCGAGCCCGTTTCGCGGACCGGAAGCCAACAGTCGAAGATCGTTCGCGATCTTGTTCAGCGAGCCCGCAATCACTCGGAGTGCGCCGTGGGCCTCGCTCATCGCGTCGTGGGCGGCCTGGGCCTCGAAGTGGTTGTCGGCCTCGCGGAACTGGACGCCGGTCTCTTTGGTGATGTACTCGGCGGCGCGGCCGGGGAACTCCTCGTGCGTATTGAGGCCGGTTCCCGTCGCGGTTCCGCCAAGCGCGAGTTCGGCGAGGTGTTCGCGAACGTTGTCCACGCGCCCGAGTCCTTTCTCGACCTGCGTGCGGTAGCCGCCGAACTCCTGGCCGAGCGTGACTGGCGTCGCGTCTTGGAGGTGCGTTCGGCCCGTCTTGACGACATCGTCGAACTCCTCCTCTTTGCGCTCGAGCGCCTCACGAAGCGTGT
Source organism: Natronorubrum tibetense GA33 (assembly GCF_000383975.1). Lineage (NCBI taxonomy): Archaea > Methanobacteriati > Methanobacteriota > Halobacteria > Halobacteriales > Natrialbaceae > Natronorubrum > Natronorubrum tibetense. The sequence continues at coordinate 53,200 of NZ_KB913017.1, read as the reverse complement.
CGAGGGCAGGGATAACGTCCTTCTCGACGGCCTCGAGGGAGGCGACGTGCATCGCGGTCGGGATGACGTCGTTAGACGACTGGCCGTAGTTGACGTGGTCGTTGGGGTGGACGACGCGGTCGCCGATCTCCGAGCCCATGATCTCGGCGGCGCGGTTGGCGATGACCTCGTTGGCGTTCATGTTAGAGGAGGTTCCGGAGCCGGTCTGGAAGACATCGACCGGGAACTGGTCGTCGTGTTCGCCGGCGATGACCTCGTCGGCGGCCTCGATGATCGCCTCGGCGACGTCGTCCTCGATCAGGTCGAGGTCGCGGTTGGCCTGTGCGGCACCCTTCTTGACGACGCCGAGCGCGCGGACGAATCGTCGACTGAAGGAGATGCCCGAAATGGGGAAGTTCTGAATGGCCCGCTGGGTCTGTGCGCCCCAGTAGGCGTCCTTTGGAACCTGCATCTCGCCGAGACTGTCCTCCTCGATACGGTAGTCCGTGTCTTCGTCTCCCATACGGAGAGCGTCGCTGTGAGCGTGGTAAAATCCACCGAAACGACGCCGGCGACAGGTGGGGAACGGAGGCCGCCTCAGGTGAAGTCGACCGACAGCCCCAGATCGTCGTCACGGGCGCGTTCGCGGAGCGCCGACTGCAGGCGTTTGCGACTGGCGCGCTGGACGCCGCGTGCGTCCTCGAGGTCGACGTCGTAGATCGTCGGCGTCGCCCAGAAGAACGTCCGCGAACTCGCCGTGTCGACGACCAACGACGCCAGTCCGAGGCGGCGCTGGAAAATCGATCGCCGGGTCGAAACCGTCTGGATTCGGTAGTAGGGAATCACGGTGGTTCGGCGACTCCAGAAGCCGCGCCGGATGACGAGGTGGTCCTCCCCAACGTAGTAGCCGAGGTGGACGTACTTCAGGTGCGCCGCGGGGGGCACCGCTGCAAAGACGATTGCAGCTAGATACCAGCGATCGAGAGCGGTCACTTGCGCGATACCGAAGAAAATCGCGACGATAACGGCGGCGATCATCGAGTACCGGACAAGGTAGCGACGGCGAGCCATCGTCGGCGGACTCCGGAATTTCGGCGTCTCCACGTCGGTCAGGTTTTCCGTGAACCGATGGACGCGACCCTGTTTGGCCAGCGGCACGGCTGACTGACTGCCGCCGTTGCTGTCGGGCCCGTAGCCGGCCGTCTCGACCCAGAGGCCGGCGTAACCGATGAGTCGCTGGAGCGGATTGGCCGTCACCGTCACCGATTGGACCTTCTCGACGGGGATCGATCCGCTGTAGCGCTGGAGAAGGCCCCGTTCGTAGACGAAGTCCTCGTCGGCGCGACCCAGCCGGAAGTCGTAGTAGGTGGCGAACGTGTAGGCGACGCTCAACATATACGTGATGACGATCCCGTTGATCATCGAGACGAGCGTCAGGACGCCGTAGTTGGTAGTCGTCCCTTCGCCGATCGATTCGGGACCGCCGACCGGTTGAGCGATCGTCACGAGCAGTTCGATGAACGTGTCCGTCGCGATGAAAAACAGCCCCAGCACGGCCGCCGCGGCCGCGGGTCGGAACGACGTAAAGGAGTAGAGCAGCAGTTCTCGCGACTCGAGGTCGAACAGCTTTCGGCGACGCGGAGGTTCGTACGTTGGCGCGCGATCCCGTCGGCTCTCGGTCGGGTCCGACGACGGAACGGTTGGGTCGGGATCAGCGGAATGCTCCGTATCGGTCGGTGTCGCCGTCTCGTCGCTCTCGGTCGTTATCTCGCCGGTTTCGTCGACCGGTTCTCGCTCCTCAGCGGGCGACGACTCGCGCTTGCGTCGACGGTCTTTTGCGTCGGCCGTTCGGCGTCGAATCTGTTCCTGGAGCCGGTTGGCTTCGGACTCGCTGACGAAGTTCAACGTGGCTTCGGTGGCACCGCCGCCAGCAGTTTCGATCGAGAGAGTCGCGAGCCCGAACAGCCGCTGGAAGACGCCCTGTCGAACGTCGACGTTCTGAATGCGACCGTACGGAATTTCCCGGGACCGACGCGCGAAGACGCCGGAGGCGACGTCAAACGTGTCCGGCGTGATGCCGTACTCGAACCGGTAGTAGTAGCCGATTCCGTAGGCGACGCCGGCGACGAATCCGAGCGGTGCGGCCACGGGGAACCAGGCCGGACTGACCGGATCGATGATCCCGCCCAGGACGAGGACGAGCACCATCGGGATCCACAGCCAGATGAAGCCGTACTGGAGGCCGTACGCGATCGCGCTCAGTGGATGTAGTCGATTCATGATCGTGTCAGACAGCGTCGTCGGCTTCGCTCTCGACGGCGAGTTCGCGAAGCGTGTCCTGCAAATCCCGGGCACGGTCGGGCGTCAGTCCCGGAATCCGAACGTCCGCGTTTCGGGAGCCCGCGGTGTAGACGACGACGCTCGAGAGTCCGAGCGCGCGTTCGATCGGTCCGAACTGCGTGTCGACGTGCTGGACGCGGACGAACGGGACCGCGGTCTCGACGAACGTGACGACGCCGCGCTCCAGATAGAGCGCGTCGTTCTGGAGTTCGAACTTCCAGACCTGATAGAGACGGACGGCGTAGACGATCCCGAGTAGCAGTGCGAACGCGGCGACGCCGGCGATGGCGACCGTGGGAACGTCGGTAATCCACTGATCGACGAGCGCGAGGACGACGCCGAGGACGACCGCCGTGATCGCTCCCTGCGCGATCCAGAGCAGCCTGATGCGGGGGTGAAGCGATTCCATACGCATATCCTATCAGGTACGGAGGATAAAGCTGCGGTTCCGTCTGCAACGAGCGCGACGCCGATTCGCCGCCCGAAACGCCCAGTTCACCCCTCGTACTCGTCGTGCTCCTCGGGCGTGTACGTCGATAGCTCGAGGGCGTGGATGTCGGTCGTCATGTGATCGCCGAGGGCGTCGTAGACCTGCTGGTGTTGCTGGACCAGCGGGACGCCGTCGAACGCCGGCGAGATCACGGTCGCCGCGAGATGGTCGTCGTCGTGTTTGTCGCGTGCGTGCGTGACCGTGGCGTCTGCGTCCTCGAGATTCGATTCGATGAGTTCCTCGATATCGTCCAGATCCATAGTCGAAAGTTGGGCGCTCGAGGCAAAAACGCCGCGGTCCGACTGCCCACCCGCTTCGGTTGGTTGACGTCGTCGAGTTTATAGTGACATGGGTCACTGCCTGTTGTATGTCACTGGCAGCCGAGACTCGCCGTGCTGCAGACGACCATCCGTTTCTTCGCACGGCGCTGCGGGCGGGCGTCGTGAACTACACCGCCGCTGCCCGGTTTCTCGAGATCGACGGCGAGGTCGACGCGGTCGCGACAGCGCTGCGGCGGTACGCCGAGGAGTTGCCGGCGTACGAGCGCGACGCTCGCGACGTACGGGTCAGAATGGAGAGCGGGATCGGTCCGGTCGACGCCGGATCGGACGACGCGCTGATCGCCGTCGGCGGGACGTCGTTCGGATTTGATGGGGGCGATCGGACGGCGATTGTCGCGGCGGGAGATGTCGACGCGGCCGCGCTCGCTGCGGTCTTACAGGGACTGAGTCTCGAGGAGATCATTCCCGCTTCGGCCGCCGTTGGCGGTGACTCGATTGTCGTCGTCGTCGACCGACTCGAGGGGGCGAACGCGCTGCGAGCGGTCGAGAACGCGCTCGAGGCCGTTCCGTCGAGCGGCGAGTGATCGGAATCGAGACTCGAGCCGTCCCGGGATTGGGCGACGGTCATCTCGCCCTCAAGAGCGGGACGGCGAACCTGAATGGAGAGTACACCGCCTCCGATACGTTGTCGGCAGAAGTGGGAGTTCAACGCTCAAGCCCTCGGCGTTAGCCGTGGTAGATGACACGGTTTAACTTTCGGCCGGGGGAAGTGAGCGTCATGACCCTGCACGTGACGAACACGTTGACGGGCGAACGCGAGCCGTTCGAGCCACAGGATCCCGAGAACGTTCTGCTCTACTACTGTGGCCTGACGGTTTCGGACCCGCCACATTTGGGCCACGCCCGCTCGTGGGTCCACGTCGACGTCATGCACCGCTGGCTCGAGTACCTCGGGTACGACGTGCGTCACGTCGAGAACTTCACCGACGTCAACGAGAAGATCGTCGCCCGCGTGGGCGAAGACGATCTCGGCGAGGACGAAGCGGCCGTCGCGGAGAGCTACATCGAGCACACGCTCGAGGATATGCGCTCGCTCAATCTCCTGCGGGCGGAGGTCTATCCCCGCGTCTCCGAGCACGTCCCGGAAATCGTCGACCTCGTCGAGACGCTGATCGAGAAGGGCTACGCCTACGAGTCGAACGGCTCGGTCTACTTCGACGTCACCAGTTTCGACGAGTACGGCAAGCTCTCGAACCAGGAACTCGACGAGATCGAATCCCAGGGCGACCCCGACGAGCGGACGGAAAAGCGCCATCCCGCGGACTTCGCACTCTGGAAGGCCGGAAGCGTCGACGAAAACGCCGTCCACGAACACCGCCACGAGGGTGTCGACCACTGCGATCACACTCCCGAGGGACAGACCTGGGACTCGCCGTGGGGCGAGGGCCGCCCGGGCTGGCACATCGAGTGCTCGGCGATGAGCATGACGCACTTAGACGAGACGCTGGACCTCCACGTCGGCGGTCGAGACCTCGTCTTCCCCCACCACGAAAACGAGATCGCCCAGTCGGAAGCCGCGACCGACCAGCAGTTCGCGAACTACTGGCTCCACTGCGAACTGTTCCAGATGGACGACGAGAAGATGTCCTCGAGTCTGGGCAACTTCGTCACCGTCGACGAGGCCGTCGACCGGTGGGGGACGAACGTGTTGCGAACCTTCCTCACCGCGGGATCGTACAACAGCAAGCAGCTCTACTCCGACGAGACGATCGCCGAGGCCGAGGAGCGTTGGGACCGACTCGAGCGGGCCTACGAGGCGGCCGTCGACGCGGTCGATTCGACCGCTGCGCGCACGAAAGTAGACGACGAGTCGTTGCGAACGGCCGTCGACGACGCTCGCGACTCGTTCGTCGAGGCCATGAACGACGACTTCAACACTCGAGAGGGCCAATCGGCCCTGCTGTCGATCGCGACCGCGGTCAACTCCCATCTCGAGAATCGTTCGGAGTTCGACTACCGAGGGCTTCGGCGGGCCGTCGACGCGCTCGAGAAACTCGGTGCCGTCCTCGGGCTTTCCTTCGTCGGCGAGACGACGGGGACGGCCGACCTCGCAGGAGACGTCGTCGACCTCGTTCTCGACGTCCGCGAGCAGGAGCGGGCCGACGGGAACTACGACCGGGCCGACGAGTTGCGCGACGAACTCGAGGCGCTCGGCATCGAAGTACAGGATACGGACGACGGGGCGAGCTATCGGCTTCCCTCCGGGAAGTAGACGAGTCCGAGACGAAACCCTCCCGTCGCGACGCTCGCGGGCCGTCCGACGGCGCTGTTGATCGCTGAGTGGGAGACGGCTTTCGAGCGCCTGAAACGCACGACATCCGGCTATTCCACGCCGTGACGATGACCACGAGCTTTTTGTCCGAGAACACGGTCGACCCGACTAGTATGAATCGACGACAGTTCGTTGCCGCGGCTGCGGTCGGTGCCGCCGGTGCATTTGCGGGTTGTGTCAGCGATATTCTCGACGACATCACGACGTTCGAGGCGTCGCCGATCCGCGTCTCGCCGGACGCCGCAGACGACGCCGGCTACGAGTATCGAGGCACCGAAGAGCGGGTCGAAGAGCGGGAGTTCGGCGGCGAGAACGTCGAAACCACGAACTATATCAGCCAGTACGTTCGGACCATCGACGTGCCGTTCGCCGGGCTCAGTTCCGAGGTCGACGCCGGTGTCTTCGCGCTCGTTTCGACGCCACAGGTCGCCGTCGCGGGAGAGAGCTTCAACCCCGTCGGCGACATGAGCGAAGCGGAACTCGCCGAGTACGTCCAGGAAGAGTACGACGAACTCGAGATCGACAGCAACGTCGGCGGGCGGGCTATCGAAGCGGAGGACCTCGAGTCGACGATCTCACTCGAGACGTACGACGGGACGGCGACGCTACAGGGAGAAACGGGTGTCGACGTCTACGTCGATATCGCCCGGCTCAGTTACGACGAGGACCACCTCGTGGTCATCGGGGTCTATCCCGATGACGACGATATTCCGCTGGACGACGAGCGAGAGCGTGTCGATACACTGATCGCCGGCATCGAGCACGGCGACGATATTGAGGTCGATATCGTCGAGAGCGATAGCGACGGCGACGATGCCGAATCAGATGACGGCGGCGAGGACGAGTAGCTCGCGACGACCAGCACACAGTTCAATGCGCGTCGGTTCACCACCGTACTGATTCTGATCCGGTCCGATCCCGCTAGTCGATGATCGCGAAAAACGGCTTACAGTCCGAACGCGGCGGCGAGCGAGAGCCCGCTCGCGAGCGCCCCGAGCAGGTAGCCGCCGATGGCCCCACCGTTGAGCAGGGGGAGTCCCGCGTGCGGTCGGCCCTTGAGGACCATGTACATGAGGACGAGGAGTCCGGCGATGGTGCCGACCAGCGCGCCGAGTGCGGGAACGTTCAGCGCGATGCCGGGGACGTCGATCGTGCCGACATCGAGGAAGTATGCGGCACTCGCGACGAGAATCGTCGGGATGACGGCGTCGCCGAGCCCAATAAAGAGCGCGTCGCGCTCCTGTTCTGCTTCGGATAGCTCGTCGGTATCGGTGTCGCTATCGTCGGGGTTCGGAGTCGCATCGTCCGCGCTCGACTCACCGACGGCGTCGGCGTTCGAGCCGTCTACCTGGGTCGAGCCATCATCACTGTCGGCATCGTCGTCCTCGAGAACGCCGTCCGTGCTGCCCGACGCGAGATACGAGTAGGAGAGGCTCGTCGGGATGACGAGCACGACGGGGATCTTGAGGTCCATCACGCCCTCGGCCAGGTCGAGCATGTGTTCGGTTCGGTAGACGCTGATGGCGTCGTAGACGGCGAGGACGGCGAGCAGTAAGATCGCCGGCAGGAGTCCGAAACTGATCCCGAAGAGTGCCGCGGCACCGGCTCCCATGACGACACCTGTGGCGTCGATGACGTACCACTCGGGGTAGAACAGGAGGGCCGCGCCGACGACGAGCGCGGCGAGAGCCGCGAGAGCGTTGACCTCGCCGACGGTGACGACCGGCGGCACGAGTTCGGCGAAGACGAACCAGGCGAGCATCACGCTGACGCCGATGATCATGGCCTTGATCAGCCACTGGACATCGTACTTGAACGTCACGAGCATGAGCGCGGTCGCACCGAGGATAATGCCGAAGTAGACCGCGCTGTTCGTCGGATCGTCGGGATCCTCGACGGCCTGGTGGCCGGCCTCCTGGAAGGGGTCGACCAGCGCCAGCGCGCCGAGTTGGACGCCGAGAAAGAGCGCCACGGTGAACGCGACGGCGAGATAGACGCGTGTCCGATGGTTCATGAAGCGGCGTTTACACCCTGCTCCTATGGGTGTTTTCGTTTCCGCTCGAGACGAACGAATCGATCCGTACGATGTCGAAACGGAACCGAAACGAGGCCGGAACGGAGCCAGAACGGAACCGGACAGTGGATCTCCGATCCTCGAGCGGCGACGACGACCCTCTCGCGGCCTACCGAGCGTAGAGCGTCGAGCCGACGAGCGACGGCAGGTGGACGCCGCTGTCCGGCGTCACCGCGATGTACGGACGGTCGACGGGGCCGAAGACGTCGACGACGCGTCCGACCGTCTCGAGTGAGTCGTTCAGCACCATCGTGCCGATCTCGTTGCGGATCGCGTCGCTCGAGTCGGATGCGTCGCCTTCGGTGTCGTCCGTTCGCAACACGGCGAGTCCCTGTGCAGTTCGGACGACGGAGCCAACCCGGCGCATCAGTCTCGCATCGCGGCGACGTACGCCGCCACGGCCTGGACGAGGTCGTTCTTCGTCGAGTCGTCGGCCCCGCGGACGACGACTCGGCCCCGGTCGGCCCAGTGCTCCCGGGAGTAGGCTTTGTCCCGCTCGATCGTGGCGTCGTACCCGATCTGCTGGACGGACTTGGCGATTTCGTCGACCGTCGGCTCTTCGACTGCGAGATCCTGGGACACGCGCCGACCCTCGGCCCGTGAGAGGCCCGCATCGAGATAGGCGGGCCAGATGACGTTCTCGACCATGCGTTCATCTCGAACAGCCGACGAGTAAACCCTTTTCAAAACGAGACGGCAGCGAGACGGTTATCGACGGCGCAGGAGGAAGCCGGCGACGGCGAGCACTGCGGCGGCTGCGACGGGGATCCCGAAGCCGGGGATCGTGTCATCGCCGTCGTCGCTCGCGTCTGCGTCGTCCGCGTCGTCGTCCTCGCCGTTCGCGTCGTCACCGACTCCGTGTGCCTCGTCGACATCCGCGAGGTCGGACTCGATCTCGTCGTACACGTCGGGGTGGACGGTCTCGACGAGCGATTCGACCACGTAGACGACGTCCGGAGCGGGCTGGCTCACCGCGTTATCGTCGACTGCGTGGATATTATCCTCCTGGAACGCGGTCGTCTCTTCCAGATTGTCCGCGGACGGCGGAGCATCTTCACGGTCGGGGTAGACGACCCACTCCGGATCCTCGTCGACGACGGTCTCCGGACTCATCATCACCCAGCCCTCCTCGCCGGCTTCGGCGGCCAGGTTGTCGAGTCCGCCCGCCGTCAGCACGTCGTGCTGGAACGTCTCCGCACCGAAGGTTGCGCCGTCGTCGCCGCTGTCGTAGTACGCGAGCGGCGCTTCCTCGTCCTCGAGCGCGTCTGCGACGACCTCGAGTCGGTCGTCCATCCACTCGACCGTCTCCTCGGCGCTCTCGCACTCGCCGGTCACCTCGCCGGTAGTGCGGACGTTGTCGTGGACGTCGTCGATCGAATTCGCCGTGTCAAGCACGACGACCGTAATGTCGGCGTCCTCGAGCGTCTCGAGGAGGTCCTCTTGGCCGAGTGCGATGTTTGCGGCCAGCACGACATCGGGGTCGAGCGCGACGATCTCTTCGGCGTTCGGTGTCACGCCATCGTCTTCGCTGATATCGGTTCGGTCGCCAGCGTCGAGCGAATCGGTGTACTGCCCGACCGGCATGCCGACGACTTTGTCCTCGGCGCCGATGGAGTAGGCGAGCTGTGCGTCACCCGGGTAGAGCGTCACGACCGACTCGGGTTCGTCGTCGATGGTGACCTCTTCGCCGGACGCATCGGTTATCGTAAGGGGATACTCACACTGTGCCTCTGAATCCTGTACCGCGGCTCCCGTCGTCGCGGCAGTCGCACCCGCGACGGGGGCGACGACAGAAATCGCGAGTAAGACGGCCACGAAAACAGTCAGTTGGTGTCGCATCGTCCGTACCCACCCGCTACTTCAACAAATATTTGCCTACTCCAATCGAGATTGTGAAGTATGGAGCGATCGGTCCGAACTGCCGCGTGGTCGGTGGGGCTTTCCACCCTGCTCGTCGCCGTCGTCATCGGGAGCGCCGCTCTCGGCTCCGTCAGGATCGATCCACTAACGGTCGCGATGGCCACGTTGAACGCCCTTGTGATCCCCTCAAGTATCGTACTGAGCGAGAGCACCGTTCCGTGGATCGGCGTCACGGTTCCGCTCCCCGGCTTCGAGTACACCTCGATCTTCTCGTTTGACGTGTCGGGGAGCCACCAGTACATCGTCGAGAACATCCGACTCCCCCGAATCGCACTCGCAGCGACGGTCGGCTTTTCGCTCGCAGCCGCGGGGACGGTCATGCAAGGGTTCTTCCGCAATCCGCTCGCGGATCCGTCGATCATCGGCGTCTCCTCGGGTGCCGCCGCGGGCGCCGTCGCGGCGATCGCGTTTCCGGCGCTGATCCCGTTCGGCGGGCTCCACCTCTCGGCGTTCGTCGGCGCGCTCGGGACCGCGTTTCTCGTCTACGCGATCGCGACCGAGGGCGGTCGAACGCCCGTCGCAACGCTGTTGCTCGCGGGGGTGGCGATACAGGCCTTCCTCGGCGCGATGATCTCATACATGCTCGTCCACAGCGGCGACGACCTCCGACAGGCTGTCATCTGGATGATGGGGCATCTCGCCAACAGCACCTGGAGCGACGTTCGGTTCGCGTTGCCCGTAACCCTCGTCGGCGTCGCCGTCTTGCTCACCTACACGCGCGAGATGAACGTCCTCCTGCTGGGCGAGGAGGACGCACACCACCTCGGGGTCGATGTCGAGCGAACCAAACTCCTCCTGCTCGCGCTCGCGAGCATTGTCACCGCCGCGGGCGTCGCCGTCGCCGGCGTTATCGGCTTCGTCGGCCTCGTCGTTCCCCACATCATGCGGCTGCTCGTCGGCCCTGACCACCGAATCCTCCTGCCCACCAGCGCGCTTGCGGGCGCGTCGTTTCTCGTCGCGACCGATACGATCGCTCGCCTCGGGACGCTTTCGTTCCCCTTCGGTCTCGAGGTTTCCACGCCCATCGTCCCCGTCGGCATCATCACGGCCGCACTGGGTGCGCCCTTCTTCCTGTTCCTGCTCACCCGTCGGGAGGTGCATTCGGTATGAGCCGATTCCGGGGCGGACCCGACGGTAACGATGTCTCGAGCGAATCGGGCCCGTCGCCCGAGCGAGCGTCGATCACCGTCGAAAATCTCTCGCTGTCCTTCGGCGATCTCTCCGTGCTCGAGGGCGTCTCGCTGACGATCGAACCCGGCGAGTTCGTCGGCTTCGTAGGGCCGAACGGAGCTGGGAAGACAACGCTGCTCCGGGCGATCAGCGGCGCGCTCGAGCCCGATTCGGGAACCGTGACGGTCGGCGACACCGACGTTCACCGCGCGTCCTCGAAGGCCTCGAGTCGACTGGTCTCAGTTGTGCCGCAGGATACGGCACTGTCGTTTTCGTTCCCCATTCGGGATGTCGTCGAGATGGGGCGACATCCTCACCGCTCGCGCTTTTCGTCCCCCACACGCGAGGACCGCGAGGCCGTCGAACGCGCACTCGAGCGCACTCGAACGGCCGAACTCGCGGACCGACCGATCGACGAGGTGAGCGGCGGCCAGCGCCAGCGCGTGGTGCTCGCGCGGGCGATCGCCCAGGAGACGCCGGCCATGTTGCTCGACGAACCGACCGGAAGTCTCGACGTGAATCACCAGATCGAGACGCTCGAGTTAGTCCGTGAGCTAGTCGAAGAAGGACGAACCGTCTGCGCGGCGATTCACGACCTCGATCTGGCCGCGCGCTACTGCGATCGGCTCGTGATGCTCGCCGACAGCGGGATCTATCGGAGCGGGCCGCCGGCGGACGTACTGACCGGCGAGTCGCTGTCGGACGTGTTCGACGCAACCGCGACCGTCACGCGGAATCCGATCACGGGGACGGAGACCGTGACGGCGCTCCCGAACGCCGACGGGTCCGAGACTCGAGAAGCGGGCGACGGGACCCCCGTCCGCGTTCACGTCCTCGGCACGGGACCGCTCGCCTCGAGTGTCCTCGCTCGGCTCGAGACGGCGACCGCGGAACTCGAGATTTCCGTCGGTCCAGTCACGGCGGGCGACACGGCGAGCGAGACCGCCCGATCGCTCGATATCGACCGGCTCGAGATAGCGCCGTTCGAGTCGCTCTCGCCGGCCGATCTGACCGCGTTCGAGGAGCGCATTCACGAGGCCGACACGACGGTCGTGAGCGAGGGCGTGCTCGAGTCGGCCGGCGCGGGGTCGCGACAGCTCCTCGAGACAGTCGACGCGGTGGCCGGCTCAATCGTGCTCGTGAGGGGGACGGACGACGAGCGATCTATAACTGAGGGCGACGCGGTAGGCCGAACTGACGGCGACGTATTCACGACCGGAGACCGTGCTCGCGGGCTCGAGGCGACGCCGGAGACGATTCTCGGTGCGATCGACGAGGCGGTAGCGAGCGGGCTGGAGTCGGTGTACTCGCGGGCCGACTCCGGCTCCTCGGAGACCGGGTCGTCAGACGGCGAGTCGAGTTCGGGTGTCTCGGCGGAGTCCTCGAGCGACTGATCAGTAGCCGAGAAGCCGAAGAATAATTCCGAGGATGATTCCCGAGATACCGACGAGGATCCCGACGCCGGGGATGATGGGAATCGGGATGAGACCGATGCCGAGGATGATCGCGAGGACGATGACGATCGTCGAAATCCGGACCATACTCGAGTGAGTCGGTAGCCGTGGGTAGCCGTTGTGCTTGCTCTTGCGATGGGAACGGTGACGGGCACGGTTACCGGGCCACAGGGGCAAGGCAGGCGTCGTCGCTTGCAGCGCGCTCGTTCGTCCCAGCAGATCGTTGCCAGACTCCAGTACCGGAGGTGTTTTACCGTACTGAACGAGAGTATCGGTAGGCGGCACGGTCAGGCAGCTACCTTTCGACTCGCGTGGTTTCCACGTGCAGTCACGTTGACTGACCTACCCCGTCTCTCTAATACCTTCGAGCAGCCGCTATCGGCCTCGGAACCCACCGAACAACGGCGGCGGCCACGCGCGTACTGGCAGTCGATTCCGCGGCGACAGAGACGGCACCACTGCTATAGTAACAACTGAAACTACTTACACACTGATCGCACAGCCGTCGTGCGATCAGATGTGCATTGACTTTCAGTGGCTACTATAGTCCGACCGCAACTGGACGGTTTTTTACCCCTCCGCCTCCGAGTGCCCGCCAATGAGCGAGTACGATTACGACGAGCTCGGACTCGTCGCCGGGCTGGAGATTCACCAGCAACTCGATACGGCGACGAAGCTGTTCTGCCAGTGTCCGACCGAGCTTCGCGAACCCGAGGAGTCGACGCGGACGTTCACGCGCTACCTACACCCCACGCGCAGCGAACTCGGCGAGATCGACCAGGCCGCCCTCGAGGAGAGTAAGGTCGACCGAGAGTTCGAATATCTCGCATACGACTCGACCTGTCTGGTCGAGGAGGACGACGAGCCGCCACACGAGTTGGACAACGAGGCGCTCGAGACGGTCCTCGAGATCGCCCAGCTGATGGATATGAAGCCGGTCGACCAGGCGAACGTCATGCGAAAGCTCGTCGTCGACGGCTCGAACACGTCGGGCTTCCAGCGCTCGACGCTGATCGCGACCGAAGGCGAGATCGAGACCGACGACGGTGCCGTCGGGATCGAGGATCTCCTGCTCGAGGAAGAGAGCGCCCAGCGCGTCGAAGAGACCGACGAGGGGGTGCGATACAGCCTGGATCGGCTCGGCATCCCGCTGGTCGAGATCGGCACGAAGCCGGACATCTCCTCGCCCGAACAGGCCCTCGAGGCCGCAGAGCGGATCGGCATGCTCCTGCGCTCGACGGGGAAGGTCAAGCGCGGACTCGGAACGATCCGCCAGGACGTCAACGTCTCCATCGCGGAGGGCGCTCGCGTCGAGATCAAGGGCGTCCAGAGCCTCGACGATATCGACGACATCGTCCGCAACGAGGTCGCTCGGCAGGCCCGACTCGTGGAGATTCGCGAGGAACTCGAGGGCCGCGAGGCGTCGGTCGGCGAGACGCAGGACGTGACAGGTGTCTTCGAGGGGACGGACAGCGGCGTCATCGGCGGGGCGCTCGACTCCGGCGGCTCCGTGATGGCCGTTCCGCTGTACGGTTTCGACGGCATCGTCGGTCGCGAAGTCGCGCCGGATCGCCGGCTCGGGACCGAGTTCTCCGACTACGCGAAGCGACACGGTGCAGGCGGGATCTTCCATACGGACGAGTTGCCGGCCTACGGGGTCACCGAAGAGGAGGTTGCGGACCTTCGAGAGGCGGTTGGCGCTGGCTCCGAGGACGCCGTCGCGATCGTCGCCGCCGAAACCGATGTCGCCGAGGGCTCGATCGAGGCCGTCGCCGAGCGCGCCGGCGTCGCACTCGAGGGTGTCCCCGAGGAGACTCGCGGGGCAAACGACGACGGGACGACGCGCTACCTGCGGCCGCTGCCCGGTGCGGCGCGGATGTATCCCGAGACGGACGTGCCGCCCGTCGAACCCGACCCGAGCGAGGTGCCGGAACCGGAACTGCTGACCGAGAAGGTCGAACGCTATCAGGACGAGTACGACCTCAGCGCCGGACTGGCGGAGCAGGTCGCCTACGGGCGGCGGATGCCGCTGTTCGAGGACGTCGTGACCGACGGGACCGATCCGACGCTCGCCGCGACGACCCTCGAGTCGACGCTGACCGAACTCCGGCGAGACGACGTGCCCGTGGAAAATCTCACCGATTCGCACATCGAAGCCGTCCTCGGGATGGTCGACGCCGGCGACGTACCCAACGAAGGGCTTCCGGACCTGCTCGAGGCGCTGGCCGAAGAGCCGGGTCGGACCGCAGCGGAGGCCGCCGAGGCGGCCGACCTCGGCTCGGCGGACGAAGACGCCGTTCGCGAGACCATCGTCGAAGTCGTCGAGCGAAACGAAGGGCAGGTCGAAGAGGAAGGCATGCAGGCGTTCTCGGGACTCATGGGCGAGTGCATGGGTGCGCTGCGCGGGAAGGCCGACGGCGACCTCGTGAGCGAGGTGCTTCGCGAAGAGATTCAGAAGCGCGCGTGAACTGGCCGACACCGAACCAACTCTTCATCTCGTTCGTTCTCCGTGCCGACTAACCGTCGGTCAGTTCCTCGAGCAGCGTCTCGAGGCTGTAGCTCTGCAAGGCGTCGCGCTCTTCGACCGCCGAGATGACGAACGTCGAGTCGGTTCGGTCGACGCCCTCGAGTTGCTCGAACTCGGCGATCAGGCGCTCGACCATCTCGCTGCTGCTCAGCCGGGCGATAACGATGAAGTCGGTCTTCCCCATCGTGAAGTAGACGTTCGTGACGCCCTCGACGGTCAGTAGCCGGTCGGAAAACGTCTCGTAGGAGCCCTTGTAATCGGCGTGGACTTCGACGAGGACGGTCACGCCGAGCCCGAGTTCCTCGAGATCGATCTCGTAGCGGTCGTTCGTGATGATTCCTTCCTCCCGCAGGTTGCTGAGGCGATAGTGGATCGTCGACACGGGAATGCCGGTCGCCTCGTGGAGGCGTTCCGGACTCCCGGTCTCGAGTTCGGATATCGCCTTGAGGAGTCGCACGTCGCGTTCGTCCATGCATGTCCGGTCGGCCGCGTGCAGAATATATCCTTCGTCTGATGTACTTGAAGACATCTACAAGTTAGCTGTTCAGTATGGCGGTCAATTTGGATTAGATCTATATGTGTGGTTTTGCGTTCGTCTATTCGGAGCTCGTTGTAGAAGGGTCTAAATAGGACTATCCGTTTCGAACTGAAAATGACTTCACTCGCCTCCATTCGATATGAGTACCGTGAATTGGTGCTCTTTTCGATGCTTGCACTCTGCTGGGGAAGCTCGTTCGTCGCAATCGAGATCGGTCTCGAGTACGTGCCGCCGCTCCTGTTCGCCGGACTCCGCTACGCGCTGGCCGGCGTGATCGTTCTCGGATACGCGGCTGTCGTGACCGACCGGATTCGACCGTCTGGGCTGTCCGAATGGCTCGTGATCGGCGTTGCTGGCGTCTTCGTCTTCGCGCTCTATCACGGTCTGTTATACCTGGGAGAGCTGTACGTCTCCGGCGCGGTCGCGGCGACGATCGTCAGCACGGCACCGATTCTGACGGTCGCGTTCGCTGGCGTGTTGCTTCCGAGCGAACGGCTCAACCTCCTCGGCGTCGTCGGCTTCGTCCTCGGTCTGGTCGGCGTCGTCCTCGTCGTCCAGCCCTCCTCGGCGGCGCTCGGCGGCAATATGGTGTTCGGCGCGATGCTGGTATTCGCCTCTGCCATCGCGTTCGCGCTCGGGAGCGTGCTCGTCCGTCCGATCGAATCTAACCTGCCGCTCGAGTCGCTCCAGGCCTGGTCGATGCTGCTCGGCTCGGGCGTGTTGCTCGGCTGGGCGTTCCTGCGGGGCGAGTCGATGGCTGCGATCCAGCTGACCACGACGGCACTCGCGTCGTATCTCTACCTGACACTCGTCTCCGGCGTCTTCGCGTTCCTGCTCTACTTCGAACTGCTCGACCGGAGCGGGGCGATTCAGGTGAACCTCGTCGGCTACGCCGAGCCGGCGGTCGCGATCGGCGTGAGCTGGATCATCCTCGGCTCGGTGGTCGACTCGCTTACGGTCGTCGGCCTGCTGACGATCCTCGCCGGCTTCGTCGTCATCAAACGGGAAGCCTTCCGCGCGCTGCTCCGGTCGCAACTCGAGGACCGAAGCAGACCGGCGATTACCCTGGATCGGCGGTCCGACGCGAGAACGGACGGTGGAACCAACCGCTCCGAAGTGAGAACTGATGGTGGGACCGATTGCGTCGGTACAAGAACCGACGACGACGCCGAGAGCTACCGTCGGAACGGAACCGAGTAGCGGCGAACCGCGGTTCTCGTTGGTTTGGCGTTGATCGACTGCTGCGTTATCCGTCGCCCTCGCGTGTCACGTCATGACTTCCCAGAAACAGTTATATCGGAGAACGTGGCCCGAGTACATAATCCGATGACAGCACCCACAACTACGACGTCGACAGACCTGACGGTCGTCTGCCACGTGCGCGCACCGCTGTTGCTCGAGCCGGTCGACAGACAGATCGAGACCCTCCAGGCCTGCGACTCCGAGGGGACGATCGACGATCTGTTGCTCCGTAGTTGGCCGAAAGAGATCGCCCTGACGGACAACAGCCCCTATCAGGAAGCTCTCGACAGCTTCGAGCGATTCGAGGCGTGGGCGGCCGATCAGGGTGTGAGCATTCGGCCGCCGTTCCAGGAGCGCACGAAGACCTCTCAGGTGACCGGAGAAACGACCGAGCTTCTCGTGACGCCGTTGCTCTGTCTCGAACTCTACGCGGACGACGAATTAGTCGGCGTCTTCCCCCACACCGACGAGGAGAGCGAGGAGACGCTCACAACGGACGAGGTGATCGCGTCGCTTCGGACTGGCGAACTTCCGACGCCGCTGGGCGGTACGCAGGAGCGCGATCCGTCGGCGTCGACCGTGACCACGACCAACGCGAGCGACTGCCCCGACTGCGGCGAGTCGCTGATCGACGGCCAGGGACTCTACGCGTGCCCCGACTGCGGCTGGACCGGCACCGTCTCCGAGACGGGTCAGTTCGTCTCGCAGTCGACAGATGCTCGAGCGGGCGAGTCGGAGAATGCGCCTCCGAATCCGCAGTAGCTCGAGCAACTGCGATACGGAACCGTGAGAAACGCAACGGTCTCCTGCCGGCGAGCCGATCCTCCTCGATGAAATCGATAGTATCCGGATCTTCAGTTACGCCAGACCACCGCTGTATTCGGCCTCGAGCGACACGACCGTCCCGTCTCGAGTCACCTCAAGCGAGTCGGTTTCCGTGCCGAGCGACGACTCGAGTCGCTCGACGTCGACCCGGTCGTCGTCGGCGTACGTGACGATGGCACTGGCGCTGGCGTCGCTATCCTCGACCGATAGCTGTTGGTGAACGCCGAACGCAGCCTCGAACGCGCCGAACTCGAACTCGAGAGCTTCGGCGTCGTCTTCCGGTTGGTCGTCCGCGATTGCGTCGGCGGCGAACTCGTCGTCCGCGGTGTACAGCCCGAGCGTGATTCCGGTCGGTTCGCCGGCCCGGAGAAGCGCCTCGAACTCGTCGTCGGTCGCGTGTTTCGGCTCTCGGTCGCCGCTTGCGGTCTCGACCGTCCGCTCGACAGCGGCGGCCGCCTCGAACTCGTCGTCGTCGGGATTCGGGTAGGAGAAGGCGTACACCTCGTCGGTCATCCCGATCGCTTCGCCGGTCTCGGTGTGGGTGTAAACCGCGTACGATTCCTCGCTCGTTTCGCGGTCGTAGCCCTCGTCCTCGAGATCAGCCGCGAGACCGTTGCGGTCGTACTCGCCGACCAGTGCGTAGACGCCGTCGACGAAGACGAGTTCGCCCTCGCCGCTGGGTGTCTCGTCGTTGGCGCTGTACGACGTTGATGCTCTGGAATTTGCCAGCTGTGAGAGACCGAACGAACACAGCAGTGCGACGACGATGGGGTTCCCGATCAACGGATCCGTGGGCTCGTCGCCCGCTTCGGCACCCTCGTCGTCGATAATAGTGGACATCGTCTCGAAATCGATCGCGCCGTAGAACGAGGTCGACCGATCGGTTTCGGCGAGAAGCGAAGCGTACGACGGGAGTTCACCGTCCAGTTGGGTCGTCTCTTCCGTTCCGTCGTCGCCGTCGTCGGTTCCACTGTCGTCCGACGATTCCGAACAGCCCGCGAGCGTTGCCATCCCCGCGCCGGCGAGATACAGTGCCTGTCGTCGGGTGACGTCGATCATCCAGTAGTGGTGTCCACTAAGAGTATATGATTGTGGTGGCCGAGTGTCGCGGTTTTTTGTAATTATCTGCCAGGACATCTGCTGCCGTTGATTCATCTCTAGTCACTGTCGATCCGGCCGTTCCGTCGCTCGACGGAGCAGCCCGAGGAGGGTGTTGGCTTCGCCCTCGGTCAGATCCGCCCGCCCGTAGACGCGTCGAAGCATTCGCATCGTCTTCTCGCGTTTCTCCTCGGGATGGTTGAGTTCCTCGAGGAGTGCCGCCCACTGGTCGTAGACGCGATCGATGGTCGGTTCGGCGGCCCGGGATCGCTCGAGATCGGGGAGCTGTGTCTCCGCGTCGGATAGCGTGAGCGATCGGAGTTCGTAGAGCGTGATGGTCGCGGCCTGTCCGAGGTTGAGGACGGGATACTCCGCGCTGGCCGGAATCGAGCAAATTTCGTCGATCCGCGCGAGTTCCTCGTTGGTCAGGCCGACGCGTTCGCGACCGAAGACGAGCGCGGTCTGCGCTTCGACGGTTGCCAGCCGATCGGTGAGTTCGGCGGGCGTCGAGAACGGGAATCGAACGTGACTGTGATCGTCCTCGTTGGTCACCGCCGTACAGCCGACCGTGTGGTAGTTTTCGACGAGGTGATCGAACGTGATCTCGGTCGCGTTCGGGAGGATGTCCTCGCGAGCATGACCGGCGTAGCCGTAGGCCTCGCCGTCTGGATCGAGTTCCGGCGGATCGACGAGCAGGAGGTCCTCGAAGCCGAAGTTCTTCATCGCTCGCGCGATGGTGCCGACGTTCCCCGGCGTCTGGGCGTCGACGACGGCGACTGCTGGTGGCGTGCGGCGAGCGACACTGTCGGGTTCGGGCGACTCCTCGCTCATACTCTGTCGGCGGATATCGACTCGAGAAACGGGTTATCCTTTCGGTTCCGCGTTCGGTCGTTCGATTGCGTCCGCGTTCGAGATCTGTTCTCGAGGAACCGCTCCGAGAGTCGACGATAAGCCTCGAGACCCGGTCGGGGTGATACCGCGAGTGTCTCGAGCGACGACCGGATCGAAACGGCATCGATGGTCTCGAGCGGCGAGGATCGAGTACGATCGATTCGTCAGGGAGACGCCGGTCGGGAGGGCAGTTGACGTAGAGAAGCAACGAACGGATGTGGGTGGGTAGACACGACTGGACGGATGATGGGGCGGTGATTCTCGAGAGAGACTCTTTGTGTGCTCCCTCGTATTCTCTCTGGTATATTCTAACTAGTTCTAGACTAGATAACTAGTCTAGATGTGTAATGATTAGTCCAAGTGAGTAGACGATCACCTTGTCTCGTTCCGTTTTGTCCGTCTCGTCCCGTTTCGTCCGTCTCGTTCCGTTTCGTCCTGTCACCTTCCACCCCATCTCGTTCCGTCTCTCGAATCCATCAGGGGCCGATGATCGAGCGTTGAGAGTGTTGCGGTCTGTTTTATCGGCCGTTTTGGTCTGTTTCCCGGAACGAAATCCATATAATGGGAGGGGGGACACACCCCCTTCGCGTTTGTAAGGCTGTCCACGTGTGGGGGGTCTGAATTGCAACACACCTTTATCGCGGATGTAAAAGCGGGGTGGTTGACCACTAAAAAAGACCAAATCGATGGATTAGGTTTCCCCCCCACCCACCTATTCGCCGTTACATCCGCGACGGGGGTGTGTGTCCCGAGAACTGGCCATCTCGGCGTCAGACGCTTCGATATTGCTTCGAACCGTCGGATTTTTCTGCAGAGGAACGGACGTTTTTCGACTGCGTTCGTTGTCTGCGACCTCCGACTGCGTCGATTGCCGCGTGATCTTAAGATACATCTATACGTGATCGTAGGAGTGTTCCCGGACGACGACGCGGCCGGGTTGAACGACGGCTAGGGCCGTTCCCGGATCGCTGAACGACGACTCGAGGTGCTCTTGAATCGCTGAGCGACCGCACACTCGTTGGACTACTCACGTCGGCACGTTACATACGCGAGGGGGGTGGGGGTGTTTCGCATTCCCGGACCGTCACCGTGCGTGGGTTAGATACGCGAGGCCGGCAAAGTAGGATTGTATCATTATACCCCTGTATATCCGCCTCCAGGATCCTGAGTCCTCACATTTACATACGCGAACGAAGTCCATAGCTTTATTTCAATCCAGTCGGAAGAGTGCGGGTATTGCAATGTCCGCTAACGACGATCGTGATCCCCTCTTTCGGTACGACGATCCGGTCTTTGCCGACGAGCGGTTGCTCGAGATCACGCACCTTCCCGGGCCGGACCGGATCGTCGGCCGGGACGAGCAGATGCAGCGGGTCGCGGACGCCCTGAACCCGGCTATCTTCGGGAGCGAGCCCAACCACCTGTTCATCTTCGGCAAGACCGGTACCGGGAAATCACTCATTTCCCGATCGATCACCCAGCGGGTGATCTCCGAAGCACAGCGCGACGATATCACCGTCAAATACGCTTTCATCGACTGCGGCGAGCAAAACACCGAAGCCTCGATCGTCAAGACGATCGCGCAACTCGTCAACGAACCCGACAAGAGCGGCGTGAGCGTCCCCGACCGGGGCCTCGGCACCGGCGACTACTACAAACGCCTCTGGCAGGCCGTCGATCACTGCACCGACGTGACCATCGTCATCTTAGACGAGATCGACATGCTCGAGGACGATGAAGTCCTCCGCAAGCTCTCTCGTGCTGGCGAGAACCGACGCATCTCGGACTCGAGTATCGGGATCATCGGCATCTCGAATAAGATCGACTTCCCGGACCACCTCTCCGAGCGCGTGAAATCGAGCCTCTCGCGGGACGAACTCGTCTTCTCGCCGTACGACGCCAACCAACTCGTCGAAATTCTCGAGAAACGGCGCGACGCGTTCCACGATGGGGTGCTCTCCGACGACGTGATCCCGCTAACCGCTGCACTCGCCGCACAGGAGCACGGTGACGCGCGGAAGGCGATCGACATCCTCCGTAACGCCGGTCGTATCGCAAAAAAACAGGATGCGACGCGGGTCACTGCGGATCACGTGCGCGACGCCAAGGAGAAGACCGAAGCCGACCGATTCAACGAGCTGATCGAGGGATCGCCACAGCAAGCGAAGGCGATCCTCTACTCGCTGACGCTGCTCACCGAGAACAGTTCTGAGAAGGAGTTCCCGACGAAGATTATCTACAACCAGTACAAATCGATCGCCCGCCAGCTCGACTTCGATGTCCTTTCCGAGCGTCGGGTCCAGGAGATCCTCCAGGAGCAAAACTTCCTTAACGTGATTCAGTCCGAACGGGAGGGTCGCGGACGCGGTCGCGGTGCTCACGCCAAACACCGGCTGCTCGAGAACCCCTCGATCGTCAGAAAAGTGCTCCTACGGGATTCGCGGCTGGCCGTTCTCGAGGCGGACGACCAGGAGGAGTAGTCGATCACGGACGCTCGAGGAATCCGTCCTCAATTGCTTAGACACTGAGACGCGAAACCTGTCTTTAGTTGCTGCGACACTGAGAGAGAGCCAGGCCGCGACTTCGATCGTTCAGTAGCGAATGTGGCGCACGATCGACCCATCTCCGATCTTCTAGGACATATCCACACATCAACTTGTGAATAATACTCTTATACGATAACGGGAGAACGTTTAACATACGTTGGCTATCTTCGGCTATTATGTCCAATATCACGATCCGACTACAGGATACGGTGATGGAAAATCAATCGGAGGTGGCCATCTCCGGGAGCGATCAGACGACGTTTTCGACGCTCTGGTCGTGGACTGACGCGTTTGCCGGCGGTCTTCAGGACCGCGATATCGCTGCCGGCGACGCCGTCGCGATCCGTCTCTCGAACCCTCGAGCGTTCCTCGTCGCGTTCTACGGGACGCTCAGAAACGGCTGTATTCCGGTGACGATACCAACCGAGTACGACAGTCCCGATATCACGACCGTCCTGCGGGAGACCGAAGTGAACGCGTACGTCACCGACAAAACGCCGTTTCTGGGTATTCTGAACCGAGTCGACACGGTACGCGTCGCGATCACGGTCGATATCGATGCCCGAATGGGAATCGATCTCCCGTCGTTTCTCGACAACGACGGAATGAACAGTGCGGGGTCACGAACCGGCATTGACATCGTGCGCCAGTCGGACGCCGATCGAGGGCTGATCGCTTACGTCGGGTACGACGGCGGTGAGCCACTCGGCGTGAGCTACAGTCACTCGGCGCTGACCGCCGCTGTCGACCTCGGCGGATCGATCGTCGAGGGGGACGCTGCTCCCCGTCATCTCGGAGCACTCCCCCTGTCGAACCCGATCGAACTCATGTACGGGGCGAACGCCGCGATACTCGAGGGTGGACAGTACCACCCGCACACCGATTGGGACCCTGAAACGACTCGTTCGTTGCTGGTCACTGACGGTGCGGATCGAGCGTTCTGCTCGCCCCGGCAGTACGACACACTCCGTGAACTCGAAGCCGACGTCGACGACTCCGTCGCCGTTCTCGAGACGACGGGAGCATCGCTGACGCGGCCGGAGGAGGCCGTCGACGATCGGACGGGGGCGGCAGTCCGATACCGGGGTTCTCCGGAGACGGGGCTGACACA
The DNA here is from genome assembly GCF_000383975.1 of Natronorubrum tibetense GA33. Lineage (NCBI taxonomy): Archaea > Methanobacteriati > Methanobacteriota > Halobacteria > Halobacteriales > Natrialbaceae > Natronorubrum > Natronorubrum tibetense. The sequence continues at coordinate 30,382 of NZ_KB913017.1, read as the reverse complement.
CCTTGTCCACCCTGACGCAGACGACTCCGACACGCTCAGTGAGGTGTTGCCGGGGGTCGAGACGCGTACGCTCGAGGAGCAGTCCGATGGCGAACTGTCAGTTAGCGGCCCGACGACGATGGACGAGTACGTCGCCCGTCCGTCGCTGACGGCGGAAACGATCACGACTGTCGACGGGACGCGTTGGGTTCGAACCGACGCCTTTGACCGCGACGAGACGGGAGTAAGTCGGGTCGGTGATCAGACGGAATCGATCTACGGTCGCTCGAGGCCGTAACAACAGTAGCACCAAGCGCCGATGTGCCCGGGTTCCGCAATCGCGGTACCTATCAGGCTTCACTCCTCAGTCCGCGTATGAACAGTGTCGACGCGGCGGGGCTGGGGATCGGTGACGATTATCCGCCCCGGATCATGGGCGTGTTGAACGTCAGCGAGGAGTCCCCGTACGATCCAAGCGTCTTTGACGATCCCAGCGACGCCGCTCGATACGTCGACGAGGAACTCATCGACCAGGGGGCCGACATCGTCGATATCGGCCTCGAGTCGGCGAACAAACGGTTCGACGTGCTCTCGGCCGATGAGGAACTCGAGCGACTCCACGTTGCGCTCGAGACGATCGAGAGTGTCTCCGGAGACGCGATCTACTCGATCGAGACGCGGTACGCGGAGGTGGCCGACGAAGCGCTCTCCCGGGGGTTCGACATGGTCAACGACATCGCGGGCTTTGCCGATCCGGAAATGCCGGTCGTCTGTGAGGAGTACGACGTCGCCGTCGCGAAGATGGCGAGTCCGCCGGATCTCGAGCGACCCGGTGCGGTCGAAGAGACCGACTGGGCCGCCCGAACGTCTCCTGAGTGGGCAGCTCAGGCCGACTACGTCGATCAGGTGTACGAGGCCCTGAAACAGAACGGCCTGACCGACAAGACGATCGTCGATCCGGCGTTCGGCGGCTGGAGCGAAGCCCAGACGCTCGAGGACGACCGGGAGACGTTCCGCCGACTCCGCGAGTTCCGTGCGCTCGGACAGCCCACGCTGGTCTCGATCAACCGGAAGAACTTCCTCGGCGAAATCGCGGGGCGCGAGACCGAAGAACGATTGCCGGTTAGTCTCGCGGCCACGTCGCTGGCCGTCGAGCGCGGCGCACACGTAATCCGAACCCACGATGTCGCCGAAACGCGCGATGCGGCGCTGATCGGAAACGCGTTCACCGAGCGCTCGAGCGACAGTCGCGGCGAACTATCGGTCTCCCGGTTGGACGTCCACTCGAGTCGCGATCTTCGGACCCACCTAGCAGAGCGCGACATCGATCCGACGGTTGCCGACGACTGGTCGGCACTGGCCGTCGAGATTGTCGGACTCGAGTCCGACGATCGCGTTCGGTTCACGTCGCTCATCGCGGAGTACGATGCCGACGTGTACTGTGTTGACAATGATCGGTTACTGGTTCTGGGATCGACAACCGCAATTTCAGACGTATCAGACCAGCTACGCGACGAAAACAGCAACCTAAGCGCTCTAGCCGACTCGCTAGCGGCGATGCTGAGGTAAGAGAAAGCTTATGCCGGAGGCTTCGAAAAGGGCAAGTGGACGCCGGGCGGCCTCCCGGGTAGGGGTACTTTGGAGGCGACCCCCGGCCCACAACACGAAATTATTGTAGAACTACGCCGATGAGTGACAACTCGAGTGGAGTAGCAGTGGCTGTTCGAGTGCCGTCGTAGGTCGACTACGGCTTCCGACGTCGAATCCCGAATACAGATACGACTCCACACCGCATCTCGAGTATGGAGTTCGACGAGTGGAAGCCAGTCTACGAGGCGATTCTGGCCGATTTCGGCTACGACCGTGCCGGTGACGAGCGAGCGCGCGACGTGCTGGCCTCGCTGACCGACGGATTCGACCGAGAGCGACTTCCGGCCGCTCGCGACGCGACGGTGGCGGTCGCCGGCGCTGGTCCTTCGCTTGATGACGACACGTCGCTCGAGCGAGCACGCGGAGCCGATGTCGTCTTCGCGGCGTCGACGGCAGCCGATGTGCTCGCTGACCACGGGATCCGCGTCGACTGCATGGTAACTGACCTCGACAAAAACCCCGACACCGTTCGTCGACTGACCGACGCGGGGGTTCCGGTCGCGGTCCACGCACACGGCGACAACCTCCCGGCAGTTCGTGCCGTCGTCCCCGACTGTACCGACGAGTTCGTACTCCCCACGACGCAGGCCGCACCCCGCGGTCCCGTCGAGAATTTCGGCGGGTTCACCGACGGCGACCGGGCGGCGTTCCTCGCCGACCACCTGGGGGCAGCTCGTCTCGTCTTCGTCGGCTGGGACCTGGACGACCCCACCGTGGAGCCGACGAAAGCCCGCAAACTCGAGTGGGCCGAACGGTTGCTCTACTGGCTCGAGTCCCGACGTAACGAGCGCTTCGCAGTGCTGGACGGTCGTCGGGATGCGATCGATACGAGTGCGCTTCCGCTCGAGTGACGATGCCGTAACGGATCGGGTGACACGAGGATGAGCCGAACGCCTCCGACTTCACTCGAGGTGGTACTTCACGATATCGTCGCGGCCACAGGCCGGACACTCCGGCTCGCCCGACTCGAGGGTCGTTCCACACCGCCGGCACTCCTCGATGACCGTTCGCCCCTCGCTTCGGCGGAACACCGACTCGAGTGCGCGCCGCATTCGTGACGGTGTCGATGCCCGGGTCGAGTGTCTCTCACTTCGCATATTCGACCAGTTGGTTATATTGGGTTTCGTTATACTCTTCTTACCACGAATAACAATATTTTTGATAATTATGCACTGTCAATGCCATCGAGTAAGACGGCCGTAATGAGACGATTACCGCGTGCCGTCCGGGGTATTAGATCGGTAGCAATCGCGATTCAACATCTCGTTTCAGTTCCGATAGCAGTGTCTGACGGACTGATAACTGCTCGAATTACCCCTCATTCGACCGACGATCCGTCCCGTTCGAGGTGCCGACAGCGAGCGGCCGCCCCACCGCCACCGAACGGAGCCTGAATTCCCTCGGCATCGCTGAACAGGTCGACGACGAGTCGCCAGGGAGTTGCCGACTCGGTGGACGACTCCTTGCGGCGTCTGACCGCTTCGGTAACGGTACCCGTCGTGGTGTACGTCATCATGCTGGGACTGTTCGCCGCCGCACAGTCGATGGTCGGTGCGACGTTCACGGAAGGACAACCGGCGTTTCTGGCCGTCGTCGGCCTGTTCGGTCCACTACTCGCGTTTACCCTGATCTGGCTCAAGAACTACGCCTACGGGGCACCGTTGCTCGTCGTGTCGCTGCTGCCCAACGCCTGGTTCGTCTGCTACTTCTTTCTCATCCACGACAACCCGGCGAACGTGTTCGCGGTCTCCGGGAACAGTGCGGCGGCCTATCTGGCGTCAGTCGTCGGGGTCGTCGCCAACTCGATCATCGTCGCCGACGTCGGCTGCTGGCTCTGGTATCGAGAGAGTCCACAGTTCCGCGACGCTGTCGACCACGTGATTCGTCCGCCGGCGTCCGAGAACTGACGCGCTGTCGTTGAACGCGGATTCCGGATTGTCGTCTCAAAAGAGCGCGTCGAGTTCGCCGCCCGTGTCGACGAGCGACGCAAACTCGTCTTCGGCGCTGGCCCGGACCTCTTCGGTCGTCTCCTTGGCTTCGGTTCCGACCTGCTGAAGCTGATCGATACGGGGGATGTCCGTCACGCCCGAGAGGAGGACGATCGCGCCAACCTCGTCACCGCCAGTGATCGGGTAGTCGCCGCCGCGGATCTCCATGCTTCCCGTCTCGTCCTCGAGCCACTGACGACCGCGTTCGACGCCCTTGCGGTTTAACTTCCGTGGTGGTCCGGTCGCGACGACCAGACCGCGATCCGCGCTGCTGACGTCACACGAGAGGGTGAGCCGCCCCAGCGTCGCCTTGCGGACGAGACTGGTCAGTCGATTGGTTGCGCTGCCATCGTCGAAGTCGTCGTCGCTCCCGGTGAACGACGAAAAGAGGCCGCCGTCGTCCGTTTCGACGGTCTCGGTCGCGTAGCCGATCGTCGAGATGCCGCCGCCCGAGAGCGTGTTGATAATCTCGGAGGAGTCGACCACACTCTCGGCGACGTGGTCGCCGTGGCCGACCTCGCCCGCGGCGAACAACAGGCCGAATCGTTCGACGATCTCGCGGTTGATCCGGTCGTAACCGCCCTCGACGGATTCGCCGGCGCTGCGCCAGACATCGTTGTCGAAGACGAGCAGGTTGTCGACTTCACGAACGAACGTCCGGAACGAGCGGGCCGCGTTGAGCGTGTAGATGCCGCCCTCGTCAGTCGCCGGCAGAATTCCGAGCCCGTAGACGGGTTGCGTGTAGATCCGCTTCAGGTGTTTCGCGAGGACAGGTGCGCCCCCGGAGCCGGTGCCGCCGCCCATGCCGGCGACGACGAGGAACGCGTCGACCTCGTGGGTCGGAATTCGATCTATCGCGTGTTGGATCTCGTCGATATCCGCTTCCGCGACCTCAGCGCCGAGTTCGTTGTCGGCACCGACGCCGTGGCCGTTGACGCGCGCCTGCCCGATGCAGACCCGGTTCTCGTCGGCGACGTGCTCGAGACCCTGGAGGTCCGTCGTCGCGGTGTTGACCGCGAGTCCGCTCTCGACGAAGCCGCCATCGATCTCGTCGTCGTACGCCAGAAATTGGTCGACTACTTTCCCGCCTGCCTGACCGAATCCGATGAGTGCGAGTTTCATAGCTGTCTCTCGTGGCCGTTCCTCGAGGTACGGGCGATCGATGGAACGGGATCGATCGACCGCGATGTGGGGAACGGGAACCACGTGCGATCAGATACCATGATCCCCTATTGTTATGGCTCGCATATTCTGTATGAAAATATATTCATGTTCTCATTACCGTCTTTATCGCGTATACGAATTTGCCACTCGCTACTCCGGCAGACATCGTCCGGGTTCGACTGCCTATTCCCAGCGAAGGTTCGACTGCCCAAGCTCAGCGAAGGATTGATCGGTCGACCGGCCCGTCCCGGTCGAGTCCGTTCGAAACGACTTGCACTCTCCAGGGGAGCAAGCCGTTCGACGGCCTCAATCGTTGAATCCGCTGATCGAGACAGCCGCTCGTCAAGATGTCGTTTCGAGAGTAAGTCCTATACGCTGTGGTGGCGTAGCCCGGGGCGTATGGAAGACGTCGCTCCGTCGACGACCCGGCGGGGACTCCTTGCAGGCAGTGGTGTCGCCGCCATGAGTTCTCTTGCTGGCTGTTTCGATCGGCTCTGGTCACAGGCGGAAACCCCCGGCCAGGACCAGGTTTCGATGTCGATCAAGGCAGTGCCGGCGGACGACGATCCGATCGCTGCGACGATTGCGAGCAGGCTCCGGGAAAACTACAGCGACGCGGGAATCGACGCGTCTCCCGAACCCGTCGCCAAAGCTGAACTGTATCGGGATGTCCTGCTCGAGGGTGATTACGACGTGTTCGTCGCCAGACATCCCGGGTTTGACGATCCAGACGCCCTGTACGGACTGCTGCACTCGCGATTCATCGGGGAGCAAGGGTGGCAAAACCCCTTTCAGTTCACCGAGTTGGCGGCTGACGACCACCTCGAAACACAGCGGGAAGCGACCGAGGACGACCGTCCCGCGGAACTCGTCGAACTGCTCGACTACCTGCTGCAGTCGGTGCCGTTTACGGCCGTTGCACATCCGTACCGAATAACCGGGGCTCGCGAGAGCTTCGAGGTCCCTGCCCCGCCGCGGGATGCGTTGGGATACCTCAAACTCTGCGCTCACGCGGCTAACGGACCGCGAGACGATCCGCTCGAAATTGGCGTGTTCGGCGAAGGGCTCACCGAGCGGTTGAATCCGCTGGCCGTCGATCGAAACCGGATCGAGGGACTGTTGGATTTGCTGTACGATCCACTGGCACGACGGGTTGACGGGGAGTACGTCCCCTGGTTGGCCGAGAGCGCCGAGTGGCACGAAGGGGGCGGACTTCGGACGCGCATTACCCTTCGAGACGGACTCGAGTGGCACGACGGCGAACCGCTCGATGCCGAGGACGTGGCGTTTACGCTGGAGTGCATCGAGGACACGTCGCTGGGCGATGTCGACGGCGGGATCCCCGCACCGCGATTCCGAGGTCGGCAAACGCTCGTGGAATCGACCGACGTCGTCGATTCCCGGACGATCGAACTCTATTTTACCAACACGACGCGAGCGGTTGCGGCGAGAGCCTTGACGATCCCGCTTCTTCCCGAGCATATCTGGGCCGATCGATCGGAACTGCTCACCGAGCGCCAAACGGTGGCGATGACCCACGACAACGAGAACCCGATCGGTTCCGGGCTGTTCGCATTTGTGGACGCTTCGACGGACGACGAGGTCGTCCTCGAGCCGTTCGACGCCCACGTCTTCCGCGGAACGTCGGACAGACCGTCGGTGCTCGAGGGGTTCTCACGGTTCGAAGGGATTCGGTTTCAGGTCGCTCCGAACTCGGGTGCGATGCGGGACTTGCTCATCGACGGCGAGATCGATGTGACGGCGAGTGAGATCCCACCGGGGACCGTCGAAGATATCCGGGATGCATCCAACGTCTCGACGACGATGGAGGCGACCGATGCGTTCTACATGGTCGGCTTCAACAGCCAGCACGCCGAACTCGGCAACCCGAACTTTCGACGAGTCTGTGCGAGATTGATCGACCGCCAACACATCGTCTCTGAAGTCTTGGAGGGGTTTGCCACGCAAGCGAAGGACACGCCGTCGCTCGCCGGCATTCACGACGACGCGTGGGAGCACGACGACGCCGAGTTTGCCGATCCCGATCCCGATATCCTGGCGTTTCCCGGCACCGACGGGTCGGTCGACACGTCACGGAGTCGGCCGCTGTTTCAGGATATCGGCTACAACTACGACGACGGTCAACTGCTCAAGTGAGGGCCGTCCAACCGATAGCTCCCGCTCAGTACCGGTGACGCCTCGCGACACGCTGCCCGAAACGGCCGTTCTGAGGCCGATATTTTCTCTATTCGAACAGTGTGAGGATAACTGTGAAAGAGTTAATGGCTCGGGGACAAAACTCTTGACAAGTATACCGAATGGCTCTCATCGATGTCTTGTTCGAGCTCACGCTCGCCGTGGTAGCGATGCTCGTTACCGCGACGCTCGTCATCGTCGGCCCGCGAAACGTGGTCGGCGCGCTGCGGGAGTTTCGATGGCGACTCGAGACCTGTCTCCTGCCGTTCGCTGCGCTCGCAGTCGTACTCCTCCTGCGGTGGTCGACACAGGACGTCGTGCAGCGACTCGAGCGGAACGTGCTTCGGAACAACATCACATCGTATCTGTTCGAGTTCGACCGGGCGCTGTTCGGCACGGATCCAGTGGTTGTTCTCCAGTCGTTCCAGACCGACGTTCTGACGTCGTTTTTCGTCTTTATTTACATCTACGGCTACGCATTCTTGTTGTTGTTCCCGTTCATCGCGTACTTCGCGCTGGACGAGATGGAGGAGCTGTCGATGCTGGTGCTCGCGTTCACCGCGAATTACGCGATCGGTCTCCTCTTCTACACGCTCTTTATCGCGTTCGGGCCGCGAAACGTCGACCCGCTGCTGTTCGAGGGGCTGCTGTACGAGGCGTTTCCACAGTCCCGGACGCTCACCAACGAGATCAACCAGAATACGAACGTCTTCCCGTCGCTGCATACGTCCCTGGCGATGACGGTTTTCTTTCTGGCGTGGGTAACTCGTGAGAAATATCAGGTGTGGGTTCCCATCTCGGGTTTCCTCGCCATCAGCGTCTCGCTCTCGACGATGTATCTGGGCATTCACTGGTTTGCCGACGTCGTCGCCGGAACCCTGCTTGCACTCGTCAGCGTCTACATCGCCGTCAACTACACGGTCGAGGGTATCGTCGCATCGGTTCGCCGATTCTTCGGGACGCGTCTCGAGTCGCCCAACACCGACAAGGAGTAGCCGACCGGCAGCGTCCGCTGTCGACGAATCGGCCCCGATCGCGGCGAGCGACGGCAGTCCCAGGTCGCCGCAACCCGGATTCTTTCGGTGTTCGGTGTCTCGAGTACGGTATGGTCGTCTACTGGCACCGTCGCGATCTTCGCGGAGTCGACAACCGCGGACTCGCCCGCGCCGTCACCGTCGACGACGAGCCGATCGTCCCCGTGTTTGTCCTCGATTCGACTATCCTCGAGCACGCCTCGCCGGTCAGGGTCGTGTGCCTGCTCGAGGCGCTTGAGGCGCTCCGAGCGTGGTACCGCGAGCGGGACGCCGATTTGCTCGTCGTCCGCGGCGAGTCGAGCGCAGCGATTCCGCGGATTGCCGCCGATTACGAGGCCGAGACGGTTGTCTGGAGTGAGGGGTACAGCGGACTCGCAGCCGAACGCGATCGAGCGGTCACGGCGGCGCTCGAGGACGAGGGAGTCGACTGTGAGGCCGTCCACGACGCGATCCACCACGAACCGGGATCGATCACGCCGAACGAGGGCGATCACTACGCCGTGTTTTCGTACTTCTGGAAGAAGTGGCGGGATCGGGAGAAACGCGATCCAGTAGCTGCACCGACCGCGGACGACCTCGCGACCGTCTCGGGCGAGCGGTTACCCTCGCCGACGGAACTCGGGTTCGACGAGCCGAAAGCCGAGCGGACGGGGAATTCAGACCGAGGAGCGACACTCGAGCTCCCGACGGTGACGCCTGACGCTGCACGCGACCGACTCGAGTCGTTCTGTGCTAACGATATCTACCTGTACGAGGACGAACGAGACGTTCCCGCCACAGACACCACTTCGCGGCTCTCCGTTCATCTGAAGTGGGGGACGATCGGCGTTCGGGAGGTGTACGCGGCGACGGAACGGGCTCGAGACCGCGCGGAGACGGACGAGCAGCGAGCGAGCGTTGCGGCGTTTCAGCGCCAACTCGCCTGGCGGGAGTTCTACGCGCACGTCCTCGCGTTCAACCCCGAAACCGTTACCGAGAATTTTAGCGGGTACGAGAACGAGATCCCGTGGCGAAACGACCCCGACGAACTCGCGGCCTGGAAGGCCGGCGAGACGGGGTATCCCATTGTCGACGCGGGAATGCGCCAACTGCTGGCGGAGGGGTGGATGCACAACCGCGTTCGGATGCTCGTCGCCGCCTTCCTGACGAAAGACTTGCTGATCGACTGGCGGGAGGGGTACGACTGGTTCCGGCGGAAACTCGCCGATCACGACACCGCAAACGACGTCGGCGGCTGGCAGTGGGCGGCCTCGACCGGCACCGACGCGCAACCGTACTTCCGGGTGTTCAATCCCACGAAGCAGGGCCGGGAGTACGACCCGGACGCCGAATACATCCGCGAGTACGTTCCCGAACTCGCCGACGCGACGGTCGACGAGATTCACGGCTGGCAAGACCTCGATCCGGCCGACCGCGAGCACGCCGCGCCGGCGTATCCAGCACCGATTGTCGACCACGCCGACCGTCGAGAGCGGGCCATCGAAGCGTTCGAACGAGCGCGCGGGACGAGTTCGGAGTGATCCCCCATCGAGTGACGAATCGGCGATAGCTACCGTTCGTATTCCGGTGTTGCAGCGGCTATCGAACGCCTTTTTCACGTAGCTACGTTCGACACTACCCTTATCCGCTCGAGCGAGGATGCTACGCGTATGTCCTCCGCATCCGATCCGTCGTCGCCGCCCGAGCGCGCCGCGGTACCGACTCAGGCGGTGATCGAGGCGGTCGCCGCCCGAGAAGGAGTCGACGTGACCGATGTCGAGCCACCGGCGTACGAACCGCTGTACACTGTCGTCGATCCGGCGGCACTGGACAGGCTGTTTCTGACGCCGTCAGGGGCCCGTTCCAACGCGTGCGTCACGTTCGAGTACGAGGGGTACGAGGTCGCCGTTTACGGCGACGGGCACGTCGACGTTACCGAGCGCTCGGTCACCGGCGAGACGGACATTTCGTTTGGCCGGTCGTTCGAGGGCTGACCGTTCCCGTCTCGATCACTCCGCCCAGTAGGCCTCGCCCGGTTCCGTCTCGAAGATCGCTCGCTCGAGGAGATCGACGGCTTTCTCGAGGCCCTCGCGGGAACTCGTCAGGGAGTCCTCGTGTTCGATGCTCAGCGCGCCGTCGTAGCCGACCATCCGGAGCGTCGAGACGATATCCTTCCAGTGGGATTCGCCGTGACCGTAGCCGACCGAGCGGAAGAGCCACGAGCGGTTCGGCTCGTCGTCGTAGGCCGTCGTGTCGAGAACACCTTTCTCGCGGGCCTGGGCCTCGTAGATCTTGGTATCTTTGGCGTGGAAATGATGAATCGCGTCGCGCTCGCCGAGATACCGGATCGCGTCGCTGATCGTGATCCCCTGCCAGTAGAGATGTGAGGGATCGAAGTTCGCCCCAATGCGGTCGCCGGTCTCCTCGCGCAGCCGGGCCATTCCGTGGGGTTCGTAGACCAGCATGTTCGGGTGCATCTCGATGGCGATATCGACGCCGTACTCGTCGGCGTACGCCTCGATCTCGCCCCAGTAGTCGGTGGCTCGCTCCCACTGGTAGGCCAGCGCCTCGTCGTGTTCGGGCGGCCAGGGGGCCGTGATCCAGTTTGGAACCTCGTCGTTCGGTCCGCCGGCTGGGAGTCCGGAGAAACAGGTGACGACGCCGATGTCAAGCTGGGCGGCCAACTCGATCGCCTCGAGAAGTTCGGTGTCGGCCGCCGCGGCCCGCTCGTCGTCCGGATGCAACGGGTTGTTGTGGGTTGCGAGGGCGCTGATTCGCATATCGTACTCCTCGAGCAGGTTCTTGACCTCCTGTTGGGCACCGTCGTCGTCGAGGTGCTTCTCGCGCGGGAGATGATCCTCTCCGGGGTGGCCGCCGACGCCGGGTTCGATCGCGTCGACGCCGATCTCGGAAAGATACGAGAGCGCGCCCTCGAGCGATTCGTCGGCCAACGGTGGGGTGTGAACGCCGATATCCATACGGACCGACGGTCAACGGGCGGTGAAATAAAACGAGGGCCGGCGAGCAGCCGTGCTCGTCCTCGCGACTCGAGTCTCGCGTCGAGCTACAGCCGCGGGGGACCGGACCGTCGTGGCCGCCGGCCCGTCGACGACCGCGGCATCGCTCGCACGAGCGAGACCGCCGGTTCGTACGAGACGCGCTCGGTCGAGGACTTCCTCGCGACTAGCTTCCAGAAGCCGGGCGAGTGGAACGTGATCTCGCATCGGCCCCGAGCGTCGGTTCGTTCGCGTTTCGAGCCCGCTTCGATAACCGCCCCCTCGATCGGCCGATTCCCGCTGTCACGGACGCGAACGGCGATCGGTCGCCCTACCGGTACCTCGTGACGGCTGAGTTCGAGCACGAGCGGCCGTTCGACTCTCATGTGGGTGGGTACCACGGGGACGCTGAAAAGCGTGTACTTGCAAGCGAGTGCCGCTCGAACCGGCCGAACGCGCCCGAAAAGAGACGATACTACTCGCCGACGGTGATCGTGTGTCCCTCGTCGCTCGAGCGATAGATCGCGTCAATAATCTGCTGGACGGCGAGTGCCTGCTCGACGCTCCGATCGTCCGGGGCGTCGCGCTCGATACGGTCAAAAAAGACCTCCTGTTCCCGCGAGTGGGTGTCGATCTCGCGCGTCTCGATGGACGTATCCTCGAGGTGGTCGGGACCGGTCTTGCTCGCGGAGTGAAACGTGAGATCGCCCTCGAGAAGATCGAACCGTGCGGCAGATTTCGTGCCGCGGACGACGAACTCGTGGGTGGGTGGGCGGTTCGTCGCCCACGCGACCTCGAGCGAGATCGTTCGATCCTCCTTGCACCGCATGAACGCGCTGGCCGAGTCGTCGACATCGAATCCGGCCGGGCCGGCGTCCTCGCCCCACATCTCGAGGTAGGCGTAGTCGTCGCTCGAGCCGAACTCCCCGCGGGCGACGCCGTTGACCTCGTTGACATCGGGGTAGTCGAGCAAGAAGAGCGCGAGGTCGATCGCGTGGACGCCCAAATCGATGAGTGCGCCACCGCCGGCGATCTGTCGCCGGGTGAACCAGGACCCTCGGCCCGGAATCCCGCGGCGCCGGACGTAGTTCGCCTCGATGTGGGAAACCTCGCCCAGATCGCCCTGTTCGATCCGGTTGCGAACGATCTGCACCGTGTTAGCGAACCGATTGTTGAAGCCGACCATGCAGTGGCCGCCAGAGTCGCTTGCGGCGTCCGCGATCCGCGTCGCGCTCTCGAAGGAGTGAGCGAGCGGTTTCTCGAGGAGGACGTGGAGGTCGCGGTCGAAGGCGTCGACGGCGTACTCCTCGTGGTACTTGTTCGGCGTCGTGATGATCACGGCGTCGATGGTGTCGTACAGTTCGTGATGGTCTTCGTAGACATCGACGTCGTACCGACGGGCGAACCGCGAGCGCGCCTCTGCCGCGACGTCCATGCCCCCAACGAGCGAGACGCCGTGGTCGACGAGTCGCTCCGCGTGGTACTGGCCGATGTTCCCCAGCCCCACGATACCCGTTCTGATGTCGTTTCGATTCGGTTTCATTTGCGTCCAGTCACCACAGTCGTCGTTCGTTCTCGTACTGATACAGGTAATGCCGCTATATCGAATTGAGGGCTGGTTCCCCTTCGTTCCATCGCCAAACGACGCTCAGTGCGAGCCAATGACTCCGAAAGAGAACGTCCGCCTCGAGAGATCGTAACGACGGTAATTAGCTATCCGCCTCCGTCGCGGCCGTACCGGGCTCCCGTTCGGACTGATCGGTGATGTCGTGTGTGAGCGCGTCGCCGGTCTCCGTGTCGAAGAGGTGAATCTTCGATCGATCGAGGACGACGTTGACGTCCTGTTCCGCCTCGATATCGGTGTCGGGCGTGACGCTCATCAGCAACTGGCCCGACGACGACGCCGGGTCCTCGTCCATCGTTCGCTCCGCGTCCTCCGCGAGCAACAGATAGACGAACACCTCGTCGCCCATCGGCTCGAGGACGTCGCTTCGGGCGTCGATCGACGCCGTCGGCTGGCTCAACGAGTCGGCGTACGCCGAGAGGTGGACATCTTCCGGTCGCACGCCGAGGGTAACCGCGTCGCCGACCGACGCGTTCGGAACTGTCGCGGGATCCAGTTCGATGTGGAAGTTCGGCGTCTGGACTCCGTTTTCGTCGAGTTGGCCCTCCGCGAAGTTCATCGACGGTGAGCCGATAAAGCCCGCGACGAAGAGGTTCGTCGGCTCGTTGTAACAGACCAGCGGCGGGGCGATCTGCTGGAGTTTGCCGTCGTTGAGGACGGCGATTCGGTTCGACATCGTCATCGCTTCGGCCTGGTCGTGCGTGACGTAGATGATCGTCGCGTTGAGCTCCCGGTGGAGCCGCTGGAGCTCCGTCCGCATGTGCACTCTGAGCTTCGCGTCCAGATTGGCGAGCGGTTCGTCCATCAGGAACACGTCCGGGTTCCGAACGATCGCGCGGGCGATCCCGACGCGCTGTTGTTGCCCGCCGGACATCTCCGCCGGCATTCGGTCTAACATCCCCTCGAGCTGGACGATGTCGGCGGCCTGCTCGACGCGACGCCGGACCTCCTCGTCGTCGTACTTCCGGAGCCGCAGCCCAAAGGAGATGTTCTCGTAGACGTCCATGTGGGGAAACAGCGCGATGTTCTGGAAGACCATCGCGACGCCCCGGTCCTTCGGCGCGAGCTTCGTGACCTTGTCGTCGCCGATGTACACGTCGCCCTCACTGGGCTGGGTGAGTCCGGCAACCGTCTCCATGGTCGTCGACTTGCCACAGCCCGAGGGCCCGACGAAGGTGACGAATTCGCCGTCTTCGACCTCGAGGCTGATCCCGTCGACTGCCGTTTCCTCTCCGTACCGTTTCGTGATGTTTTCGAGTCGTACTCGTGCCATTGTTATTCCTTGAGTGCTCCTGCGGTGAGTCCGCTGACGATCTTTTCCTGGGCGACGACCACGAGGATCGCGACGGGAATGACCCCGATGATACTCGCAGCCGCCATGAGGTGGTACATCACTTCGTACTGGCCCTGATAGGCGAGAATGCCCTCGAGGATCGGGGCCCAGTTCTCTGGCTGGCCGTCGGTCATCAGGAACGAGAAGAAGAACTCGTTGTAGACCGCGATGAAGGTCAACACGCCCGCGGTCGCGACGCCGGGTGCCGACAGCGGGATGATGACCCGGAACAGCGCCCCCAGTCGAGTCGTCCCCTCGACGCGGGCCGCGTCCTCGAGTCCGTCGGGAATTTGGGCGTAGAACGTCGTCAGAATAAATATCGCGAGCGGCATGAAGATGGCTGACAGCGGCAACACCATCGCCCCCGGCGTGTTGTAGAGGGTGCCGTCGCCGGTGATCGGCTCGAGCATAAAGAAGCTGGTGTTGAACAGGTCGTTCAGCGGGATGAAGAACGCGGCTGGCGGGAAAAAGGAAATGACCAGCACGAGCAGTAGCAGGGGTGTCTTGCCCGGGAACTCGAGTCGCCCGAAGGCGTAGCCCGCGAGGCTTCCGACGATCAGGACGAGGATCGTCGAGGCCGTCGCGATGACGAAGCTATTGAAGACGTACCAGTGGAACGGGATCGTCTGGAACACCTCGATGAAGGCACCGGGGTTGAACCCGTTCGGCGTGAAGATGATGTCCTGTAACTGGCCTTCCGGCGTCAACGCGACCATGAGCAGCCAGTAGAACGGGAACAGCGTCGTAAAGAGGAAGAAGATCGCCGCGACGTAGAACATCCCTCTGTAGACGCGCTCGGGGTTTTCGATCGAGTTCGCGGCCCACTGCTGGAAGGGACCGCGATCGAGTTCCACGTCTTGGCTACCCTCGAAGATGGCCCCCCGATCGCTTTCGCTCGTCGTCTCGCGACCGCCGTCGGGTCGGAGCGCCGACGAAGTTCGGAACCGCTCGGCCCGCGAATCGGTTGTTTTCGTTTGGTGCTCTCGTCCGTCAGTGTCGTCCGACTGTGAGCTATCTCGAGTGTCAGTCATCAGTACAGTCCTCCCTCGGTGTCGCGGAAGAACACCACGTACAGCGAGATGATCAGGCCGATGACCAGCGCGGTCGCGAACGCGACGGCGGCCGCGGTCGCGTAGATGCGAGTCCCGCCGAACATCGCCTCGACGACGAGACAGGTTAGCGACGGCACGGTGGTACAGCCGGCTGTCGATTCGATCAGTCCGTAGACGCGCATCGCGTCCATCGTCCGGAACAACATCGCAACCAGCAGGGCCGGCATCACGAGCGGGAGCGTGATCATCTTGAACCGCTGCCACGGCGACGCCCCGGCGACCCGGGCGACGTCGTACAGGCTTCTATCAACGCTCTGGAGTCCGGCCAGGATCAACAGCGCCATGAACGCCGAGGATTTCCAGATGTCGGCCACGAGGATGATGATGAACGCGTCCTGACTGTCCGCGAGCGGGTTCGCCCCGAAGACCCCGAGCCACTGCATGAGGTCGCTGCCGAAGCCGACCTCGGGCTGGAACATCAGGAAGAAGATCATCCCCTGGATAACGATGGGCACGGCCCAGGGCAGGATGATCGCGACCCGAACCCAGCGCCGGCCGCGGAACTCCTGGTCTAAGACGTAGGCCTGCCCGAAGCCGATGATGGTCTCGAAGAGGACGCTGATGACCGCAAAGGCGATGGTGACGAACAGCGCCTGCTGGAGGAACGGCGTCCCCAACTCGAGAAACGGGAACGATCCCGACACCGTCACGTCGAGGAACTGCCTCGCGAGTCGCGCGTTCCCGGTGAGGATGTCGACGTAGTTGTCGATGCCGACGAAGCCGCCGAGCGGTTCCGCCCCTCGCGTCCGATCCTCGCGCAGCGACGTGATGAACGTCGAGATGAGCGGGTAGAACGCGATCAGCGTCAGGAGGGCAAAGGCCGGAAGCAACAGCAGGTAGGCGTAGGCCGCCTCGCTCAGGCTTTCCATCCAGTTGATGACGGCGTTTCCGGACCGATCCCGGTCGGTCGGTCTCTCGCCGCCGGTGATGGCGTCGGTATCAGTCGCCATTCTGTGCTGCCACCTCCCGTTCGCTGCCCTCGAGACGTTCCGCGAGGTCTCCCATCGCCTCGTCGGGCGCTTTCGCGCCGCGGAACGCCGCGTTCACTTCCTGATAGATCAGTGCCGACTGCTCGGGCCAGACGTCGGTGACCGGGCGCGGAATCGCGGTCTCGCTGGCCCGTTCGATCTGTTCCGTGTACCGGGCCATCGGTCCGATCTCGTCCTCGTCGGCCTCCGTCACCAGTTCGGTGATCGGCGGCAGGAAACCGGCGAGTTCCAGGATCGTCAGCATTACCCCCTCGTCGGTAAAGGCCTCGAGGACCTGCACGGCCTCCTCGCGGCGATCCGTGTACGGACTCAGAACGAGGTTCCAGCCGCCGAGTGCAGAGGTCGTCCCGCCGACACCGTCGAACTCGGCGTCGTCTGCCGAGACCGCGTACGGCATCGTCGTAACCCCGAGATCCTCGCCGAACGCCTCCTCGGACCCGGTTTCGGCCATCGCGAACGTCCAGTTCCGGTGGGCGACCGCGTTGCCGCCCTGGAAGGGACCGAGCGACTCCTGTTCGGACCACTGGACGATTGCGGACGGACAGATCTCGTCGTACTCCTCTATGGCGTTCGGATCGTCCTCGTCGATGAACGTTCGCATCATCCGGATCGCGTCCACCACGTGGTCGTCGTCGACGGTGATCGGCCGATCGCCGGCGACGAACAGGTTGTCAGCGCCGCCGAAGTACGCGCCTCCCCAGGAGGTCATCACCTCGTTGAACGAACAGCAGGACAGTCCCTCGTATGCGTCCGCTTGCGTCGTGAAGCCGTAGTCGACGTCGCCTTCGGTCATCGCGTCGCTGACGGCCGTCGAGAACTCCTCCCACGAGGGGGGTTCGTCGGCCCAGTCGCCGGTATCGTGACCGGCGTCCTCGATGAGGTCCTGTCGATACAACATAAACCCGAGGTCGGGAAACATCGGGAGTGCGTGTAGTTCGTCCGTCTCCGGATGTCGGGCCGTCTCGACGATGGCTTGAAGATACTCGTTCTCGACCCGTTCTATGACGTCGTCCGAGAGGTGTTCGTCCAGATTGGTCGTCTGTTCCCGAAGGATGAACGGAATCGTCCAGCCGCTGTCCATCATGTGGATGTCGGGCGGGGCACGACCCGCCTGCAGCGCGGACTGGGCTCCCTGCATCCGCTGGTCGGAGTCGCTGACGACCGTCTGAATCTCGACACGAATGTCCTCGTCCAGTCCGGCATCCCAGAGGGCCTGCTGGACCGAGGGTTCATCTCCGTCACTGTACATGATCCCCTCCACGTCCGTGGCAGCGGTCATCACTACGGTCCCCGGTTCGCGAGCCCCACCGAGGCACCCGGCGATGGCGACCGCCCCGGTCGCACTCGTCGCTGACGCGGCCTTCAGAAACGACCGACGTCTCAGACGGGAACGATCTGATCGACCGGCGGTATCGCGTCCCATGACCAGTGATCCATCCACGTTATCGGACTTATATATTGGCAATAAATGGTGTAATAAAAACTGAGAGTCGCGATATCGTTTCGGTTACGTCGGCCTTGTTATTGACACTGAAATCTCACGATTCTCGATTCGACGTTCCGTCGGCGTCGACGGTCCACCAATTGGCCATCGGTGATTTCGACGAGTGTCGGACGCCACACCAGCCGTAGCAACCGCGTTCGCCGTCGCTACTCGGTTCGGATACCCTCACCCATATTCTCGAGAATTCAGTATTCACCGATTGTACACTGCCGGTAGCTACCGAAACCCCTGCTACCTCGCTATTACTGGCACCTGTCCGACACCTCTTGCGACCATAGCTATCGCGGCCAGCGTCGGCACGATCGACCGCGGTCGGTCACTCGTCGTCGATCGTGGGCGGTTCGTTGCGGCCGATGTGGATCTCGTGGGCCTCGACGTCCTCTAAGGCGGCGACGCGGCCACCGACGGTAACCGTTTCGCCCGACTCGGTCTCCAGCGTGAGTGCCGCGACTTCCTCGCTGACCTCGAACGAGACGTCGAGGATCCGTCCGCGGACGACGCGCGGGCCGCCGACTTCGACGTCCCGCCCCTCGATCGTCGCGTAGAACTCGCCGCCCTCGTCGATGACGTCCTTGACGCAACGGCGAATCGAGGCGTACTTTCGGGGGTAACGTCGTTCGCTCCCGTCCTCGCCGAGGGTCTGTTCGGCGGTCGTCCAGAGGACGGTGCCGAAAAAGCCCGAGACCAGGAAGCCGAGCGCCGAGCGGTTGAAGATGACGCCGTACCGGTCCTGATCGTCACGCAGCGCGTCCTGGGTCGCGTACATCGAGTAGTTGCCGTCCGCGACGGCGACGACCGGGGTCGTGATCCCGCGGCGTGCCCGGGCCGTCGTCGCGATCTCGAGGTAGTCGAACTCGTTCGGATCTGGCGCCTCATGCCCCGGTGTGACGATCAGGTCGACGCTGACACCCTCGTCGACGGCACCCTTCAGATCGTCCTCGAACCGCGTCAACAGGTCCGGCGTCAGCGAGAGGGAGAGTTCGTAGTCGGCGTCGGCGATGACCTCCTCGAGATAGCGCAGGATCGTCGATCGCGATTTCACGAGGGAGACGGCCTCCGTGTCGCGAGCGGGGGCCGTGTAGCGGGCCTCGAGTTCGGCGATCATCTCCGCTAAGGAGTTCTGGACGTTCTCGAAGGCCTCGTCGGGATCGATCGCGACGACCTTCATCGGGCGCGACTCGCGCAGTTCGACCAGCCCGCGGTCGCTCAAACTGCGCACGGTGTCGTAGACGCGGGGCTGTGGAATATCGGTTCGGTCGGCAATCTCGCTGGCCGTGAGTTGTCCCTGCTCGAGGACGGTCAGATAGGCGTCGATCTCGTACTCGCCGAGATTGAACCGATCGCCGACCTGCTCGACGGTCGAGCGAAGTTCGTCTGGTGCCATAGCCGTCCGTACGCTCCCGACGACTAAATGATTTATTATACTTTGAGTAGCACCTATTTTCGAAATCGGGTTGTGTTCTGGTACGGCGAGCGACCGTCTCTCACGCCGTGTGTGAAGGTCAGAACCCTTAACCACTCCGCGACTGAGTGTGTTGCCATGCGCGGGGTACTGCAGATGAACGAGAGTACGGCGACTGAGGAGGTCCAGAGTGTCCTCCCGTACGACCCTCCCGGTCTCGTCGTCCAGTTCGTCCTCGCCACGTTCGTGTTGGTCGTCGGCTGGTACCTCTCGAAACTCGTCGTCCGCGTCGCCGGGCGGACCATCGCTCGTCGGATCGAACGTCCCAGCGTTACGCGGACCGTCCTGCGCGGCGTCAGAATATCCGTCTTGCTCGTCGCGGCGGTTATCGCTGCCACCATCCTCGGCGTCGGCGACACGCAGATTCTCCTCTCCGTGACCGTCATCTCGGCCGTGATCGCGGTCGTCCTCGCCCCGCTCGTGGGGAGTCTGGTCAACGGCTTCTTCGTGCTCGCCGACCGGCCCTACGAGATCGGCGACATGATCGAGGTCACCGACGAGGGCCACAAGGGCTTCGTCGAGGATATCACAATCCGCTACACGAAGATCTTCACCCTCCAGAACACGTTCATCGTTATCCCGAACTCCGAAATTCACGAACGCGACGTAATCAACTACTCCGCGGAGGACGAGCGCACCCGAATCGGCGTCACGTTCGATATCACGTACGACAGCGACCTCAAGGCCGCACGGCGGCAGGCCGAACGGGCCGCCCGCTCCGTCGACACCGTCATCTCCGGCGGTCCGGACATCCGAATCGGGAGCGCGCGGTACGGGGCCGCGCCGCTCTGTACGATCGAGGAGTACGCCGACGACGGTATCACACTCGATCTGCGGTTCTGGGTCCAACATCCCTACAAACAGCGCGTCGCGCAGTCGGACGTGCAGGCCGCAGTTTTCGAGCGATTCGCCGATATGGACGTCGAGTTCGCGTACCCGCATCGACACCACGTCTTCGACGAACACAGCGGTATCGGTCGCTTGGCCGTCGATGGTCCCGACTCCGACTGGCTGGAGTCAGCCGCTGAACCGGCGGACCAACCCGGGGAAGCGACGGAAGCTGACGGCGGAGACGAGACCGAACAGTAACGATTGCATGCGCTTGCCTCACCCCTGACTCGGTCGCAGCGCTCTCGCCGGTTCGACGCCGTCCTCCCACTGTCCGAGATCGTGGGCACCCTTTATTTGAACTCCTCGCCAAGCCTACGGACAGGAACAGATGTACGACGATATCCTCATTCCGACGGACGGGAGCGAGACGATCGACGAGACGCTGGCTCACGGATTGCCAATCGCTGCGGACAACGACGCGACGGTCCACGGCCTGTACGTCGTCGACAGTCGGATTACCGCCGCCGCAACCGACGAGACGAGTCCCGATCTCGAGCGATCGCTCGAGGAGGAGGGCCGGGACGCCGTCGCCGCCGTCACGGGGCAGGCGTCGGAGCACGGTCTCGAGACCGAAGCCGACGTCAGGAAAGGGACGCCGTCGAAAACGATCCTCGAGTACGCGGACGAGCACGGCATCGATCTGATCGTGATCGGAACCCGCGGAAAGAGCGCCCGCGAAAAAGTCACCTCGCTGGGGAGCGTCTCGGAGCGGGTAGTCGACAACGCCTCGGTTCCGGTGTTCGTGGTGCGTGACGCCGGGAGAACGTCGTAAGCGATTCGACCTCGCGGTCAGGCCGTCGCGCTCTCGACCGTGATGACTTCACACTCGAGGTGGGTCCGGAGGTACTGGTCGATGTTCGGGTTGTCGGTAAACCGACGGAAGATCCGGCGTAACCGGCTCGCCTGCTGACTGCCGATGACGACGGCGTCGGCACCTTCCGCCGCGACTTCGTCGAGGATGCTCTCCTCGACGAGAAAGCCGGTCCGAACGACGTATCGAACGTTCTCGAGCCGTCCGAACACGTTCTCGACGGCGGTTTTCAGGTCGATTCGCGTCACTTTCTTCCCGTTCTGGTAGAGATCAACGTGCAAGACCGTCAACGACGCGTCACGCTCGCGCGCGACCTCGATCGCGCGCTCGAGCGTTCGACGAGAGTGCTTTGACAACGGATACCGAACGGGAACCACGACCAGCGACATTATCCGAACGAACGACTCCCTGCCGGGTAAACCTTTCAGTTAGGATAGTCACTATTGTGAACACATGTCATATACTGGCCGAGATCGGTCGCGCGGATAGTTCTCGCGGCCGCCACGACGGCACAGACGGTCCGGGGACGCTGGGACGGGACAGACAATCATTTATCACGTGCGCGGATACACGCGTGTATGCAAACACTGTCCACCGACGACGGAGCGACCGTCTACGTGTCGGAGACGGACGGCGACAGGGGATCGAAGGGACCGTTTCTCATCGCGTACGAGTCTCGAGACGCCGACAGCCGGTACGGCTGGTTCTGTACGAACTGCGAGAGCTTCGACAACGCGATGGATTCGATGGGCCGTATCAAGTGCAACCAGTGTGGGAACTTCCGGAAGCCGACCGAATGGGATGCCGCCCACGAATAACGGCGTCTGATACCGACCACGACGCCCGCACCGAAATCCGCTGATTCACCCCTCCGTTTCGTGCAATTTGTCGCGTTCCTCTCTCGCGCCGGCAAACCAGTGTGTATCGCCAGTAACAGCCTATTTACGTCCACTAATACACTGATACACTGGTCGATTGTATCGTCTCGTCGCGAAATAAATCCAGTTAGTTTGGATGAACGGGCAACTTCTTGTGACGCACCAACATTTATGACGGATGCCCTCGTACGTAGCTATGAATGGGTCCTGTTAACATGCGACTCGTCGAGCAGGCCAGGTCGATCTTCGCAGAGCTTGGGTACACCGTCGAAGGCAACGGCCCGACGTTCCGCGCCGAACGCGAGTGGAAGGCCGTTCAGGTAAACACCGTCCTCGAGACAGGAGAGCTCCCGTCCCAACCGGGACAGTTCCACTGTTTCGTCGCCCAGCCGGAGGACGCCGACGAAATCGAGACCAAGCTCAACAGCGTGGATCCGGACTACGAGTGGGCTATCATCGTCGTCGACGGGGACGACTATCAGGTCGAACGAGCCCCGCCAGGACCACGAGTGTCGGCGTAACGAGCGAAAAAGCGTTCCGTTCAGTTCTTTTTATAGCGCGTCTCGAGTCGCCGACACGCCGGCACCGGGATCGACGTCCGCACCCATCGATTCGAGGACGTCACCCAGCGCCGTCACGACGTAAATGACGTTCTCCGGACGCGCGGAGTAGCCCATACAGCCGATCCGGAAGATCTCGCCGTCCAGATCGCCCAGGCCGCTCGCGACCTCGAGATCGTAGCGCTCGAGCAGTTCGGCACAGACCTCGCCGTCGTCGATCCCGTCGGGAACGCGGACGGCGTTCAGACTCGGGAGCCAGTACGCGTCGGGAGCGTTCATCTCGAGGCCCATCCCTTCCATACCGGCTTTCAGCGCACCCGCGAGTCGCTCGTGGCGGTCCCAGCGGGCCTCGATTCCTTCTTCGGCTACGAGACGGAGCGCCTCTCGAAGCGCGTAGACGTTCGTGATCGGCGCGGTGTGGTGGTAGGATCGATCGTCACCCCAGTAGCCCTCGAGCAGGGAGAGGTCGAGATACCACGAACGGGACTCTTCTTCCCGCGAGAGGACCTTCTCCATCGCGGCGTCCGAGAGCGTCAGCGGGCTCGCACCCGGCGGACAGGAGAGACACTTCTGTGGGCCGGCGTAGGCGACGTCGATGTCCCACTCGTCGACGCGCAACTCGACCCCGCCGATCGAGGTCACGGTGTCGGCGATGACGAGGGCGTCGTGGTCGTGGGCCGCCGCCGTGAGTTCGGGGACGTCGGGCTGGAGCACTCCCGTGCTGGTCTCCGCATGGACGAAGCCGAACACGTCGGGATCGTGGTCGGCGAGAGCATCGGAGACGTTGGCCGGCTCGAGCGGTTCGCCCCACGGGGCGTCAACCTCGACGACCTCGCCACCGGCGCGGCGGGCCATCGAGGCCATACGGCCGCCGAAGTAGCCGTTCGTTGGGACGAGCATGGTGTCGCCCGGTTCGACCACGTTTCCGATCGCGGCCTCCATCGCAGCGGAGCCGGTTCCCGAGACGGGAATCGTCCACTGGTTGTCGGTCCGGAACGTATAGCGCAGCAACTCCTGGACCTCGTTCATGATCTCGACGAACGACGGGTCGAGGTGGCCCACGAGCGGTGTGGACATCGCCCGCAGCACTCGAGGGTTGACGTCGCTCGGTCCGGGTCCCATCAGCGTCCGATCTGGCGGCGTCAGTTCACCGATCTCCGACACGTCGATCGAACCGTCTGCATCTGCCATGGGGGAGTGTGTGGCCGGAACCCTCAAAAACGTTCACGCACCTCTTCGGTTGCCGACAGCTTCCGCAACGCGGTCGGATCCGGCCGTGCTCCCGATCTACGGGCCGGCACTGACCGATCGTACCGCTGTCGCCGCTCGTATCAAAACCAGTGTGAATTGGTGTCACTAGCCATACATTGAAGAGGACACGGACCGTACCCATACGGGCAATGGTCTTCAAGAAGATTACCCTGATCGGAACGAGTTCGGAGAGTTTCGACGCCGCGGCCGACGACGCGATCGACCGCGCCGAGGCGACCCTCGAGAACGTCCACTGGATCGAAGTCGACGAACTGGGAGTCGAAGTCGCGAGCGCCGACGACCGAGAGTATCAAGCGGAAGTCACCGTCGCGTTCCAGCTCGAGGACTGAACGGGTTGCTGTAACGATGTACCGGTGGGGCCGCGATCCGTCCTGCGGTCCCGCCGGAAATGGCTCACAGCAAACCGTCTGAGTAACTCTTCGGCTGCTCGAGTAGAGAATCGGTTTCTGAATCGGCTCGAGTACCGCCTCTCGACTCGAGGCGATTCCACTCGCGTTCGTAGACGTTTAGCGTTTTTCGAGCTGAACGCGCCGCTATGAAGCTGGTCTGGGAAAGAATCGACGGACGGCGAACGGTGGCAAGAGCCGACGTTACGTCCGGAACGATTCGCCACAGCCACACTCGCTGACGACGTTCGGGTTTTCCACGTGGAACCCTTCCGCCTGTAGCCCACTCTCGAAGTCGAGGATGCTGCCTTCGATGTACTTCAGGCTGGCCGGGTCGACGAAGACGCGCAGGTCGTGGCGGTTGTAGATCGTATCGTCGCCGTCCGGGGCGTCGTCGAAGCGCATCCCGTACGAGAGTCCCGCACAGCCACCCTGTTGGACGAAGAGCCGAAGCCCCGCTTCGGTCGCGTCGAGTCCTTCGCTCTCGAGCAAGTCGAGCGCCTGCTCGGCCGCCTCCTCGGTTACTTCGATCTGCGGGCGCGTCTCCGTGTCGCCACCATCCATGCTGTCCGTGCTCATGCGTATCCCTTCTGTCGCGACGGTGTTAACTGTGACGCCATCGACCACCCCAGTCACTCACCGATCCCACACCTTACGCTCACGATCCATCGGACAGCATCCGTCACGTCGCTACTCGCCGTAGGCGTTTACGTGCCGCTGTACCGACTGATAGTACGTCCCGAACTGTCGTTTGTCGTTTCGTGACAGTTCGATATCGTACTCCGCGAGCAGTTTGAGCATCCGTTTCGGCTCGCACTCGTACCACATCGAGAGCAGTCGCACGTTTTTCTGTGCGTAATCGTAGTTCCGCTCGAGGATGCGCCTATCGGTCGGGTCGACCACTGGCTCACTCTCACGCTCACGCCGTGGCATTACGACACGCCCTTCTACGTCGAGTACCGTAAAGCTAGGTTATAGATCCCGTGAGTATCCGCTCTCACGACGGGACTGAGCTACGTTTCGTCTCGCTTTTCGAGTCGCCGCCGGACGCTCGCCGCGTGGGCCTCGAGTCCCTCGGCGTCCGCGAGCGTCGTAACCGTCTTGCCGATGTCGGCTAGTCCCTCTCCGGAGAGTCGCTGAACCGTCGTCGATCGCAGGAAGGTTTCGACCGAGAGCCCACCGGTGACGCGTGCGCCGCCGTTGGTCGGGAGGACGTGGTTCGTTCCGCTGGCGTAATCGCCCGCCGCGACCGGCGTATTTGGTCCGAGGAAGACACTGCCCGCGCTGTCGATCCGCTCGAGGAGCGACTCGTCGTCCTCGGCGATGATCGCGAGGTGCTCCGGCGCGTACTCCTCTGTAAAGAGGATCGCCTCGCTCATCGATCGCGCCAGGAGCACGCCGCTCGCGTCGTTCTCGAGTGCGTCACGTATGACATCTTCGCGCTCGCGCGCGGTACCCTGTTCGTCGACGGCCGTGGCGATCGCCTCGGCAGTGTCGTCATCCGCCGTGACGGCGACGACCGACGCGTTCGGGTCGTGTTCGGCCTGTGCGAGCAGTTCGCTCGCGACGAGTTCCGGGTCCGCGGTCTCGTCTGCGACGACGACGACCTCGCTCGGTCCCGCGAGGAAGTCGATCTCGACATCGCCTCGAACAGCGGCCTTCGCCGCCGTGACCCACTTGTTTCCGGGACCGACGATCTTCCGGACGCGCGTGATCGTCTCGGTTCCGTAGGCGAGTCCGGCGATCGCCTGTGCGCCGCCGACGCTGTAGACCGCGTCGGCACCCGCAGCGTGGATCGCCCCCAGCGTGGCCGGGTTCATCTCGTCGGCTGGCGGCGTCACGACCGAGACGTGATCGACGCCCGCGACTACCGCCGGCACGATCCCCATGATCGCACTCGAGGGGTAGGCGGCCGAGCCGCCGGGGACGTAGACGCCGACGCGATCGATTGGACGAAACCGGCGGCCGAGTTCTCGGCCGGGGCCGAACTCGTCGCGCCAGTCTTCGGGGCGTTGTGCCTCGTGGAACTCCTTGACGTTCGCCGCGGCCGTTTCGATCGCTTCGCGGAGCTCGTCCTCGAGATCATCGTACGCGCGCTCGCACGTGTCCGTGATATCGATGTTCCCGAGTTCGACGCCGTCGAACTCGCTCGTGAACTCGCGGACGGCGACGTCACCCTCCTCGCGAACGCGGTCGACGATCTCCTGTACGTCTCCGCTGACCGCCTCGATACCGGCGTCCCGATCGAAGAAGGCGGCTCGGTCGGCCGGTCCGAGGTCGGGGAGTGCCCGCACGGGTACTGTCATACCCTCGCGTTCGTTCGGTGTGCGAAAAACGGTTTCCTTCCGTTGGCCTCGACGATGGCTCCCAAACGATCGGCGTTACGCCTCACCGTTCTCGACTTCCCAGATACCCGCGAAGTCGAGCGTTGCCCTGATGAATAGATAGACCACGATACAGAAGCCGGCGACTGCAAAGGGTGCTTGTAACATCTCCGCGACATCTCGACCCAGGGCGAGCTGACTGAATCCGCGCACGAAGAAACTCAACACCACGAGTCCGATCCCGATGACTGAGAGTTTGACGAACCCTTCTCGATCCATATCTGCGTATTCGACGCTCGCCGCTAAATCGTATCGGTCGTGGCTCGTTCGAAACGGCCTGTCCGGTCCGAGACTGACGTAACACTCGTATTACGACGGTGGCAACGAGGGGTAACCGACTGCTACCGCTCCGAACCGTTTCCGCTTTACTACGTCGTGTGTTATCGCTGCCCGAACCACTCGCCGAATTGGACTCCGCGTCTGGTACACGAGACCGATCCACATCTCGGACTATCACGCAGCAGGATCGGCGACAAGCGCTGCATAACTATTCACCGCCCACCGCACGTCCGGAGTATGTGGCCATGGGAACACGCGATCGTCGGCTATCTCGTTTATTCGCTGTTCTGTCACGTGATCTATCGTGACTCGCCCGGTGGACTCGAGGCGTTCGCGGTCGTGTTCGCGTCCGTCCTTCCGGATATCATCGACAAGCCCCTGGCGTGGGAGTACGGCGTCTTCGACGCCGGCTACGCGATCGGTCACTCGATTTTCTTCGCCGTTCCGCTGTCGATCCTTGTCGGTCTCATCGCTCGCTCGGCAGGACGACCACGCACTGGTATCGCGTTCGGTCTCGGCTACCTGGTGCACTTGCCCTCCGACGTGTTCGACGCCTACATTCGTGAAGGCGTCTACCAGCCTGCGATCATGCTCTGGCCGGTCGAGACGGTCAGCGCAGAGGGACACGAGCAGGGGTTCGTCGATCAGTTCTTCCTGCTGTTCAACCGATACTCGAGTGATCTCATCGCGGGCGATCTCTCGACGTACCTCTGGATACAGGTCGGGATGGCCGGCTTCGCGTTCCTCCTCTGGCTCTACGATGGTGCGCCCGTCCTTCGGGAACTACTGCTCGGCTGCAAGCGACTTCTCTTCGGTCTCGCCGGAATCGATCAGTCGTCTGATCGGGCCTCGGAACGGCCGTAGCCGGTGGATTCAGATCTCCCGCCTTGAGCAAATAGCGAGACGGAGTAACGTGGGACAAACGGCACTCGAGACGACGGCCTTATGTACGAACCCGGACTTCGAATGTAATGCGAACGACGCGGCGAATCTCGCTGCGTTCCCTCCGGCCGTATTCCGGCGCGGAGGTAGGTACACTATCCGTCTCTCGTCGGAGTTCGTCGGTCGAATCGACACGCTTCCGTACGGGTACTCGGATCGAGCGCTACTGACGCCGACGAACCGGCGTAACAGTACGCTGTCCTTATATAATCGGGACACCTACTGTATGGTACGCAAAACCTCCCTCCGGATGCGATTTCCGGCGGTGGTTTCGATCCGATGCCCTTAAGTGTACGAGGGAATTCGGATAGTATGTGTTCGACGGGGCGTTGGATTCGTCCCGTCGTCTTGGATCACTCGCAGTCCGAAGGGGTTATGTACCCCGGATGGCCTACGAATAGATCCGAAGGAAATGAGGATCCTTCCCCTGCGGTCCGCCGTACAGAAGGGATCTGATGTTAGCCTTGGTAGTTCGGTGACGCTCGACCGGTCGTCGGTCTGAGGTCGCCGAACGTGGACCCATTTATGTGTGAGTGTGTACAAGAATTTACATTCACCGCCAAATGAACCCTCCCGACCACAAGGTCGGGAGTAATATAGCATTCCGGTTGATCCTGCCGGAGGTCATTGCTATTGGAGTCCGATTTAGCCATGCTAGTTGTACGAGTTTAGACTCGTAGCAGATAGCTCAGTAACACGTGGCCAAACTACCCTATGGACCAAGACAACCTCGGGAAACTGAGGCTAATCTTGGATACGATTCTCCCGCTGGAACTGCAGAGAATCCGAAACGCTCCGGCGCCATAGGATGTGGCTGCGGCCGATTAGGTAGACGGTGGGGTAACGGCCCACCGTGCCGATAATCGGTACGGGTTGTGAGAGCAAGAGCCCGGAGACGGTATCTGAGACAAGATACCGGGCCCTACGGGGCGCAGCAGGCGCGAAACCTTTACACTGCACGCCAGTGCGATAAGGGGACTCCGAGTGCGAGGGCATATAGTCCTCGCTTTTCACCACCGTAAGGTGGTGGTGGAATAAGTGCTGGGCAAGACCGGTGCCAGCCGCCGCGGTAATACCGGCAGCACGAGTGATGACCGCTATTATTGGGCCTAAAGCGTCCGTAGCTGGCCGCGCAAGTCTATCGGGAAATCTGCTCGCCTAACGAGCAGGCGTCCGGTGGAAACTGTGTGGCTTGGGACCGGAAGACCAGAGGGGTACGTCTGGGGTAGGAGTGAAATCCCGTAATCCTGGACGGACCACCGGTGGCGAAAGCGCCTCTGGAGGACGGATCCGACGGTGAGGGACGAAAGCTCGGGTCACGAACCGGATTAGATACCCGGGTAGTCCGAGCTGTAAACGATGTCTGCTAGATGTGCCACAGGCTACGAGCCTGTGGTGTGTCGTAGGGAAGCCGAGAAGCAGACCGCCTGGGAAGTACGTCCGCAAGGATGAAACTTAAAGGAATTGGCGGGGGAGCACTACAACCGGAGGAGCCTGCGGTTTAATTGGACTCAACGCCGGACATCTCACCAGCATCGACAATGTGCAGTGACGGTCAGTGTGATGAGCTTACCTGAGCCATTGAGAGGAGGTGCATGGCCGCCGTCAGCTCGTACCGTGAGGCGTCCTGTTAAGTCAGGCAACGAGCGAGACCCGCACCCTTAATTGCCAGCAGCACCCTTGTGGTGGCTGGGTACATTAAGAGGACTGCCAGTGCCAAACTGGAGGAAGGAACGGGCAACGGTAGGTCAGTATGCCCCGAATGTGCTGGGCGACACGCGGGCTACAATGGCCACGACAGTGGGATGCAACCCCGAGAGGGGACGCTAATCTCCGAAACGTGGTCGTAGTTCGGATTGAGGGCTGAAACTCGCCCTCATGAAGCTGGATTCGGTAGTAATCGCGCCTCAGAAGGGCGCGGTGAATACGTCCCTGCTCCTTGCACACACCGCCCGTCAAAGCACCCGAGTGAGGTCCGGATGAGGCCTGGATTCCCAGGTCGAATCTGGGCTTCGCAAGGGGGCTTAAGTCGTAACAAGGTAGCCGTAGGGGAATCTGCGGCTGGATCACCTCCACAGACCGGGATCAGGCCGATGGCCTGACCCACCTTTCGTGTGGCGTTTTACGCCACACACTCCACGTTCGATCGACCCAACCGTTGGCCGATCGGGCACCTTAGAACTACCAAGGCTAACGCTTTCGTCTCGTGTCCACTTTGTGTGGACGTGGGCCCATAGCTCAGTGGTAGAGTGCCTCCTTTGCAAGGAGGATGCCCAGGGTTCGAATCCCTGTGGGTCCATCACTCGGAGGCGATCGAATCGTGCCCCTTAAGTGGGGCAAGCGATTCTGATCTAATCCGAACGAAAACCGATGCACCAGCCCGTGTAAACGTGGCTGGGAAGGGTTAATGCATGCCGCGTCTACGGCGTGCAGATGAGACCGTGTGTACGTGTAGTCCAGGCGTCCACTGGACCCGTTCCCGGGTCACTCTTGAATTACAACTTCCGTTGCAATTCAGATCCGATGAACGTGGCTACTGTGCCAGCTGGTGGATCGCTCGGCTTGAGAGCTGAAGAAGGACGTGCCAAGCTGCGATAAGCCTGAGGGAGCCGCACGGAGGCTAAGAACTCAGGATTTCCGAATGGGAATCCCCACCGCAATTGCTTCGCGCAATGGGGAACGTCGAGAATTGAAACATCTTAGTATCGACAGGAAAAGAAAACGAATGTGATGTCGTTAGTAATGGCGAATGAACGCGATGAAGTCCAAACCGAAGCCCTTACGGGCAATGTGGTGTTCGGACTGACGATCACTCTCTGACCATCTGCAGGAAGTCTCTTGGAATAGAGCACGAAACAGGGTGACAGTCCCGTAGTGTAGATCAGTAGGAGACGAGTCAGCTCCAGAGTATCGGGGGTTGGATATCCCTCGTGAATATTGCAGGCATCGACTGCAAAGACTAAACACTC